>CAZUGP010000057.1:0-32191 GCA_964619965.1 uncultured Acidobacteriota bacterium
TCCTCGACGTTGACTTGAAACAGGTTGCGGCAGTCGTACATCGACGGAGCGGTGTCGCAGAGAAGGCGCTGTTGCTCGACGCTCGCCGGCTCGGTGTCTCCTTGCGTCACGATGATGCGCCGCAGGGCGTTGCGGAACTCCCCGGGGACCTCCTGCCACGCCGCGTTCCCGAGGAAGTCGCCGAAGCCGATTCTCCGGTCGTTTTCGGGAGGGGCCAGGAAGATCCCCCACTTGTAGTCGGGCATCTTCACGTAGTCGAAGTGCGCCCACCCCTTCGCGTCCACCGAGATCGCGGTGCGGAGGTAGATCTCGTTCGACTGGAAGTCGGACGGCCCCGCCTCGTGCCACCACTTGAGGTAATCCGGCTGCCACTTCTCCAGAGCCCGCAAGAGACGCTTGTCCTGCGAGAGGTTGACGTTGTTCGGGATCTTCTCGTGGAGCTGCATCAGGTTCTCCTGAAATCGAACACGGGACGCTCGGGCTTTCCGTAAAGGGTCAAAGCACCCGTCGGGCCGACGGCGTTCGGGCGCTGGAAGATCCAGTTCTGCCACGCGGACAATCTCGCGAAGATCTTGCTGTTCCCCGTTTCTCCCCCGGGGAAGCGCAGCGAGGCTTCCATGCCGGTGAGCGCGTCGGGAGAGAGGCTCACCCGCTCCTCGATGGCGACGCGCACCTCGTCGGCGTAGTCGATGTCGTCGGCGACGACGGTCACGAGGCCGGCCTCCTCGGCGTCGGTCGGGTCGTAGACGCGCGGCGCCCCGGCGAGCTCGGCCGCCTTTTCGGGATTCCCGTAGAAGCGCACGCCAAGGCGGGTCAACCCGTGGGTCATCGGATAGGCGCCGCCGTTCATCGGGGACACGGCGACCGCGACCGCCTGGTCCTTGTCGTAGAGCATGTACGAGCGATCCGCTGAGAGCGCGATCTCGAACAGCGTCCCCGCGAAGCAGGAACCGGGCTCGATCAGTGCGTAGAGCGAGCGTGCGGTCAGATCGAGCCTCCGGAGCGTGCGGGCGATGAAGAGCCGGACCTCGCCGACGAACCAGTCGGAGGCGTTGGCGTCTAGGACCTGGTCGAGTGCGAGACAGGCCGCGACGTCGCCTTGGGTCCTAAGGAGGACGAGCCCGATCTCCTCTTCGTTGTGCCGCAGCGTAAGGAGCGCCTCATCGAGCTCGCGGAAAGCGGCGAGCGGCCACCAGCCCGCGCCGAGCGCGCGAACGGCCGCCGCGTCTTGCGGCAAACCGGCGGAAGGCCCTCGCAGGGTCAGCGACGCGGTGCGCTTGTCTCGGTCGATCGCGAGCGTCACGTGCTCCCAGCGGATCGTGTCCCCATCATTCGTCCTCGCAAGCTTGGGCAACGCGACCCCCTTCGTCGCGCGCGCGGGCGACGACGCGGCGAGCGCCTTCGCCCGGCGTGTGACAGCCTCGTCGAACCGGCTCTTCGTCGCGACCTCGTCCACGAGATTCCAAGCGACCGCGCGTTTCCCCTTCACCCCTTCGGCCACCGTGCAGAACATGTCGGCGAGATCGCGGCGGACCTTGCGTTTGTCCACGAGGCGGGTCAGGCCGCCGGTCCCCGGAAGGACGCCCAGAAGGGGCACCTCGGGGAGGCTGACGGCTGAGTTGCCGTCGTCCACCAACACGATCTCGTCGCACGCCAGCGCCAGCTCGTACCCGCCTCCGGCGCACACGCCGTTCAGCGCCGCGAGGTATCTCTGCCCGGAGAACGCGGACGCGTCCTCGATCGCGAGCCGCGTCTCGTTGGTGAATTTGCAGAAGTTCACCTTGAACGAATGCGTCGAGCTGGCGAGCATGTTGATGTTCGCCCCCGCGCAGAACACGCGCGGGAGCGCGCCGGTGACGACCACGCAGCGAACTTCGGGGTGCTCGAAGCGGAGGCGCATGACGGCGTCGTGGAGCTCGAGGTCCACTCCCAGGTCGTAGGAGTTGAGCTTGAGCCGGTACCCCGGCCGGAGCGGGCGATCCTCTTGCACCCCCATCACGAGCGTGGCCTGCGACCCCACAATCGCCAGCTTCCAGTGGGCGTACGTCTCGGGGGTGCGATCGAAGGTGATCGGCTCTTGTCGCGTCGTTGCTTCCAAAGGGTCTTCCTCCGTCTCGCGGTCGCAAGAGAGCGGGCACTATACTGCACCAAGAGCCCGGTCGCTGCGGTTCTTGCGCTGCACTATAGTGCACGAATGCCAACCGCTCGCCGGACGTCCAACGAGGCCCTGGACCTTCTCGCATCGAGGGTCAGGCGCCTTCGCGAGTCGCTGGGTTTTAGCCGCGCGGAGCTCGCCTCGCGCTCCGGGCTTTCCGTGCGGTTTCTGGCTCGAATCGAAACGGGTGATGGCAATGTCTCGCTGGTTCGCCTGGTCGATCTCGCCGGGGCGCTCGACACGACCCCGGATGCGCTTCTTCGCGCGCCGCGCCCTCGCGGCCCCGTCATCGCGCTCACGGGCCTAAGGGGCGCGGGGAAGAGCACGGTCGGTCCGCTGCTCGCCGCGAAGCTTGGGGTTCCCTTCGTCGAGATGGACGCGCTGGTGCAGGAAGCCGCCGGACTGCCGCTCGATCAGATTTTCGAGCTCCACGGCGAGCGCTACTACCGGCGGCTCGAGCGTGAGACGCTGCAATCGATCCTCGCCGGGTCGCGCGCCTCGGTCGTCGCGGCGGCCGGGGGCGTCGTCAACGAGCCCTCCACGTGGAAGGCGCTGCTCGATCGCACGACGGTCGTCTGGTTGCGCGCCCGGCCCGAGGACCATTGGCGGCGCGTCGTCGCGCAGGGGGACCGGCGACCGATGGCGGACCATCCCGACGCCATGGCCGAGCTTCGCGCGATGCTGAGCAGCCGCGAGGCGCGGTACGCGCAAGCTCACGTGACCGTGGACACGCATCGCAGGACGCCCCAGGCAGTGGCCAAGGCGGTCGCCGACGAGCTCGCGTCGCACGAAGAAAGGAGCGTGTGACGACATGCGACACACCCATGTGCTCGGTCCGGCGGTTGCGGGCAGTTGGTATCCGCGGGATCGCGAAGAGCTGGCAGGTCTCGTTGACGGGCTTCTCGAAGCTGCGGCGGCGCGAGCGACGGGCGCGGCCCTACCCGCGGCCGCGCTCATCGTGCCCCACGCAGGGTTCGTCTACTCGGGAGCCGTCGCAGCCTCCGCCTTCTCAAGGCTACGAGGGCGCTCGTTCGATCGCGTCGTTCTCCTCGGGCCGAGCCACTACTTCGCATTTCCCGGCGCCGCGCTCCCCGACGCGGCAACCGCCTACCGCACGCCGCTCGGCGACGTTCCGATCGACCGCGAGGCTGTCGCGGCCCTTCGAGAGGCCGCGGGCTTCCGCGCGGACGACCGGATGTTCGAGCCGGAGCACGCCCTCGAGGCGGAGCTGCCGTTCTTGCAGCGGGTTCTCGCCGAGGCCGCGCCCATCGTGCCTTTGCTTCTTGGCGGGCGGGCCACGCATGAGGACGCGCGGCGCATCGCGGAGGCGCTTGCGCGACTGCCGGGCGCGTCCACGCTCGTCGTCGTCTCCTCCGATTTCACACACTTCGGCCCCCGATTCGGCTTCGTGCCGTTCGTGGACGACGTCCCCGCGCGGATCCGCGAATTGGACTTGGGGGCGGTAGCCGCCATCGAGGTAGGCGACGCCGCGGCCTTCAATCGCTACGTGCAATCGACGGGAGCGACGATTTGCGGGCACCGCGCGATCGATGTGCTCCTGCTGCTGCCGCGCGCCGCAGGTAAAACGAAGCTCCTCGAGTACGACACGTCGGGACGCATGACCGGGAGCTGGGACCACTCGGTCTCCTACGCGGCGATCGCGGTGCCCGCGGCCGCCCCGGCGGTGCGATGAGCGCGAGGCTGACCCCCGAAGAGGGTGCTGCGCTGCTCGCGCTCGCCCGGGCGGCCATCGAGGACAGGCTGTTCGATGACGGGGCGCTCACCGACGCGCGACGGACTTTGGCGATGACGCCGGCGCTTGCGGCTCCGCGGGCGTGCTTCGTGACGCTCAAGGCGCAAGGTGGCGACGGCGCGCTCCGGCTCCGTGGGTGCATCGGTTCGACCGAGGCGCGGCTTTCCGCCCACGAAGCCGTCGTCGCTTCGGCTGTCGATGCCGGGTTTGCGGACCCGCGCTTCGCTCCGCTCACGCGCGAGGAGCATCCCGGCCTCCTGGTCTCGGTGTCGGCGCTGACGCCGATGGTCCACGTCGAAGGCGCGGAAGCGATCGTCGTCGGACAGGACGGCGTCGTGCTCGAATGCGACGGCCGCCGCGCCCTCTTCCTTCCCGAGGTCGCCACGGAGCAGGGGTGGACCCTCACCGAGCTGCTCGATCATCTCGCCCGCAAGGCGGGGCTTCCGGCCGCGGCCTGGCGAAGGGCGCGGCTCTCGACGTTTCAAAGCGAAAGTTTCGGCGAGACCGCGGGCGGGGCTGCTAGAATCCGCCGGTCGTGAATCCCGTCGAATCCCAACCGATCCTCTCCGGCCAAAGCGTCGCCGCGGACACGTTTTCCATCTCGACTTTTCGCGATCTCCTCGATCTCGCGAAGCCCCGCATCACATCGATGGTCGTCTTCACGACCGCGATGGGACTCTGGCTCGCCCCGGGCGGAATCGGCGCTGCCCGCACCGCGCTATTGCTCTGCGGCACCGCGCTGCTCGTGGGTTCGGCCAACACTCTCAACTGCTGGTACGAGCGCGAGACCGACGGTCTCATGATCCGCACGCGCAACCGCCCCCTTCCCGCGGGTCGCCTCGACCCGTGGACCGCGCTGGCGCTGGGTGTCGTCTGTGGCGCCTTCGCGATTCCGATTCTCGCCATCGCGATCAACCCGTTGACCGCGCTTCTAGGAGCGGTCGCCCACGCAACCTACGTGCTCGTCTACACGCCGCTCAAGAAGCTCTCGCCGTGGGCGCTGGAGGTCGGTGCGATCCCCGGCGCGATCCCTCCGCTCATGGGTTGGACCGCGGCGACGGGCACGCTCTCGCTCCCCGGCTGGTTCCTGTTCGGCATCCTGTTCTTTTGGCAGATCCCGCACTTCCTCGCGATCGCGATCTACCTAGAGGACGACTACCGTCGCGGCGGGCTCAAGGTCTTCTCGGTGACGCGCGGGCCGGTGACCGCGGCCCGCTGGCTCGCGTTCTACACCGTCGCGCTGGTTGCGGTGAGCCTCCTGGCCCAGCCGCTCGGGCTCGCGGGCTTCGCCTATTCGGCCGCTGCCGCAGCGCTCGGCGCCGGTTTCCTCTGGTTCGCGAAGCGCGGAATCACCGGACCCGTCGAAGGGGCCTGGGCCCGGCGCACGATGCTGTACTCGATCGCGTGGCTGACGGCGCTGATGCTCTCGCTCGTCGCTTTCGCTCGCTAGATCCCCTCGTCTCGTGAGTCCGAAGCCCGCCTATACTCGGCTTCATGGCGCGCACGTTCGTCGAGGCGGTCGTCGAAGCCCACGCTTGCGGCACCCCGCTGGGCCATCCGCCACGTCCAGGAGACGTCGTCTGGCTTCGCCCGAAGAAGCTGATGACTCACGACAACAGCTCCGCGGTTCTGGCGCGATTCCTGTCGATGGGTGCGACCCGGGTCGCCGATCCCTCACGGTGCGTCATCGTCCTGGATCACGATATCCAGAACAAGACGCCGGCGAATCTTGCGAAGTATGCGGCGATCGAGGCGTTCGCCCGCGAGCAACGGATGGAATTCCACGCGGCAGGTACGGGGATCGGGCATCAGGTGATGATCGAGCGAGGCCACGTGCGTCCGGGCGAGCTTTGCGTCGCCGCGGACTCGCACGCCAACATGTACGGCGCCCTCGGTGCCTTGGGCGTGGCGGTGGCGCGGTCGGACGCCGCGGGAATCTGGGCCTCCGGGATGTTCTGGTGGCAGGTTCCACCGAGCGTCCGTGTCGTGTTCGAGGGGCGGCTCCCGCAGGGTGCGACGGGCAAGGACGTCGCCATGCTCCTGTGCGCGCTCTATCCGAATGACGCCTTGGGCGCGGTCGTGGAATTCGGCGGACCGGGCGTCGCGTCGCTTGCGCCGGACGATCGCCTCACCATTTCGAATCTGACGACCGAGTGGGGTGCGATCGCCGGCGTCTTCCCGTCCGCGGGCTCGGTGCGGGCCGACGCCGAAGCGTCGTACGTCGCGACCATCACCTTCGATCTCGCCGCCGTCTCTCCTCACGTCGCGGGACCGGACACGCTGGGCCGCGCGGTGCCCGTCGCTGCCATAGCGAGCGATCGCATCGCGATCCAGAAGGCCTACCTCGTGTCGTGCGCGAACGGACGAATCTCGGACCTCGACGCGGCGGCCGGAGTGCTGCGCGGTCGGCGTGTCGCCACGGGCGTCTCCTTGTACGTCGCCGCGGCGAGTGCAAGGGTGCAGGCCGCCGCCGAGGCGAGCGGAGCGTGGAGTGCGCTCCTCGATGCGGGCGCCATCGCGCTCCCTTCCGGCTGCGGCCCCTGCATCGGCTTGGGCGCCGGCCTTCTCGAACCGGGCGAGACGGGGATCTCCGCTTCGAACCGGAATTTCAAGGGACGGATGGGCTCCTCGCAGGCGCGCTGCTATCTCGCGAGCCCGGCCGTCGTCGCCGCATCCGCCGCGGCGGGATTCATCTGCGGTCCGTGCGTGGGCGGAACGACGGCTCCGTTGCGACGCATCACGCGACAAGCGATCGCCGCGGCCCCGGCCGAGCACGCGACGTCGATCGAGGCGGGACGCATCACCGGACGTCTCGTCGCGTTCCTGAGAGACGGCATCGACACCGACGCTCTCTGCCCCGCGCACCTTGTCTACGCCGACGGCGCATCGAGCGACGAGCTGAGGCGCGCCGTCTTCGGCTCGATCGATCCCGCCTTCGCCGCTCGGGTGCGGCCCGGCGACGTCCTCGTCACAGGCTTACGCTTTGGGAGCGGCTCGGGCCGCGAGCAGGCTGTGACCGCGCTCATGGCCGCCGGGATCAGGGCCGTGGTCGCCGCAAGCCTCGCGCCCAACTTCCGGCGCAACTCCTGGAACAACGGCTTCCCCGCGGTCGAACGGCCCGACCTGGTGAGCTCTCTGCGCGACCGCCTCAAAGACGCGTCGCAGGCGGCCGTCTTCACGGAAGAACAGATCACGATCGATCTCGCCTGGCTGCCACCCGTCGCGCGGGAGTTGATCGCGACCGGCGGCCTGGACGCGTTCCTGCGGGCCCGGAGTGCGAGTGGCGGTGAGTAGAGCGAAGCGAACGGTCGTCGTCATGCCGGGCGACGGCATCGGATCGGTCGTCGTGCCGGAAGCGGTGCGCGCCCTCGAAGCCGCGGGATTCGACGCGGAGTTCGTCACCGCCGAGATCGGTTGGTCCTGCTGGCTGCGAGACGGGGACGCGCTCCCGCGGCGAACGATCGACCTGCTTGCCGAGCACCGGCTCGGGCTTTTGGGCGCGATCACGTCCAAACCACCGGCCGCTGCGGAAGCCGAGCTGCCGGCTCGGCTCAAGGGCCGCGGACTGAAATACGCAAGTCCGATCCTGATGCTGCGCCAACGCTTCGGCCAGGACATTTGCGTCCGGCCGTGTAAGAGCTTCCCGGGAAACCCCAACAACTTCGTGAGACGCAGGGCCGACGGATCGACCGAGGAACCGCCGCTCGACATCGTCGTCTTCCGGCAGAACACCGAGGGGCTCTACGCGGGGGTCGAGTGGACCGATCCTCCGGCCGAGGTGCGCCGGGCTCTTGCGCTCCATCCCAAGTTCGCGCCGTTTACGGAGGTCGCGGGCCGAGACCTCGCCGTGACCGTGCGCATCGTGACGCGCGGAGCCTGCCGGCGGATCCTCGATGCCGCGTTCCGCTTGGCCGCGTCGCGCGGAATCCCGACCGTGGAGCTCGCGGAAAAGCCGAACGTCCTGCGCGAGACCTCGGGACTGTTCGAGGAGACCGCCCGCGAGGTGAGCCTGGCCTGGCCGCAGGTTGCGCTGTCGATTCTCAACATCGATGCCCTCCTCATGGATCTCGTCCGGCGTCCGGAGGAGCACCACGTGATCGCCGCCTCGAACCTGTTCGGCGACATCGTGTCGGACGCGGCCGCCGCCTTGACGGGGGGACCGGGGTTCGCGTGCTCGGCGAACATCGGCCACGACGTCAAGATCTTCGAGCCGACGCACGGGTCGGCTCCCGGTCACGCCCGGTTCGACGTTCCGATCGCCAATCCCATCGCGGCGATCCTGGCAGGGGCCCTTCTCGCCGAAAACGACGGCGCACCCGAGGTCGCCGCGCGGATTCGCGCAGCGATCGCCAGAGTCGTCGCCGCGGGTCGCGTGCGAACCTACGACATGCTGCGGCTGCGCGCCGGCCCGGACGTCGTCGCTCACGGGGCGGCCACGACGCGCGCGATGACCGATGCGATCGTGGCCGAGATCGAGGAGCGGTGAACCGGGCTCGATGATCGATCCCCTCCCCATCGACCCGCACCTCGACACGATCCGCGACCTCGCGCGGAGGCATCGCGCCGTCGTCGTCGTAGCACCTCCAGGGGCTGGAAAAACGACGCGCGTGCCGCCCGCATTGGCCGAAGACGGCCCCGTCATCGTGTTGCAGCCGCGTCGTCTCGCGGCCCGATCGCTCGCCCGGCGCATCGCGGCCGAGCGCGGCTGGACGCTCGGCGAGGAGGCGGGATGGCACGTGCGCTTCGACCGACGATTCTCGGCGGGCACCCGCGTCCTCGTGGCCACCGAAGGGATCCTGACCGCGCGCCTGCAGTCCGATCCGCTCCTCACCGGGTTTCGCACGATCATCGTCGATGAGTTTCACGAGCGCAGCCTTCACGCCGACCTGGCGCTCGCCCTGGCGAGACAGGCGTGGCTCGTACGCGACGACCTCCGCATCGTCGTGATGTCCGCGACGCTCGACGCCGAGCCGGTCGGAGCCTTCCTCGGCGGAGCAGTAGTGGTTCGCATCGAGGGACGCCAATTCCCCGTCACCGTCGAATACGCACCCGGGCTAGAGCCCGCGGACGCGATCCGCGCAGAGCTCGCGAGGGAGGGTGGCCATGTCTTGGTCTTTCTCCCCGGCGTTCCCGAGATCGCGCGAGCCGCGCGGGCGCTAGCCGGGAGCCCCACCCTTCGCGGCGCGCGCATCGTGCAGCTTTCCGGCCGATCGTCCCCGGAGGAACAGGACGATGCGCTAGCACCGTCTCCGGCCCGCAGGGTGATCCTCGCGACCAACGTCGCGGAGACCTCGATCACGGTCCCGGGCGTTACGGCGGTGATCGATTCCGGCCTTCACAAGGTGCCGCGCCTCGACGTGGCAGCCGGCATCGACCGGTTGGAGACCGAGCGCATCTCGCTCGATTCCGCAGACCAACGTGCGGGGCGCGCCGGGCGCACGGCTCCCGGGCGCGCGATTCGACTGTGGGATCCGCGCGACGTCTTGCGGCCGCACCGCGAGCCGGAGATCGAGCGAGTCGATCTGGCCTCCCCGGTTCTCGAGGTGCTCGCATGGGGAGGACATCCCGAGAGCTTCGAGTGGTTCGAAGCGCCGCCACCGGCTGCGATCGCCGCCGCGATGGCGCTCCTGCGCCTGCTGGGCGCCGTCCTCGGCGATCGCATGACGCCACTCGGCGACCTGCTGCGCCGCCTCCCCGTTCCACCACGCCTCGCGCGCGTGCTCGTCGCCTCCGGAGGCTCCCCGCTGGCCGTCGCCGCATGCACCGTTCTCTCCGAGCGTTACTCCCCGCCGGGCCCGCTTCCGTCGGGCGCGTCCGACGTCGTCGCGCGCGCCGATCAGCTCGGCCAGGCCACGCCCGCGATCCGGCGCGCGAACGAAGAGATCGCAGCGGCGACGCGACGCGTGCTCGACGACCGCAAGTTCGCAGCAGGAGTTGCCGCTGCTCGAGTCGTAGGCGAAAACGACGAGTCCGTCGTGCGGCGCGCGCTCCTCGCCGGTTTTCCGGACCGTCTCGCGCGGCGGAGAGCCGCCGGGTCCCCGCGCGTCCTGCTCGCATCGGGGCGCGGCGGCGTGCTCGATCGTCAGAGCGTCGTCGTCGACGGCGAGTTCCTCCTGGCCTTGGACGTTGCGGCCGGGGAACGCGGCCCCGGCTCCGAGGCCCTGGTGCGCCTCGCCAGCCGCGTCGAGCGTTCATGGCTTCCACCGACCCATCGTGCGGTTGAGCATCGGTTCGATCCCGCGACGGGAGCGGTCGTCGCGGTTGCGGTCGAGCGCGTCTACGAGCTCACGATCGCCGAGCGCGTGGTGACGGCAGACCCGGCTTCCGCCTTTGCGCTGCTCGTTGCCGCCTTCGTCGCACGCGGCGTGACGCCCGACCAGTTGCCGATCGCCGCCCGCCTGCGATTTGCGGGGATCGACGTCGATCTCGACGCCATCGCGCAGGTGGCGTGCGCCGGAAGAACGACGCTGCCCGCGCTGACCATTTCGGCGTCGATCGGACACGAAACGCGCCGCGAGCTCGCCCGTCTCGCCCCCGAGACGTTGGGGTTGCCCTCCGGGCGCAGCGCGAAGCTCGTCTATCGCGACGATGGAACGGTCGTCGCCTCGGTCAAGCTTCAAGAGGTGTTCGGTCTCGCGGATTCACCGAAGGTCGGCGCGCGCGGAGACGCAGTGGTCTTCGAGCTGCTCGCGCCGAACGGGCGCCCGGTGCAGACGACGCGCGATCTCAGGAGTTTCTGGAATCGGACCTACCCCGAGGTTCGGAAGGAGCTGCGCCCGCGCTACCCGAGGCACCCGTGGCCCGAAGACCCCTGGACCGCTATCGCGACGCACCGCCCGAAGCCGCGGGGGGAGTGAAAACGAGCACGTACTGGTAGCTGAGCTCGTCCCAGTGCTGGGCCTGCTTCCAACCGGCCGCGGCGAATTCGGCGGCGACGGCGTCCGCCGTCAGCTTGTGCGCATCCGGGGGTCCCACCGGGAAGTCGCCCTTCTTGAAATCGACGACCGCCACACGGCCGCCCGTCTTCAATCCTGCGGCCAGCTTCGCGAGGTAGTGCAGGCGATCGTCGATGTGATGCCAGGTGTCGACGATGAGCACGAGATCGACGCCGCGCTCGGGAAGGCGCGGATCGTCGACGGGAGCCAGCAGCGGTACGAGCTGGGCGAGGTGCGCGTTCGCCGCCCGCTCTTTCATGTAATCCACGAGCTTGGGCTCGACGTCGATCGCCAGCACCCGGCCTTTGTCGCCGACGGCCTTCGCGAGGCGAACGCTGAAGTAACCCGTTCCCGCTCCGAGGTCGGCGACGGTCATCCCCGGCGCGACACCGAGCGCGTGGAGGACGGCATCGGGCTTCTGCCAGGCGTCTCGGGCCGGGTCGTCGAAAACCTGGACCCACTTCGCCACGTCGTCGAACGAGTGATGGATCGTCGCGTCGTGACTCTCTTCGGTGGGAACGGCGGGAGCGGCAAGGGCGGCTGATAGCAAGGCGCTGGCGAGCATCGGCGGTCCTCCTTCTCGATTCCGACCGGCTGCTAGCATGCCACGCATGATCGGCATTCGGCGCGAGGACAAGAATCGCTGGGAACGCAGGGCGCCGTTGACCCCCGAGCACGTCAAAGAGCTCACGCGCCACGGGGTCGCAGTCGCCGTCGAGCCGTCCACGCTCCGAGTTTTTCCCGACGAGGCCTACCGCGCCGCGGGCGCACACGTCGTCGAAGACCTGTCGTCGTGCCCGCTCGTCGTCGGCGTCAAGGAGATTCCTGCCGAAAGGCTCAACGCGGAAACGGTCTATCTCTTCTTCGCGCACGTGACCAAGGGGCAGCCGGGGAACATGCCGATGCTGCGCCGGCTGATGGAGCTTGGCTCCTCGCTCATCGAATACGAGAAGATCGCGGATGAGCGGGGACGCCGCCTGGTCTTTTTCGGGCGGCATGCAGGGTTCGCCGGAATGCTCGACACGTTGGCAAGCCTGGGACGGCGCCTCGTGTGGGAGGGCATTGCCTCGCCGTTCGCGTCGTTGCGGTTGGCGCACGACTACGCGGATCTCGAAGAGGCCCATGCCGAGCTCGCACGCGTGGCCGGAAGCATCAGGCGCGACGGCGTTCCCGGCCCTCTGCACCCTCTGGTGATCGGCTTCACGGGTTCGGGCAACGCTTCGAAGGGGGCCCAGGAGATCTTCGACCATCTCCCCCACGAAGAGGTTCTTCCGGAGGATCTTCCGTCGATGGTCACGAACGCGGATCTTCCGCGGAACATTCTCTACAAGGTCGTCTTCACCCGCGGCGACAGGACGAGCGGCGGGATGGCGGCGCATCTGCGCCACCTCACCGTTCTCGTCAACGGCATCTATTGGGAGCCGGGGCATCCGCGCGTCGCCTGCCTCGAAGACATTCGCGCTCTGTACGGAGGAGACGCCGCTCCGCGTCTGCGCGTCATCGGCGACATCTCGTGCGACCTGTCCGGCTCGATCGAAGCCAACGTCAGGATCACGACGCCTGGGGATCCCGTCTACGTGTACGACGTCGCTTCGGGGGAAGCCGTCAGCGGGGTCGCCGGGCGCGGCCCGGTGATCCTCGCGGTCGACAACCTCCCCTGCGAGCTGCCGGTCGATGCGTCGCAGCACTTCGGCGACGCGCTCTTGCGGTTCCTCCCCGCGCTCGCGCGCTGCGACTGGTCGCGGCCCTTCGACGCTCTCGACGTGGTCGACGAGGTCAAACGGGCGGTGATCGTCCACCATGGACGGCTCACGCCGTCGTATGCCTACCTCGGGCAGCACCTTCGATGAAAAGGGTCCTCGTGCTCGGAGCCGGACTCGTCAGCCGTCCGCTCGTTTCTCACCTCGCGAAGTTTCCGGACATCGCGCTAACCGTCGGCGACAAGGACGGTGCGAAAGCCGCGAAGGTGTTGGGCGCCGAGGGGCGTGGGCGCGCCGTCGCAACGTCGCTCGATGACGCCTCGCTCGCCACCTGTGTCGCCGACGCCGACCTCGTCGTGAGCCTCCTTCCGTACACGCTCCACGTCGAGGTTGCGAAGGTCGCGATCGCACACCGCGTGCCGCTCATCACGACGTCCTACGTCTCCGCCGAGATGCGCGCGTTGGACGGGGCCGCGCGCGAAGCCGGGGTTCTCGTCCTCAACGAGATCGGACTCGACCCCGGGCTCGACCACATGTCGGCCATGCGCGCGATCCGTAAGCTCGGGGACGGCGGCTCGCGGCTTACGTCCTTCCGCAGCTGCTGCGGGGGCTTCCCCGCCCCCGAGGCGAACACGAACCCCTGGGGCTACAAGTTCTCGTGGAGCCCTCGGGGCGTGCTGGCGGCGGGGTTGAACGCGGCGCGTTGGCTCGAGGACGGACGGATCGTCGACGTTCCGGGGGAGGAGATCTTCACGCGCGTCGCGCCCTACGACGTTCCCGAGCTGGGCCGCTTCGAGGTCTACCCGAACAGGGATGCTACCGCGTACGTCGCAACCTACGGCATCACGGGAGTCCACACGATGTTCCGAGGAACGCTACGCTACCCGGGCTGGTGCGAGACCCTGCACGCCGTCTCGCGGCTTGGGCTGCTCGACGACGTCCCCCGCGGGTGGAGGCCGGGTACGACGTACGAGGAGTTCATGGAGGCCTTCGCCGCGCCGGGGAACGCCCCTTTGCTCGAGCGCGTCGCCGCGCGTGTGGGCGTCGCCTCGGATCATGCCGTCATCAAACGGCTCCTCTTTGCGGGCCTCTTTTCCGACCGCCCGCTGGGCGGCACCAAAATGGCGCCGATCGACGCGCTCTGCGCCCGGCTGGCCGAATCGATGGCGTACGGCGCAGGCGAGCGCGACTTGATCGTGCTGCGGCACGAGTTCGGGGTCGTCGACCCGGACGACCGCCCCGGAACCAGGGTTTCGACGCTCGTCGCTTTCGGCGAGCCGGGAGGCGATTCGGCGATGGCCCGCACGGTCTCGCTCCCCGCCGCGGTCGCCGCCCGGTTGATCCTCGACGGGCGCCTCGCGTCGACCGGCGTTCGCATCCCCGTCGACCCCGAGATCTACGAGCCGGTCCTAGACGCGCTCGAGCCGATGGGGATCGTGTTCCGCGAGACGCAAACTGCGCCATAATCGAGAACGATGCGCATCTTCGGAGCCGACCTCCGCGAGCTCGACGGAGCCTCCGGCACCGCAACGATCGTCGCGTTGGACGCGCAGGGAGCCGCAGCGACCGTCGTTCGGGTCGACGGTCTTCCCGCGCTAGCGCGCGAGATTTCGAACCTCACGGCGGGCGAGCCGTTCCTCCTCGCGGTCGACGTCCCCGTCGCCCTCGCCGGGACGGCGGGGAAACCCCGCCGCGTCGACGGCTGGGTGCGGCGGCGATTGGGCGTGAGGCTTCCCACCTCCCGACCGGACGGGGCACCTTACGTGAGCGGACCCGATCTCATCACCGCGCTGGCGATGGCGGGGCACCCCTGTCTTCCCTTTCCGGACCGCGACCGGCGGCAATCCGGACTCGCGGAGGTCCATCCGGAGCTCGTCGCCAAAGCGTTGATCTGGGAGTCCTCGTCGGCCGCGTCGGCACGCGACCTTCCCGAGCGCGAGGCGGTCTTGCGCGCGCTTCCGGTCCCCGAGTACCGGAGCGGTCGCCCGGCGCGCGCAGGATGGGCCGAGCGCTACGCTTCGCTCGACGCGGCGCTGCGTGCCCTATCCGGCGCCGACGGCTTCGACTTTCGTCCCGCATTGGACGAGCTGCAACGCGCGGGCTCGGATCAGGCGTTGGCAGCCGCGTCGGCCCTTACCGACGCGACGCTTCTCGCCGGCACCGCCAGACGGTACCTCGAGGCGCCCGAGCGCTGCGCATTCGTCGGGCTCCGCGAGACCGGCTACGTGGTCCTCCCCGCCGACGCGTTGGTCCGTCGCGTCGCGCTGCGCGAGCCCGCGAGGGCGACCGGGCATGCCTTGCTCTTCCCGCGAGCGAGCTTGGAGTCCCGGCTCGCGCCGCACGCCGTCGTCCGCCCGTCGGCTCTCCTCGACATGCCCGGACACGCGCAGCAGGTCGAGGCCGTCTTCACCTCGCAGCCGCGCTACGAGTTCGACAATCTCGACGAGATGCTGTGGTGGAAACACTGCCGCCATCTCGCCGGGCCCGAGCTCCCATCCGACGGGCTCCACGAGGTCGTCGTGCGTCTCGATGCCCCAGGCGACGACGACCAGACGCTGGGCCTCCGCCTGGTCCGCAGCCGGCACAAGACGCTGTCGTTCCGGTTCGAGCCGCCGACCGCATGGAGGCTGCGCGTGCCGCCGCGCGACGGGAAGACCTACCCGTTCCGCGTCCTGCGGGCGACCTTCGACTCGCTCCCCCACAAGTAGGGGAAGAGGGGACACTCCCCTTTTTTCTTGCAAAGCTCCCCGGATACCGCTTTGACAAGAAAAAAGGGGAGTGTCCCCTCTTCCCCTACTCGTAGCGGAGGGCGTCGATGGGGTCGAGTCCAGCGGCGCGGACGGCGGGATAGATCCCCGACGCGAGGCCCACCATGATCGACACGCCCGTCGACAGCGCGATCGACCAGAGCGTGACGACCGTCGGCCAACCGGCGTAGGCGGCGACCGCCTTCGCAATGAGCAGTCCCACCGCAATTCCGAGGACTCCGCCCAAGGCCGAGATCGAAAACGACTCGATGACGAACTGGTTGCGGATGTCCAGGCGTCGCGCCCCGACGGCGCGCCGTACCCCGATCTCACGGGTCCTCTCGAGCACCGTCGCGAGCATGATGTTCATGATGCCGATCCCCCCCACCAAGAGGGAGATGCTGGCGATGCATCCCATGACGATGCTGAAGAGGCGCTGCGTGCGGCGGCTCTGTTCGAGGAGCGCTTCGGGGACGACGAGATCGAAGTCCGACGCACCACCGTGGATCCGATCGACCAGCTCCCGCACCACAGCCGATGTCCTGCGCGGCTCGGCCGCAGGAGTGAGGCGCACGATCAGCTCGTCGAGCGGTGCCTTCAACGGCGGCCTGTCGAACTTCCGGCTCGCGGTCGTCACCGGCACGTAGATCTCGCGCGCCGTCGCACCCAGCCTCACCCCTTCGAACGCGGACGCGCCGCCCTCGTCTTGGAGGACTCCCACGACGGTCAGCCAGACGTCGTTCACCTTGAGATCGCTTCCCAAGGCGGGACCGTAGCCGAACAGGTCGCGACGCACGCCCGGTCCGACGACACACACCTGCGCGTGGCCGCGCTCGTCGAGCGCATCGAAGAAGCGTCCCTCGGATACGCGGAGGCGCGAGATCTCCGCCTGGCGGAACGACACCCCGTAGACCTTCGCCTTCGTCTTGGCGGTCGCCGAGAGAACTTTGTAGGGCTCGATCTCGATGCGGGCGGCGACGAGCTCGACACCCGGAACTGCGTCCTCGATCGCCTGCGCGTCGCGCCACGACAGGCCTTGGGACTTCTTCCGGACCTCCTCGAGCTCTTCGTCTTTCATCTCCTTCGAGCGGAGGAGGACGTTGCGCAGGCCGAGGCGCTCTATCATTTCGAGCGCCTGCTTCTCCGCCCCCGCACCGATCGACAACATCGCGATGACCGCTCCGACGCCGAAGATCATCCCGAGCATCGTCAGCGCGGAGCGGAGCTTGTGGACCCCCAGGTTCTGAAGGGCGCTCTCGAACGACTCGCCGAAGGTCATCGCCCACCCGGGAGCGCCGTCGGGGAGCCACCCCTCGCGGCCGGCGTCTCGTCGTCCCGGAGAACCGCCGTCGGATCACGCAGGGCGATCTCGTCCCCGGCGGCGAGTCCTTGCTCCACGACCACGCGACCGGTCGCGGCCGGACCGAGCGTGACGAAAGCGGCGGCGAATTCCGAACCCTCCCGCTTGTAGACGATCTTCTTCCCGTTCTTCTCGAAAACGGCGTTTCGCGGAATGCTGATCGCATTCGGTAGCGCGTCCAACGCCAGAACCGCACGCACGCGCTGGCCCGGCTTCATCACATCGGGGTCCGTCGCGGCAAGCTCGAGCGTCGCGCCGAAGTACTGCACGGGAATCCAACCCGTGCGCCGCTTCGCGAGCGTGTCCACCTTCTTGATCTTCGCCTTGTAATCGACCGCGGGGTGCGCTTCGACGACCACGGTGGCGGGAAGCCCTTGGACCAGCCCCCCGGCGTCGGCTTCGAGGACGTAGACGCGGGCCACCATCGTCTTGAGTTCCGGAATCTCGCCCACCGGCTCCCCGGGCCAGACCGTGTCGCCGACCTTCGTGATCTCGCCGCGCCAATCGCGCTTGTAAACGAGGATGCCGTCGTGCGGCGCCTTGATCTCCAGCGCGTCGAGCCCCTTCGTCGCGCGGTCGATCGCGAGCCCCGCCTTGCGCCGCTCGATGTCGAGAAGGGCGAGATCGACCTTCGCGACATCCTGGCGGATCGAACGGACCGCGTCGGAAGTCGCGATGCGCTGGGTCGCCAGCGTGCGGTCGATTTCCGAGCGGATGATCTCCTGGCGCGAAAAGACTTCAGGGTCGTCCACCTTGTAGCGGTCCGCTCCCGTGAGCTCCTTGCGGGCCAGGTCGGCATCGCGTTCGAGGTTGCGGATCGCACCGCCGGTGTCGGCGCGCATTCCCGTGATCCGGCTCTCGGAGCTCGACCGATCGGATTCGCCGTCGCGCAGGCTGCGCTCCATCTCCGAAGGATCGAACCGGACGACGACGTCCCCGCGCTTCACCGGTGTGCCGTCCGGAACGAGCCACGCCACCTTCAGCTGACCTTGCGCATCGATCGGCGCCGTCACCGGCGTCGCCTCGGCCGCTTCGAGGTTCCCCTCCGCCACCACGCGACGCTCGAATCGGGCCGTCGACACGACGAGCGTCGGCACGTCCGGCCGGCTGCTATACCGGCTGATCCACGGCACGGAGCCGAGGGCCAAGACGGCCGCCCCGAACGCCATCGCGACGACGCGCGGGCGCGTCACTGCGCTGTTCGCGCCGCGGCGTCGAGATCGCGACGCGCGACGCGGTCACCCACGTCGAGTCCCGATTTGACTTCGACCGACGTCTCGTTCCTCGCTCCGAGCGTGAGAAGCCGCCTTCCGTAACCGACCGCGTTCTTACGGAACGCGACCGGCCCCGAGTCCGTCGGGAACACGGCATCGGCCGGGACGAGGAGCGTGTTTGCGATGCGGCCGGTCTCGACCACCCCACGGAACCGCATGCCGGGACGCATCTTGCGCGGGTCGGTGGCGGAAAGCTCCACGACCAGCTTCACGACCTTGAGCGGGCTGCGCCACGACTGCTTCTGGACGGTGCTCCAGATCGAGCCGATCTTCCCGGAGAACTCGGTATCCGGATGGGCCTCGAGCCGGAAGCGGACCACCTGGCCGGCGGCGATCTTCCCGGCGTCCGATTCGTCGACCTCCCCTTCGCCCTTCATCGCGCTCAAGTCCGGGATCTCGAGAATGCGCTCGCCACGCCACGCCGAGTCGCCGACCTTCTTCTTCTCGTCGCGCCAACTCGTCGCATAGACGACCGTGCCGGCGCGTCCCGCCTTCACCGTCATCGCCTCGATGGACGCGAGAATCTCCTGCACGCGGTGATCGGCGGCTTCCTTCTGCGCGCGCAGCGCCCCCAACGCCACGTCGTCCGCACGGCGAGACGCCTCCAGCTTGGTGTTGAGGAACTCGATCTCGCGCTTCGCATCCTCGAGGTTGAGCCGCGACTCCCGCAGTTGCTGGCTCTTGACGAGCTCCTCGGGGACCTCGAGCTCGAGCGCCGCCTTGCGCCCGCGCGAGGTGGCCTCGGCGAGCCGCAGCTCGTCGTTCTCGCGGGCCATCGCGGAGTCTTTTTCCTTCTTCTCGATGCGCTTTCCGGCGGATTCGCTCTCGGCCCGCTTCTCCAGAAGCTTGCGCTCGAGCTCGCTCGTGTCGAATCCGAGCACCGGCGCTCCCGCCTTCACGTCCGCCCCTTCCGGAGCCATCATGGCGATCTTGAAGTCGAATACGTCGGCGGCTTGCGGCGGCCCGACGAGCGTGCTGTTGACGGCGGAGAGGACGCCGTTCACCTCGACCGTGAGCACCAGGTCGCCGCGCTCGGCTTCCGCCCAGACGTTCTTCTGCACGCTCGCGCGCGAGAGGGCCCACCATCCGATGAGAAACGCCGCGAGCACGGCTCCGATCGCCAGCGAGCGGCGGCTCATCCGCCGGCCCTCAGGCGCGTGCCATCCTTCAACCCCCCCTCGACCACGCAGGTATCCCGATTGCACGTGCCGAGCTTCACGTCGACGACCTCACCCGAGGAGAGACGGGCGTGAGGCTGCGGCCCCGCAAGATCGAGACCCTCGCGCGGAGCGAGAAGGACATCCTCGCGCACCGTGGGGCGCACCTCGACTTTGACGGACATCCCTGGGCGCATCCGCGCCGTGTCCGCGGCGTCGAGCGCAACGCGCACGTTGTAGGCTCGACGGAGCGAGCGGCCGGCGGCTTCCTGCGCGACCGGCGTGATCTCCGCGATGCGCCCCGCGTAAGTTCGCTCGGGGTAGGCGTCGAGCACGCAGGCTACCCGAAGCCCTGCGGCGATCCGTCCGTCATCGACGTCGGAGAGTTTGGCCTCGACCTCCATCGCGTTGAGGTCGGGAAGGCTCACGACCGGCAGTCCAACCCAAACCGAATCGCTGACCTGGATCTTGCGGCCCTGCCACGGGTGATCGGCGATGACGAGGATGCCGTCGCGCGGAGCCCTCAAGACCATCCCATCCATCGCCTGGCCGGCTGCGTCGAGCTCGCGCCGTGCCTTCTCGAGCGCGATCCGTTTTTGCCTCACGGTTTCGGCCGCGGACATCTCGAAGGCGGAAAACCCCTCCTGGGCCTTCTCGAGCTCTGTCGTCGCGCGCGCCAAGGCGAGCTGGTTGTCCTGATACTCCTTGCCTCTCATGAACTCGGGCGGTATCGCGGCTGCGATCCTGGCCTTCGCCACGGCGATCGACTTTTGGGCGACCTCCCATTGCTTCTCGGCCCCCTGGCTCTCCCGATCGGCCTCGGATTGGGCGAGATCGCTTTGTGCTTGGTCGGTGACCAGGCGCTTCTCCCCGAAGTCTTGGGCGAACGTCGCCGTGTCGAACTCGACCAGCTTCTGCCCCGCCTTGACGACGGCCCCCTCGGACTCGAGCCAGCGAATCGTGGTCTGCCAGGAAGGGATGCGGGGTACGAAGAGGTAGTCGGCGCTGACGGCGACGAGCTGTCCGGTCAGGAGAAATCGATCCTCGAATCGCCCGCGATGCACCCGGAGCTCGCGCGCAGGCCCCGGCGGCGGCCCGCCTCCCGCGGTCCCCGCCTGGCCTGAGGAACAGGCCGAGGCCGCGAAGACGAGGATGCACCCGACGGGCACGAACGGGCTTCTTCGGGTGCCTCCACGACGCAAACGGGACATCCGTCCTGCTCCTCGACTCGCCGGGCGAGTCATTGAGTATCCGAACAACGGGAGTGCCCGTCAACCGGCCGGCGGTTCTACGGGTGGCGGGGGAACCCGTCGGGGGGTCCGGACGTAATAAGGGCAGGCAACCAGCATCGGAAAGGGAGTTCTCATGGGAAAGGTCGTGAAGATCCTGATAGGCCTCGCCGTCCTTTCGGGGGCGGTGGTCGGAGCGTACGCGTGGATGCAGAGTCGGACCGGCGCGGACGACGGCCTCAAGAAGATCGAGATCGTCAACGGGTCGATCACGGACAAGGCGGTGGCCGTCGGCAAGATCGAGCCACGGCTCAAGTTCCACGTCAAATCGAAGATCTCGGGGATCGTGAAGCGATGTCACGCTGAAGTCGGCGACCGCGTGCAAGCGGGCGACCCGCTGTTCGACATCGTGCCGGACCCCACCCCATCGGAGCGCGTCGAGGCCGAGCGTCAACTCGAGCGGGCTCAAAGCGCCTACGACCAGGCGCAGCGCGAGGTGGATCGCGCGAACGAGCTGTCGCTCTCCGGCATACTCTCGCGGGGCGATCACGACGTGAAGCTGCAGAGCTTCGATCAAGCGCGCATCGTGCTCGCCCAGGCCAGGGACAACCTGGAGCTCCTCCAGAAGGGGCGCATCCAAGGGGGCGGCGCGGGGATGGAGTCGGTCGTGCGCGCCCCGGCGGCGGGAACGCTGCTCGAACGCCTCGTGAATCCCGGCGATCCGGTCGTCCCGCTGACGACGTATCAGGCCGGGACCGATCTCGCGTCGATCGCCGAGATGAAGGACCTGATCTTCAAGGGGACCGTCGACGAGATCGACGTGGGTAAGCTCGCGATCGGCCTCCCCGCCCGCCTCAGGATCGGCGCCCTGCCGGACACCACGATCACAGGGAAGCTCACGCGCATCGCACCGCAGGCCACCGAGAAGGACAACGCCAAGCTGTTCGAGGTGGAGATCGAGCTCGACCCCGGACAGGAGGTCGTGTTGCGCGCCGGCTACAGCGCGAACGCCGACCTCGTCATCAAAGAGAAGAAGGACATCCTGCTCGTCCCCGAGCGCGCGATCCTCTTCGAAGACGGCGGCAAGAAGGCGTTCGTCGAGATGCCCGGACCGGGCCCGAAATCTCCCGTGAAGAAGGTCGAGATCAAGACAGGCCTCTCCGACGGTTTGAACTGCGAGGTGGTCTCCGGGCTGAAGAAGGGCGACCTCGTCGTCCAGCGTCCGCCCAAGCCGAAGAGCGACTTCTAGTGGCCTTCTGGCTCCAACTCCGGCAGCCGCTCCGCGACCTTAGCTCGCAGAAGATGCGCACGCTCATGACGACCTTCGGGATCGTCTGGGGAACTGCGGCCGTCAGCTTGCTCCTGGCGTTCGGGCAGGGATTCCATCAGCAGATCTACGAAAACTCGGCCGGGTTGGGCGAGAACATCTGCATCGCGTGGCCGTCGCGGACGTCGATCCCTTTCCAGGGTTTGGGAAAGGGCCGCAGGATCCAGCTCGACGAGGACGACATGCAGCTCATTCGCGCCAAGGCCGACGGGCTGGAGGCGGTTTCCAGCGAGTACGAGCGCACGTTCAAGCTGATCTACGAGAAGAAGACGATGGCCGTGGACGTTCACGGCGTGACACCCGTGTTCGCCTCGATGCGCACCATCGTCCCGCAAAACGACGGACGGTGGATCGACCAGCTCGACTGGGACGGCCGGCGCCGCGTCGCGTTTCTAGGCAACGACATCGCCGAGACCGTCTTCGGCACGACCGATCCCGTCGGAAAGACGGTCCACTTGAACGGCTCCCCTTTCCTGGTGATCGGCGTGATGGTCAAGAAACCGCAGGACTCGAGCTACAGCGGGCGCGACAAGGACAACGTGTTCATCCCCGGGACGACCCATCGGGCGCTGACCGGGGACAAGTACGTCGATGAGTTCATCTTCAAGGCGAAAGACTCGACGCAGACCGAAGCGTTGAAGAGCCAGGTGCTCGAAATCGTCGCGGCCAAGCATCGCTTCGATCCGAAAGACAAGGAAGCGATCGGCATCTGGGACACGACCGAGAACTTCCAGTTCCTGAACACATTCATGCTGAGCTTCAGGGCGTTTCTGGGGATCGTCGGCTCTTTGACCTTGGTCGTCGGCGGGATCGGCGTGTCGAACATCATGAACGTCGTCGTCGAAGAGAGAACGCGGGAGATCGGCATCAAGATGGCGCTGGGCGCGCGCCCGGGGTCGATCCTCCTCCAGTTCATGCTCGAGACCTTGCTGATCACAGGCGCTGGCGGCGCGATAGGCCTCGGAATGACGTTCGCGATTTGCGCCGCCTTCCCCGCGCTCGGATTCACGGAGTACGTCGGCAATCCGACGGTCTCGCCGATGGTGACGGCGCTGACCGCGGGCCTGCTCGGCTCGGTCGGGCTGCTCGCCGGCTACTTCCCCGCCCGCGATGCCGCGAACCTCGATCCCGTCGTCGCGATGAAGCTCTAGGAACGGACCATGCGCGGCGCCAACGTCGTCTTCAGCCTCTTCCTGACATCCTCGCGGCTGCAAAAGAAGCGCGCGGTACTGACGATCGCGTCGATTGCGTGGGGCTCGGTCTCGCTGTTGCTGCTCCTGGCGTTCGGACAGGGACTGCGCGAGCAGCTCACCGTAGCCAACCGTGGCATGGGGGACGGGATCGCGGTGCTCTGGGCCTCCGAGACGACGAAGACCTGGCAGGGGCTTCCCGCGGGGCGAAGCATTCACTTTCTCCCCGAAGACGCCCCGCTCCTCAGGGAACGCGTGCCGCTCTTGGACGGGGCGATCGGCGAGTTCGTCACGTGGGGAACCAACTTCACCTACGGGAAGAAGACGGTCAACGCCCAGCTCATCGGCACCGAGGCCGCCTACGGCGATCTTCGCAATCATGTCTCAAGACCCGGCGGACGGTTCCTGAACGACCAGGACGTCGCGTTGCGCCGCCGCGTCGTCTTCCTCGGTGACGAGCTCGCCCACGATCTCTTCGGCGACGGCGATCCGGTCGGCAAGGAGATGCTGATCAACGCCATCCCGTACACCGTGATCGGCGTCCTCGAGAAGCGCCTGCAGATGGGGACCTACGGCGGGCCGGACAAGAACCACGCCGTGATCCCGATCACGACGTTCCAGGCGCAGATCGGGCGCAAATACCTGGGCAACCTCGTCGTCCATGCGGCCGACCCTCGGATGATGACAACCGCGCTGGACGAGGTGCGCAAGGTGTTCGCCGCGAAGTACGGATTCGATCCCGAGGACGACCGCGTCGTGCGCACCTGGGACACGGTTGCGGGCGGAAAGATCATGCGGAACATCCTCCTCGGCATCCAGGGGTTTCTCGGAATCATCGGCGGATTGACGTTGATGATCGGCGGCGTGGGAGTCGCCAACATCATGTACGCCACCGTCAAGGAGAGAACCCGCGAGATCGGCGTGAAGATGGCGCTCGGCGCGCGTCCCGCCTGGATCACGGGCCCGCTGGTCTTGGAAGGGCTCGCGTACACGATCTTGGGAGGGCTCTTGGGCCTTCTCTTTTCGATGGCGATCATCATTGCGCTCGGCTTCGTCCCGACGGAAGGCAACGAGGCGCTGGAGTTCCTCGGTAAGCCGACGCTCTCGCCGGCGGTCGGAGCGATCGCAGCCGGAGTTTTAGGCGCGATCGGGCTGGTCGCGGCGTATTTCCCGGCGCGTCGCGCCGCCTCGATCGACCCCGCGCAGACGCTGCGCTATGAGTGAGGCCCGCATGAGCGTGACCCTGGAACGACCGCGGACGCCGGCGTCGGATGTCATCGCGATGTCCCGAATCACGAAGGTCTACGACACGGGGAAGATTCGCGTCGAGGCCTTGAAGGGCATCGACCTCTGCATCGGCGCCGGAGAATTCGTGGCGATCGTCGGCCCCTCGGGGTCGGGGAAATCGACGCTCATGAATCTCATCGGCTGCCTCGATACGCCGACCCAAGGGACCTACCTGCTGCGGGACAAGGAGGTCGCCGGCCTCGACAAAAACGAGCTGGCCAAGATTCGCAACCAGCGTGTGGGGTTCGTTTTCCAGAATTTCAACCTGTTGCCGCAGATTACCGCCTTCGAGAACGTCGAAATGCCTCTGCTATTCGGCGGTGTCCCGCGGAAGGAGCGCAAGGACCGGGTCAACGCCCTTCTCGAGAAGGTCGGTCTCGCGGACCGCATGGAACACCGTCCGACGGAGCTCTCCGGTGGCCAGATGCAGCGCGTCGCCGTGGCACGCGCCCTCGCCATGAACCCCGACATCGTGCTCGCCGACGAGCCGACAGGAAACCTCGACACCTCGTCGGGCGGCGATGTGATGTCGTTGTTCGAGGAGCTCTGGAGGCAGGGGCGCACGATGATCGTGATCACGCACGATGCCGCGCTTGCGCGGCGCGCCGGGCGCATCGTCGAGATCAAAGACGGCGCGATCACGAGCGATCGAACCGTCTAGGGGACGTTCCGCAGAAAAGGGACGGTCCCTTTTCTGCGGAATGTCGCCGATCCGACTAGACTGAAAGCATGCGGTACGGCGCCATCGCCTTCACCCTGCTGGTCGCGGCGTCCGCCGTGCCGACGTCGTTTGCCGGAAAGGCCAACGACGTCCGCAAGGATGCGTTCAAGCTCCTGAATGAGGGGGTCGCCGCATACAACCGCGCCGACTATCGGGCCGCGATCGTCCCGCTACAGAAGGTGGCGGCGATGAGCCTCAACTCGTTCAAGGCGAACTACTTTCTCGGGCTTGCGCTGGCGGGGGACCGCCGCTACGCGGACGCGATCGAGGCTTACAAGATCGCGCTCGACCTCGACCCCGACCATTTGCAGGCCAACGTCGCCATCGGCGATTCTTGGCTTGCGCAAGGGGACACCGACGAGGCCCTCCCGTACTACGTCCGAGCCGGGAAGCTGCGCCCGGAGTACGCTCCCGCGCTCGACGGCCTCGCCCGTGTCGCCGAGGCCACGGCCGACCAGGACAAGGCGATCGCGCTTTACGGGCGTGCGCTCGCGAGCGACAAGGGATTCGCTCCGGCTTACACGCACCTGGGGGACCTGTATCTCCGCGCGGGCAAGCTCGACGAGGCGATCAAGCTGCTCGTCGAGGCCGTGTCCGTGCGCCCCGACTTCGGACCCGGTCTCGACCGTCTCGCCGCCGCGTACGGACGGCTCGGCTTCTCGAACGAAGCCGTGGCCACGATACGCAAGGCGATCGAGCTCGAGCCGAACGATCCGGAGCATCGTGTCACGTTGGGCGAGGTCCTTCTCGGGATGGGCGTCTTCGCGGGCGCGGAAGCCTCGTTCCAAGCAGCCGTCGCAATCGATGCCAGCGATCCGAAAGCACGCGCCGGACTCGCCGAGATCAACCGGCGTCGTGGCGACTATGGCGCCGCAGTCGCGCAGATCGACGCGGCACTCTCCGACGCGCGCCTCGACCGTCGCAGCCGCGATGACCTGACGAGCGAACGCACCGCGATCACCGCCGAGTGCGACCGCGCGGCGGACCTCGAGGCCGTGATCGCCTCGGGCGCGGCGACTCCGGCGGACCGCATCGCGTTTGCTTCTCTCGAGGCGACGAAGGGTCGCTTCGACCGGGCGGCCGACCTGCTCGCCGCGGCATCCCCCGCGGGACCGGAGCGCGAGCGTCTCGCCTTCTATCTTTTCCGGGCGGGGCGTTTCCGCCAGGCGCACGAGGTGTACGCGGCGCTCACGGAGCACGCGCAGGCACAAGGACGCGCCGACCTCGAGGTGAACGATGGCGCCTCGCTCGCGCGGTTGGGCGACGACGCCGAGGCGAAGAAAGCGTTCGAGCGCGCGCTCGCGATCGACCCCGACCAGCCGTTGGCGAAGCTGTACCTCGGAAACGCTCAGCTGAGGACGGGCGACCCGGCGGGCGCCGCCGCGACCTACCGAGCCTTTCTGACCGCGTTCCCGACCGGCGCGTCGGCCGAACAGGTGCGGCGCGTGCTCGCGGAGCTGACTCCGGGTGCCGTGCCGTGAGGCGCCTCGTGTTGGCCCTCCTCGTCCTCGGCGCGGCATCCGCGGCCGCGGCGCAGGATGCGGACAAGCGGCGGGGCTTCTCGATCCAGATCGTCGCCCCCCTGGCCGACGAGTTCGTCGTCTCACGGACGAAGATCCAGGCGGAAGTGAAATCGGAGGTCCCGGCCGACGTCGACCGCGTCGAATTTCTCGTCAAGGACAAGGTGATCTTCGTCGACCGCGAGCCCCCGTACGAGTGCGTTCACGATTTCGGCGAGGAGAGCAAGGCCTGGGTGATCCGCGCGGTCCTCTACCACCGCGAAGGATTCTCGGTGAGCGACGTCATCGTGACGCGCAAGATCACGATCGAGTCGTTCGAGGAGGTCAATCGCGTCATCCTCTGGGTGACCGTGACGGATCGTTCCGACAAGCTCGTCGGCGACCTCACGAAGGAGAGCTTCACCGTCTTCGAGGACGGCGCTCCGCAGACCATCCGCGACTTCCTCCTCGAGGATCGGCCGATCGCGATCGCGATCGTGCTCGACAGCTCCGGCTCCATGCGCGATCAGATGACCGAGGTGCATCAGGCTGCGGCATCGTTCGTCGAAACACTCCGTCCGCAGGACAGGGCGCTCGTCATCGACTTCGACGACAGAGTCTTCCTCCTCCAAGAGCTGACCTCAGACCAGGCGCTTCTCAAGGAAGCCGTCAACAGCACGGAAGCGTTGGGCTCGACGGCGCTCTACGACGGGCTACACGCGGCCTTTCGCAAGCTGCGGGGGATCGAAGGGCGCAAGGCCATCGTCCTCCTGTCCGACGGCGACGACACCTCGAGCCAGTTTGCCTACAATCGGATTCTGGAGGAAGCGAAGGCGCAGAGCGTGCTGCTGTACGCGATCGGTCTGGGCGACGTGCGCAAGAGCGTCCTCAAGGACTTCTCGGAGACGACCGGGGGCCGCGCGTTCTTCGTCGCGAAGGCCAACCAGCTCGCCGAGGTGTACCGCAAGATCGCCGAGGAGTTGCGGCGGCAGTACTACCTCTCGTATTCGACGACCAACAAGAAATGGGATGGCCGCTTCATCAAGCTCGAGGTGAAGTCCAACGACCCCGGTTGGTCGGTGCGCGCGCGGCGCGGCTACTTCGCGGTGCGTGGCGGGGTCGGCGCCGCGGCGCCGAAGTAGCTCGCCGCTACGGGCCCGGTGGAGGAATGACGTCCTCGGGCACGATCAGATCCACCGCCTGCGGACGGTAGTTGGCGGGTTGCGCCGCGATCTGCGCTTCGATTGCGACATCCCCCATGAGATCCAGATCCGCGCGAAGGGGCAGCAAGCCGGCCCCCTGCACGTCGAATCGCCAGCGGCCCGCCTTGAGCGGCGGCGAAGCGAACGCACCGGCCGCATCCGTGAGGAACGTCCGTGAATCGTCCGCGCCGTCGGCGCGCGCCAGCCGCACGCGAGCCTCCGCGAGGGGGGCGCCGCCCGCGACGCGAATCGTCCCTTTAAGCGATGCGCTCCCCTCAACCGGCGCGGCCTCCTCGGGCGGCGTCGCTCCGCGCGCGAGGAGAACCTCGACGACGGCGCGAAACGGCGCGCGCACCAAGATCCCGGTCTTGATGACCGGCGCGTAGCCATCGCGGCGCACCTCGGCCCGATACGTTCCATCGGCGAGCCCGTCGAACGCGAACGACCCGTTGGTCCCCGCCGTCGCCATGCGCACCGGGGACGGCGCGCTCTCGGGTCGCACGATGACGATCGCTCCCACGGCGGGCGCGCGGCGGCCGTACAAAATCGTGCCGCGCACCTGAGCGGTCGGCGCCGCGGGGGGCGCCGCGGGTGGTGGCACCGGGGGTGCGGGAGCATCGGCGGCCGCAAGCAGCGCGCCGAGCCCGAAGGCAACGACGGACGAGCGGAACATGTGCCGGAGTATAGGCGCTCGGGCTACACTCGGCGCGGGCGGTTAGCTCAGTTGGTAGAGCACCTGCTTTACACGCAGGACGTCATCGGTTCGAGTCCGGTACCGCCCACCAGGGCCTTGAATTGCACCGGCCGGGTGCTATCATCCACCGGTTTTTCGGGCCGGTTTCTCCGGAACGAAGGATGCACGGCGCGGAGCCGTAGTGCAGTTGGTTAGCACACCGGACTGTCACTCCGGAGGTCGCGGGTTCGAGCCCCGTCGGCTCCGCCACTTCCGCCTCGAGCACGGGCCGAGGGCGAGAGGCTTCTGGCCCGTTTCGTTTCAGGACGAAAGCAAGGGGTCGAGGACCCTTCGCCAAAGCCGCAACGCCGACGGCGGCTCGCACGTCACCGTGATCTCGCGTCCCGTTCGCGGGTGGCTGAAGGTCGCTTCGGCCGCGTGAAGCAGGTAGCCCGGGTCGCCGGGGACGACGCGCGACCCGACCGCTGGGACGCCTCCCGCCTCGTACAACGGGTCACCCGCCAAGGGATGTCCGACGGCAGCCAGGTGGATGCGAATCTGGTGCGGACGCCCGGTCGCAATCGTGACGTCGCAAAGGAACGAGCCGGAACGCCGCTCGAGAACTTCGATGCGGCTCACCGCACGCTTTCCGTCCGGAACGGCGGCGTGGACCGTCTGAAGCCACGGATGCGGCACCGGCCCGATGGGGCGATCGACCGTGATCGCGTTCCACCGAGGATCGCCGCCGGCCAACGCGCGGTAGCGCTTGACGATCTCCCGCGCGCGCAATTGCCGCGCGAGCTCGGCCCTCGCCTCTCGGTTGCGTGCGAAGA
The DNA here is from genome assembly GCA_964619965.1 of uncultured Acidobacteriota bacterium. Taxonomy (GTDB): domain Bacteria; phylum Acidobacteriota; class Polarisedimenticolia; order Polarisedimenticolales; family DASRJG01; genus DASRJG01. The sequence continues at coordinate 29,043 of CAZUGP010000057.1, forward strand.
GGACCAACCCCGACGTCCAACGGCCCAGGCGGTGAATCGCGGTTGCGTCCGGCGCGTAGCCGCGTACCTGATGGAGCAGCGTGTGCTTCAGGAAGTTGGCGCCGGGAAGCGTGGGCAGCCCCGCGGGCTTTGCGACGGCGAGCAGGTCTGCGTCTTCATGGAGCACGTCGAATGCGAGCGGCGCGTCGGGCTCCAGCCACGGCGGGCGCCGCCAAACCAGGTCTTGGCCGCGGCGCAGTGGTTCGTCGTCGGCCGCGCGCCTCGCGTCGAGGAGCACGTCTCCCGCCTCGATCCTCGCCATCCATTGCGACGGCGACGAATGGCGATAGCGGCGGCAGAGGTACGAAAGCAGCGTCTCGGACTCCGCTGCGGGACCGAGTCGCTCACGATAGGTGAAGCCGTCGTTTCGAGACATCGGTGGATGATACCCTTCGCCCATGCCGCTGGATGTGGACGCCAAAGCGCGCGCACAGTTGAATTCAGCCGAACGCGCGAACGTGCTCGCGACCATCCACTTCGGCGCCAAACCCGAACCGAGACAGGCCGTGACCTGGCTCCAGACGAGCATCCCGAACCGCCCGTTGTCACCGGATCGCGCGGCGGAGGTCTTGCCTGCCGCAGGAGCCGTGTCGCGGGTCGATGTCGAGGGCGCGGAGGCGGCCGCCGATGACCGGTCCGTGTTCGTCGCGATCGAGACTCACGTGGGTTCGGTTTCCGGCATCGAGGCGGTGACATTCGACCTCTACCGGCGCCTGCTCGGCGGCGTGACGCGTGCGGGCTTTCCGCACGTTCTCCGCATGTGGAACTACGTGCCGCGCATTCACGACACCGCTTCGGGGCTCGAGCGTTACATGCTTTTTTGCAAGGGACGGTCCGACGCCTTCGCCGCACACTACGGCTCGGTTTTTCCGGACCGGCTCCCCGCGGCTTCCGCCGTGGGTTGCCCGGGAGACGCGCTCGTCATCCACGTGCTGTCCGCGCGCGAACCCGGACGCCACGTCGAGAATCCGCGTCAGGTCGCCGCTTACCGCTACCCCGAGCGGTACGGTCCGAAGAGCCCCTCCTTCGCTCGAGGCACCGTGGCGGGAGCGGCCTGGGGTGGAGCGGTTTTCGTGTCGGGGACCGCGAGCATCGTGGGGCACGAGAGCGTCTTCCACGGCGATCCTAGGCGACAGACGGAAGAGACGATGCGCAACGTATGTGCCGTGCTCGACGCGGCCGGCGTGCCGGGGCGGGAAGGGCCGCTCGGCGACCGCTTGAAGTCGCTGCGGGTCTACGTGCGATTCCCCGATCAGGTCGACGCGATCCGCGCCGCGATCCTCCACAGCACCGGAACGGCCGTGCCGACCGCCTGGCTCCAAGCCGAGATTTGCCGCGAGGAGCTGCTCGTCGAGATCGAAGCGACGTCTCGCACCTGTCCTCGGTGACGGGCCGTCGACCCCGGGGTTGCGCGCAACCACGGTTGCGCGTAAACATTAGAGCCCTATGACATCCCATCGCTTCGGTTTGATGGCCTTGGTGTGCCTCCTGACGGCCTCGCTCGCGCTCGCCGCGACCACCCCCAACCCCGCGCCCGCCGCGGGTCCCGTCCCCCCCGAGGCCATGACCGGTCTCGTCTTCGACGGACTCACTCCGGAACAAAAGGCGCTCGCGGTCTCGATCTTGAACGAGAACGGGTGCGACTGCGGCTGCGGGATGAAGCTCGCCGTCTGCCGGCGCGACGACCCCACGTGCCCTCGAAGCCCCGGCCTGGGTAAGTCGGTGATCGACCTGGCCAAGCAGGGGAAGGGCCGCGACGAGATCGTCAAGTCCGTGCTGACGCCGCCCAGCAAGTTCGTCCAGTTCGCATTGGCGGCGGGCGACTCTCCGTCCATCGGCCCCAAGGATGCGAAGGTCACGATCCTCCACTACCTCGACTATCAGTGACCGTTCTGCGTGAGGGTCGGTCCGACCCTCGACAAGATCTTGGCCGACTACCCCACTGACGTTCGCATGGTCTTCAAGATGTACCCCCTGCCGATGCATCCGAACGCGATGCCCGCTGCTGAGGCCGCGATGGCGGCCGCGGCCCAGGGGAAGTTTCTCCAGATGCACCACAAGCTGTACGAGAACCCACAACAGCTCACGCGTGAGAGATTCCTCAGCCTGGCGAAGGAGCTCGGCCTGGACATCGACCGGTTCACGAAGGACTTGGACGCCCACACCTACGCTGCGGGGATCGAGAAGGTCGCGAAAGAGGCGGCGGACATCGGCGCCACGGGCACGCCGGCGTCGTTCGTCAACGGACGCTACCTGAGCGGCGCGAAACCCTATGGGGTTTTCAAGGACATGATCGACGAGGAGCTCGCCTGGGCGAAGGCCGGCAAGCGGCCGGAGTTCAAGACGGGGAAGAACGTCAGCGAGGCCTCCGCGAAGCCCGCGAAGGCCGCCGGTCCCGATCCGAACAAGGTTTACGAGATCGCGGCGGGCGACGCGCCGTCCCGCGGGCCTGCCGCGGCCAAGGTCACGATCCTTCACTACCTCGACTACCAGTGACCGTTCTGCGTGAGGGTCGGTTCGACCCTCGACAAGATAGTAGCCGACTACCCCACCGACGTTCGCCTCTTCTACATGATGCACCCCCTGCCGATGCACAAGAACGCGATGCCCGCGGCCGAGGCCGCCCTGGCGGCGCACGCGCAAGGAAAGTTCGTGGCCATGCACGAGAAGCTCATGGCGAACAGCGCGGCGCTATCCCGCGACAAGTACCTGCAGTTCGCGACGGAGCTCGGCCTCGACGTCAAGCGGTTCACGAACGATCTCGACACGCAGATCTACAAGAAGTCGATCGACGCTCAGACCGCGGAGGTCATGAAGGTGGGCGCAACCGGGACGCCGGCCACGTTCATCAACGGCCGGTACCTGTCGGGAGCGCAGGCGTACGACGCCTTCAAAAAGGTCATCGACGAGGAGCTCGCCAAGGCGACCAAGTAGGTGCCGAGATCCTGCGAATACAAGCGGACGCGCGGCCTCGCGTACTGCGGGCCGGATTGCACGGCGCTCGCGAGTGGCCTCTTTGAGCATCTGAAGCTCGCGCCGCGTGCGCCGCTTCCGGAGCGCGACCCGCACGTCTTAGACGTCGCCATCCTCGACATGAACCACGGTTGGCC
>CAZUGP010000058.1:0-90283 GCA_964619965.1 uncultured Acidobacteriota bacterium
CATTCGATCTCGGTCTTCCGGCCTGGCGGACGGCGGTGAAGGACACCGCCTCGCGTGGGGATCGCCCACCGCTCGACCTCGCCGGGCTGAAGTCCATCCTCGATCGCGGCCTAACGATCGAAGGCGCGCGCCTTGCGCCCTCCGGTCGGGTCGTCTGGTTCACGAGCGAGGCCGAAGTCCAGCCCACGATTCTCGGCCGAGCGCTCAGTCTCGCCGACCTCGCCGTTGCCTACCGGGCGGTCGCGAGGGGAGGGATCGGCGAGGCTTACATGAGCCTGGAGCGGGCCGACGCCCCTCAAGACACCCACGTGGGCTACGGCGGCCGATTGCGCGACACCGCGATTGGCATGGTCAGCCTGCTGTCCGACGTGCGGTTCAAGACGTTCAGCGTCGGCCTCGACCTGCTGGGGGCGGGAGATGTGCGCGACGCGGTGCGGAGCGCGCTCCCCGGGTTCAAGACCCATCTCGAGCGCTTCGCCTCGGACCCCTCGGCGGGAGCGATCTTGAATCAACAGACACGCTTCTGGTTCTACCCGGACGACGTGGATCTCACCCTGTCGGCCGAAGGGGACGTCCTCGCGTTCCGCAGGGTCCGCATGACCGCGGCTTCCGAGCGGGTGCGGGATGCAGGCAGCGCATCGCCGGAACCGCCGTGGACGAAAGAGACCGTCTCGTACTTGAACGCGCATTACGAAAAGCTCTCAGCGCTCTTTCCAGAGATGGCCGATCTCGACGAGTCCGTGCGCCTCCTCTCATTGTTCACCTGGCTCGAGGCGGCGCGGAGTCGGGGGCTGGCGGTCCCCGATCTGGACGTGCTGTTGGCACTCGAGCTCCCCGCGCTGACGACACCCCGCAAGTTCCCGCAGCTTCTGAGCCACGACGTGCTCCCGGCTCCCGGCGCGCAAGGGATCGTCGACGTGCTCGACCGCACCGACGTCGGCGAGGCGCTCGACCGGCTCGAGCCGCGAGGCTCCGCCCCGCTTCCCGCGAGGAGGCGATTCGCGCGCGACCAATCGATGCTTTCGCTTCAGATTCCCGACCAGGCGGCGCTCGCCCAGGAGATGGCCGCACTCCCGGCCGACGCCGGGGAGGTCGAGCAAGACCTTCTGTCCTACCGCGCCGAACGGCTCCTGATGCACGCACGCGTCCTCGCCACGATCCCAAGAGAGCGCCGCGCCTTGGTCGAGTCCCGCCGCGCGCAGGCGCCGTCGACGCGCGTTTTCAGCGTCGGGATCGGGGGTGTGGACCTCGGGATGCAGGCGGTTCTCGCACGCGCGACACGCCGCGGCGAACGATTGGGGCTCGCCGCGAGCGAGCGCGCGGTATCGGCGCAGGGGCCCGGGGAGGGGTCTACCCCAGAGTCTCGGGCGTCGGCGCCGGCCGCCGATCCACCCGGGCTTCCCGCCAACGAGTGGCCCGAGCATGGCCTCGGCCCGGCGGGCGAGCGGACGACAACCGAGCTCAAAGACGGCAAGGGCTCGATCGTCGCGCGGCACCGCCCGGGTTCCCTCGTCCGCCGGGGGACCTTCAAACTGGCAACCGGTGCGGTGGTCGCCTGGGATGAAGTCCTGCTCGGGATGGAAGGGCCGGAAGCGCGCACGCGCCGCCGTGTCGCCGATCCCACGGGCGGGACCCCGGTGCTCGAGCGCGTCGAGGACGAGCGGTTCTTCAGCTACCGGTTCGCCCGGGCCGGCAACACGATGCGCGCGACGCTCGCAGTCGCCGCCATGCCCGGCGAGGCCTTCGACAACGCGTCCACGTCCGCGCCGTCCGCTTCGATTCCCCCTGCGCTGATCGTCATGGACCTCGTGCCGGCGCCTACGGCATCGACCCCGGGGGACCTCGGCGAGAATCCCGCGCTGCGCATTCGGCTTCGTGGCGCCGACGGGCGAGAGCGCGTGGCGTCTTTTCCCAGGTCGCTGCTGCAGCGTCTCGTGCGCGGCCGCGAGATCGATCTCACCCCCGATCGGCCGCTGCAGGCGTTCACGCCGGCGGCGGAGGTGTTGGGGACCTCGCGCTTCCTGATGGTCCTTGCGTCCACGGACGAAACCCGACCGCTGTGGGCCGGCCCCTCCGCCAAGCGTCCGGGCGAGGAGGATGCAGCGCGATTGGCCTTCGCGCTGACGCGTTGGTGGTCCGCCGATCCGCAACCAACGGCGGCGGCCGTTGTCGGCGCGGACCCCGTCACATCGCCTGCGCGCTGGGCGCGGGCCCCTCTCATGGACGGCACGCTCGCCGTCGTGGCGGAAGAGAGCGCCTTCCCCGCGCAATCCTCGAGCCTGCGCGCTGGCCTCGTCGGTCTTCCCAGTGGAAAAAGCGCCGCGATCGTCGTGATCGTGAGCGCAGAGCCCCCTGGCCTCCTCGGTCGAAGGCTGCGAGCCCTCGCCGTCGATCCGTCGTTCGCCGGGAAGGTGCTGGCGGTGGCATCGCTCGGCGGGCCGCTCCGCGCCGACCTGCCCGCTTCACTCTTGGGAGAAGGCCGGCTTGCCGCGCTCGGACTCTACGAAGCCGGTCCCGTCGGGTTCTCGAAATCGATCGCCGAGATCGCACGCTGGGCGCGGGTCGCGGGAAGCGACGGGTCGAGGGGACGGCGTGTCGAAGAGCTTCCCGGCCCGTTCACCTGGTTCTACTGACTCGTACGCGCCAACGCGTCGAGTTGCCGGTCGTGCACCGTTCCCAACGTCAGCTGCGAGACGATCGCGCCGATCGCGGCGAGCAACATGTCCTTCTGCGTGTCCCAAGGATCACCCTGGGTTCCGAGAAAGGCATCGGCGGCGCTGCCCGTAGCGCAAGCGGCGCCCCACTCGACCAGCTCGTAGACGGCGCTGATCGCAAGACAGACGGAAGTGACCAGGAAGAAGAGCCAGCCGCCGCGCGTCAGCGGCGTCTTCCGCAAAAGGACCTCGCGGGCGACGATGGCGGGCACGAAGCCTTGCGCGAAGTGGCCGAGCCGGTCGTAGTGATTGCGGGCGAGATGAAGGGCATCCCGGATCCAATCGAACAACGGAACCTCGGCGTACGTATACCGGCCTCCAACCATGAGGATCGTCGCGTGGACTGCGATCAGCCCGTAGGCCAGGGTCGTCAGCGGGAATCGGCGTCTGGTCGCGAGCAGGAGGGGGACGGCGATGACCACGGGGAAGACTTCGAGAACCCAGGTCAGGCGGTCCTTCGGAGCCCATCCCGACCAGACGAACACGGAGGCAACCCCCAGAACGAGAGCAGCCATTGCGCGATCGCTTTTCATCCCGTGACTCTCCGGATCCATGCGCGACGGCGCGCGCGGGCCATGCTAGCGTGCGCCGGTCGTTTTTAGGCGACGAGCGAGGGAGAGACCTGATGATGATCGAGCGGGGTCGCGTCGTTCGCATGCACTACACGCTGCGTGACGAGCACGGCACAACCCTGGAGAGCAGCGGTGCAAGCGAGCCGCTTTCGTATCTTCACGGATACGGACATCTCATCCCCGGGCTCGAGAAGTTCTTGGACGGCTCCCGGGCCGGCCTGAAGACGACCGTGACGATCATGCCGCAGGACGCCTACGGCGAAAAGGACCCCCAAGCGGTGATTCGCGCAGCGCGGGATGATTTTCCCGAGGGGCTGACACTTGCGCCGGGCGTCGAGGTGCAGGCCGAGACACCCGATGGTCCCATCACCTTTACCGTGGTTTCCGTCGAGAACGATGAAGCCGTGCTCGACGCCAACCATCCCCTCGCGGGGAAGACCCTGACCTTCGATGTCGAGGTGCTCGAGATCCGCGAGGCCACGGCCGACGAGCTCGCCCACGGACACGTGCACGGCGAAGGCGGCGCACACGGCGCGCACGGTCACGACTGATGCGGCGCCTCCGGCGAGGCGTACAGCTACTCGTCGCGGCCGTCGTCCTGTTTTCCGCCGCGAACGAGGCGCAGGCCCGTTACGAAGGGAACTTCAACCTCTTCGTCGGTCAGAAGTGGCTCAACGAGGGGGACTGGGCTCCCGTGGATCAGCAGTCTCAGATCGGCCTCATGCTGGCCTTCGGCGAGGAGCGGGCGGCCGTCCACTTCTCGATCGACGTCTTGGCGTCGAAGAATGACTCCGGTATCACCGCCCCCACGATCGACACTCCGGTGCGGGCATCGTCCACCGAATTCGCCATCGGGGTGCGCAAGGTTTGGGGGCATGGCGTGACCCGCCCGCATCTAGGTGCCGGGGCGAACGTCATTCGCGTCACCGAGGATCGCGCCGGCCCGTCAGGACTCGTGTCGAGCGACGACCGCGGCTATGGCGTGTGGGTCGACGGAGGTGTGAGCTTTCGTCTCGCGGGGCATCTCAACCTCGGAATCGAGGCGCGCTATTGCGCGGCCAACGTGGACCTTTACTCCAGTTTGGGAGTGCGCGACACGACGGCGGGCGGGATCCAGCTCGGATTGCTCATCGGCTACGGCTGGTGAAAAAGGGGAGTGTCCCCTTTTCTCCGCTAAGGGTCGCGCCGTAGCGGGTGCGTCAGGCAGTGAGGTCCGCCGCGCGCCCTGGAGAGCTCGTGGCTAGGGAAGGCGATGCACACGCGTTCACGTCCGTCGAGGTCGACCTCTTCGCGCCCCAAGAGGAGGTCCTCGGCGTCGACGATGCGAAAGCCGCGGCGCGACAGCTCGTCCATGGTGCCCCGGTTGCGGTCGTACATCGCAATCACTCCCGGAGCCAGCGCCAGCGCATTGGCGCCGTCCGTCCACTGCTCGCGCTGCTGCGCGATCGGGTCGTCGCCGCCGCACGAGACGGGGTCGAAGCCGGCCCCGCGACGGCTCAGGCAGGACAGGAGATCGGCTCGAGGCGCCCAATTGCGGTCCTTCGAGCGCAGATCGATCTCGTAGACGGTCGCCTTCTCTGCGCCCTGGTGGACGAGCACGGGCGGGAACACGAGCGCCATCTCGCGATCGACCGGCGTGAACACGGTGTCTAAGTGCATGTAGGCGCGTCGCCGCGGGAGCTCGACGACGACGAGGAATCGCGGCCCTTCGGAACGACCGGCCAAGGCCGTGGCGAGGTCTTCGATGCCGAGGCGATTCGTCCGCTCGGACAGACCGACCGCGATCACCTCCGGAGACAGCACGATCACGTCGCCGCCTTCGAGGCAGGCGTGTCCCGCGCCGAGGACGTGCGAGCGCTCGAAGTCGGCTGCCAACGGCTCGTGGAGGCTGGGGGTCGCGGCGAGGTCCGGATGAAAGCGGAACAGCGCGCGCGCCAGCCGAGCCTCGCGCTCGCGCGCGGCGCTCGCCATCGATGAGAACACGACCCCCGCGCCGATCACGATTTGCGGGTCACGCTGGAAGCACCAGTTGGGTAGGGGTGGGACCTCGAACAGGTCGGTGACGTCCATCGCCTGCGCGGCCCCGGACGGGAGCCGCAACCCGCCGACGAGCACGGCTGCCAACTCCTCGGAAGGGGTGTCCTGGAGCCGCGCGCGAAGTGCCGTCGATCCCGGGGGCAGCATCGCGGAGAGCGCATAGGCCCTCGCGCCCGGATCGCTCAACACGTCCTCGAGCAGATCCTGGGCGTCGACGACGTCGACCCCCAACACCTGGAGGGCACGCCGGAACAGCCCGTGCTCCTCTCGCGCACGATCCCCGTAAAGGATGTCGTCGAAGAGCAGCTCTTCCATCATCGACGGAACCATGGCGTCGACCTCGGGGCCGGGCTGGTGCACCAACACCGTGCGAAGGCGGCCGACTTCCGAAGTGACGTTCACCATGCACGCTCCTCACCCGCGGATAGGCTATTGCCACCGGAACAGGCTCAAGGCGACGGCGAACGCGATGGCCCCCCAGAGGCAAAGGATGCCGAGCTCGCCAGCGACCGACAGCAGCGTTGCGCCGTCTATCATGACGGACCGCAAGGCGTCGTTCAGCGCCGTCAGAGGTAACAGCCGGATGACCGGGCGCATCGCGTCGGGAAAGCGCGATGGGGAAAAAAAGACCCCCGAGAAGATCCACATCGGCAACATCACGAAGTTCATGAGCCCCGACACCCCCTCGATCGTGCGCGGCCGTGCGGCGACCAAAAGGCCGATTCCGGTGAAGGCCATTGCGCCCAACCCGGAGACGACGGCGAGCGCCAAGAGCGAGCCGTTGACCGGAACCCCGAAGGCCAGGTGAGCGAAGCCGACGAGAACGGCGACTTCGGGGATGAGGAATACCATGCGCCCCAACATCTGCCCCAGCAGATAGTCGCGCTTGCGCATCGGGGTCGCGACGAGACGCTTGAGCAGTCCGCGGGAACGCGCGGTGACGATCGAAAACCCGATCCCCCACATCCCGGTGCCCATGAGGTTCATGCCGAGAAGCCCCGGGACGAGAAAGTCGATGTAGCGCGAGCCCTTCTCGGTCATCTCCCGCAGCGCGGTCCTCCGCGGGTCGACGCGCCCCGCAAAGCGCTGCAACGCCGCATCAGCTGCCAGACGCGCGACCCGGCTTTCATCGCGCGTGGGATCGAACCAGTACGTGGTGGTCTCGCCCGGGATGACGACGAGCGCGACCCTCCCCGTGCGCAGGCTCTCGCGCGCCTCCTCCTCGGGGAGCACCGTCGCCTGAAGGCCGGGATCGGCGCCCAGCGCGCGTGCGGCCTCGGAGGCCAAGGGGCCGTTGGCGACTGCGACCGCCAAGGGGCCGGGAGCCTTCGAGCGAAACGCGATGCCTAGGGCGAGCGAGAGGAGGACCGGAAAAACGAGCACCCAAAAAATGGCCTCCGGCTCGCGCACGAACTCGAGGAACTTGACGCGCGAAAGATGGACTAGGGGAGGCCAGCGCACGACGTCAATTGTCCCGAAGGTGGCGCCCGGTCATCACGACGAAAACGTCCTCGAGCGTGGCGTGGTGCGTCGTGAGGCGTGTCAAGGCTAAAGACTGCGCGGCGAGCTCCTGCAGGAGCGCGGGGATGGCCCGGTGGACCTCGTGCACGGTCAACGAGACGATGGCTCCGTCGATCCGAAGGTCCTTGACGTCGACGAGGCCGCGCAGCCTTTCGAGATCCGGGCGGGTCTCCGTTTCGATCTCTAAGACGTGCTCGGCGCCGAGCTGGGCCACCAGCCCGGCCGGCGTGTCGAGCGCGATCACCTTGCCTCGATCGACGATGGCGATGCGGTCGCAGAGCCGCTCCGCCTCCTCCATGTAGTGCGTCGTCAGAAGCACGGTGCCGCCTCTGGCCTTCACGTCGGCGATGACGTCCCAAACCTGCCGCCGTGCCTGCGGGTCGAGGCCCGTGGTCGGCTCGTCGAGAAACAGGATCTCGGGGTCGCCGACCAAGGCCACGGCGAGCGAGAGGCGCTGCTTCTGGCCCCCGGACAGTTTCCGGACCCAGGAATTCTCCTTCTCCTCGAGCCGGACGATGCGCATGACCTCCTGAGGCTTGAGTCCCTTCGCGTAGAAGCTCCGAAAGAGCGCGATCGTCTCCTTCACGGTCAGCTTCTCGGACAACTGGGTCTCTTGGAGCTGGATGCCGATCCGCTCGCGCAAGAAGCGCCTCTCTTGGGACCAGCCGCGGCCGAGCACGCGCACCGTGCCTGCGTCCGGCTCGTTCAACCCCTCGAGGATCTCGACGGTCGTCGTCTTCCCCGCGCCGTTCGGCCCCAGGAGACCGAAGCACTCCCCAGCGCGAATCGCAAGGTCGATCCCGTCGACCGCGACGACGTTACCGTACCTCTTGACGAGGCCTTCACAGGAGATCGCTACTTCCGGCATGGAGCCGCATATCATAGCCCGGTGCATCGAGCCGTGGCCCGCGCCGCATCCGTCGCTTTCATCCTCGGGGTGGCTTCCCGCGTTCCGGCGGAGCCGCCGGTCCTCGTCCCTTGCGACGATCCTCCCGCGGCTGTCGCCGCGCTCGGCTCCAGCACTGAAATCGAGGCGTATGGGATCGCCCCCGGCGCGTCCGTTTCGGTCGTGGCGATGCCGTCGACCGGCGGGGGGGCCCGCTCGGAGCTTCGATTCGCCAGGGGTGCAAACGAGCCACGCGTCTTGCAGCTCGCAGGCCGGGTCTTAGGCCTCGCCGTTCTCGGCGACGGGAGCGTCACCTACGCGGTCGTCCGCGTCGCCGATCGCAAGGGGGCGGTCAAGAGCGTCGACCTCTTGCTCGTGGATCCGACGACCGCGCGCGCGACCTCCGGAGTCACTCTCCCGGCCACCGCCCGCGGGCTGGCCATCGGGGCGGACGGCTCGACCCTCTTGGTCGCTTCCCGGGACGAGATCCGGACGTTTCAGCTGCCGGGCTTGGCGAGCGGCCGTCTGTATCGGGTGCAGGGCGACAACGTCGGTGTCGCCCCGATCGCGGGCTCGTCTTACGTCGTCGTCGCCCAGCCCTCGCGGGTCGTTCTCGCCGACCTCGCGGCGCCCCAAGGGCGCGACGGCCTCGCGCTTACGGCCGAGACCGCCGCCCCGGTTCCGTTCCGTGGGTTGTTGGGGTCGACAGGCGATCTCGGTCCGATCGTCCTTGCGGATGGCGGTCGCGCGTTTTGTGTTCGGGCGGGCGAACTCCCCGCCACGCCACCTGTTTCCGAAAAGGCTGCGGATCCCGCTCCACCACCCATTCGCGCGCCGGTACCACCCGCTCCATCGACGATCCCCGCTCCGGTCGACGCCGCTCCGCGGGAGCTCCCGGCCGGCCCCGGCGTAGTCGTCGGCGTGCTGACCGGGCCTTCGTTAGCCGATGCCGCGATGGTTGTTTTTCTCGGGCCGGACAACGTTCTTCACGAAGCGGCTCGCGCGGTGCCGGACGATCAGGGCCGGTTCACCGCGTCCGGATTGCCGGCCGGGGTCTACCGGATCGTCGCTTCCGGAAAGGGCGGCCGCGTGCTAATCTGCGACCCCCCCTTCATCACGATTCGGGTGGGCATAGACGGCGCGGTCGAGGCCCCGATGCTGAAGGTCCTCCGCGCGCAATGAAACCTCGGTCCCGGCGGGACGTAGAAAACGCCGGCCGTCACGAGAAGCAAACCGAAGACTCCAAGGAGATCCCATCATGCGTCGACTCTCGTTCCTCCTCGCCGCCCTTTGCGTCGCGGCGCCGTCCCTGGCCGCAGGTGCCCCCGCCTCCGACGTCGGTGCGGCGGTCAAGTCCGCGATGGACCTCAAGGCGGACCCCTGCCAGGACTTCTATCAATACGCCTGCGGCACGTGGAGAGAAACGACCAAGCTCCCCGCCGATGAGACGCGCTGGGGCCGTGGCTTCAGCGAGATCGGCGAGCGCAACCGCACGGTCAACCGCGAGATCTTGGAAGACGCCGCCAAGAACCCGGGAGACGATCCGAACCGCCAGAAGCTCGGCTGGTTCTACTCAACGTGCATGGACGAGGCCGGGATCGCCGCGGCGGGCACGAAGCCGATCGAAGGGTGGATGAAAGACGCCGCCAAGGTCAAGAACCAGACGAGCCTGATGGAGACCGCCGGCAAGATGCACGCCGCAGGCATCCCGGGCCTGTTCGGGCTAGGCGTGGAGGCCGATTTCAAGAACCCGAACACGAACATCGCGCACATGTTCCAAGGGGGTCTCGGCCTTCCGGACCGCGACTACTACCTCAAGGACGACGAGGCCAAAAAGAAGATTCGCGAGCAGTACGTCGCGTTCGTCGCCAAGATGTTCGAGATGTACGGTCAGAAGACCGACGCGTCCCAAGCGATCGCGGGCCGGGTCCTCGCCTTCGAGACGGAGCTTGCAAAGAACTCCCGCCCGCGCGCCGAGTTGCGCGATCCCGACAAGATCTACAACAAGCTCGACCGCGATGGGCTGCAGAAGCTCACGCCGAAGCTCGATTGGGAGGGGTACTTCAAGGCGACCGGGCACCCGGAGGTCACGCAGATCAACGTCGCGGTCCCCGAGTTCTTCCAGGGGCTCGAAAAGCTCGCCGGCGCAACGGACGCGCCGACGCTTCAGGCCTATCTGCAGTGGAACGTGCTCCGGAACGCGGCCCCCGCGCTGCCGAAGGCTTTCGACGAGGAGAACTTCAACTTCTACGGCAAGACGCTTAGAGGTCAGAAGGAGCAGCAGGCTCGTTGGAAGCGCTGCGTGGCGCAGGCCGACGGGGCCTTGGGAGAGATCCTGGGCCAGGAGTTCATCAAGAAGCAGTTCCCCGGGGACAGCAAGAAGATCGCGCGCGAGCTGATCGAGACGATCCAGACCGCCTTCGCGAACAACCTCCCGGGGCTCGAGTGGATGGACGACACGACGCGCCAGCGCGCCCTCGGGAAGAAGGGGGCGATCGTCAACAAGATCGGTTACCCCGACAAGTGGAAGGACTACACGAAGCTCAAGATCAAAAAGGGCGACTACTTCGGCAACCGTGTTGCGTCGGATCGATTCGAATTCGAGCGCGAGGCGGCGAAGGTCGGCAAGCCGGTCGACAAGACCGAGTGGGGGATGACGCCCCCCGCAGTCAACGCCTATTACAACCCGCTGAACAACGAGATGGCGTTCCCGGCCGGGATCCTGCAGCCGCCCTTCTTCTCGAAGGACTTCCCCCCCGCCATGAATTACGGCGGCATCGGCATGGTGATGGGCCACGAGCTGACGCACGGCTTCGACGACCAGGGCCGGAAGTTCGATGCGCAGGGAAAGCTCACCGAATGGTGGGAGCCCAGCGTGTCGGCGAAATTCGAGGAGCGCGCGTCCTGCATCGAGAAGCAGTACGGGAATTTCGAGGTGCAGCCGGACCTCAAGCTGAACGGGAAGCTCACGTTAGGCGAGAACATCGCCGACAACGGCGGCATCAAACAAGCCTACTCGGCGTACAAGGCCTACGAGGCGAAGCACCCGGGCGCGGAGAAGGCTGCGGTCGAGGGTCTGACAAATGACCAGCTCCTGTTCGTCGCGTTCGCGCAGACCTGGTGCTCGCTCGCGACCCCGGAGATCGAGCGCGTGAACGTGATGACCGATCCGCACTCGCCGCCTCGATTCAGGGTCATCGGCCCGCTCGTCAACTACGCGCAGTTCGCGGAAACGTTCCACTGTGCGGAGGGGACTGCGATGCGTCCGGCGAACGTCTGTGAGGTTTGGTAGAAGCGTCGACTCCGAGCATGCCGCTGACGATCGCCGACGGAATCGAGATTCCCGACGACGCCTTGGCGTTCACCGCGTCGCGAAGCGGCGGTCCCGGCGGCCAGCACGTCAACAAGACGTCAAGCCGTGTGACGCTCCGCTTCGACGTCGCCCATTCGCCCTCTCTCCCGGACGGCGTTCGCTCCCGGCTTCTTGCCGCCTTGGGGGGGCGCGTTGCGGCCGATGGGACGGTGCGGGTCGTCTGCCAGGCCTCACGCAGCCAGTACGCCAACCGCAAGACGGCCGAGCGCCGCCTCGAGGCGCTCTTGGCCTCCGCCCTCGTCCCCGTGGCAGAGCGCTTTCAGACGAAGATCCCGCGCGCGGAGAAGCGGCGTCGCATCGAATCCAAGAAACACCGGGGAGGGATCAAACGGGCCCGTTCCGTTCCCGACGAGCACGAGGACTAGCGCCACCCGGAGGCCAGAAGCGCGGCGACGACGATCGACGCGGTTGCGGCGGTTGGCACCGAAAGCGGAGTGACGGTGGGGCGGCCGCGCAGCAGGGCTCGCGCGAGAAGCCAGAGGGAAAACGCGACGCACACGAGCGCGAATGCATCGTGGCTTCTGGCGTAAACCGTGGTGCCCCCGGCGGAGAGCGCGACGGTACCGGTCGGCACGCCGGCAAAACGGCCCTGGCGATCGATGAAGCCGGAGAGTCCCGTTTTTCCCGATCGAACGTACGCGATGCGGTTCTCGATCGCGCGCATCATGCAAACGCGCAACATCTGTTCCTGGATCACGCCGTCGTCTTCGCCGTCGCCCGTCAGGTTGACGAGGAAACGCGCGCCCTTGCGCCCGGCATCCGCGACGAGCGGTGGGTAGGTGATCGAGACGCCGGTTGTGGCCGCGAACGGGAGCATTCCGTCCTTCCAAGGAAGCGCGAAGAGCGTCATGTGGGACCCAGTCCCCCGCAGGGTTCCCGAGCCATCCACGAGGGACACGGCGCTCGTCTTGCCCCCGAAGAGGATCGCCGCCTGCTTTCCTGCCGCGAGCCTCGCCACGTCGTCGAGAATCGCGCGCTCGGGCCACACGATGAGGTCGGCATGTCCCGGCGGAAAGCTCGCCACGATGCCGGGCGGAACGAGCGCCAATCGCGGACCCTTCGTCTCGTTCGCCGCGCCGAGCCTGAATACACCGTACGCGATCGCGGCCGCGAACGCTGCGGCGATCGCGATCGCGGGAATCGCGACCCTGCGCTGACGCAGCACGACGCGCGGCCGCCACGCGGCGCCTTTCAACGCGAAGAGAGCGTCGGCGCACAGGCCGTTGACCGCGGCGACGAGAAAGGAGATTCCATAGACCCCGGTGAGATCGGCGATTTGCACGAGAGGCGAAAACCGGACTTGCGAATAGCCGAGGGCGAAGGGGTCGAAGTGACCGGAAGCCAGAAGCAACCGCGCCCACTCGACCGCGACCCAAACGACGGGCAAGGTGATCGATCGTGGGAGACCCAGGCGCTGGATCGGCCGTGCGAGGAGAGGGAACAGCGCCCATGCGGGGACGAACAACAGCGCCATCGCCGGCGGAACGAACACGATCCAGCAGAGGTAGCCGACCACCAGGAAGTACAGCGGGGAGACCCTCGGCTTTTCCGGGTCCATGTAGAGAACGGTCCACGGGACGAGCGCGATGTAGGGCAGGAGGACGAGGCTGGGTGCGATCACGTAGGCGCTGAACAGCGCGACTCCTAAGAGGCCAAGCCCTCCCTCGATCGCGAGACTCCGCAGGCGGAAACGCAACAAGAGCCCCTCGAACCGCGCAGTCTACGACCGGCGTCCCCGTCCGGCCAGAGCGGCAACGGTGAAGCCGGCCCCCTCCAATCCGCGGCGCACCGCGGTTGCGATCTCGACCGCGCCGGGCGTGTCGGCGTGA
Source organism: uncultured Acidobacteriota bacterium (assembly GCA_964619965.1). Taxonomy (GTDB): domain Bacteria; phylum Acidobacteriota; class Polarisedimenticolia; order Polarisedimenticolales; family DASRJG01; genus DASRJG01. The sequence goes on from CAZUGP010000058.1 coordinate 12,933, forward strand.
ACGCAGATGGTGTCGCATCCCCCGTGGCCTGCGAGCCGGATCGCCTGAGCCGCGGCCACCTCGGCATCCGTGATGAGCGCCCCGGCCCGCGCGCGGGGAACGAGCGTCCCGCTCGCTGTGTACGCCCGGTCGGCGAAGCCCTCGGCCGCGACCCGAAATCCAAGATCACGCCAGACTTGAAGAGAAGGCGACCCGGCGAGACCGACGAGGACGAGTGCTTCGGACACCGAGAGGACACCCTCGGCCACGGCGATCGCGAGCTCGCGCCTCGCGGCCGCGTCGTTGTAGAGAGCTCCGTGAGGCTTGACGTGGGTGACCGCAACCCCCAGCGCGTCGGCAACGCGGACGAGCGCCGCGACTTGCGCCGCGATCGCCAGGGAGAGCTCGGGCGGTGCCAAGGGTGTCGTCACCCGCCCGAAACCCGCGCGATCCGGGTAGCTCGGGTGCGCGCCGATCGCGACGCCGCGGCGCAAGGCCAGGCCCACGGCCTCGCGCATCGTGTCGTCGTTCCCCGCGTGTCCGCCGCACGCGATGTTCGCCGAGGTGATCAGCGCGTAGAGAGGTTCCTCGCCCGGCCCTTCGCCGACGTCCGCATTGAGGTCGATCGTGTGGTCAAAGGAAGAGGGCATCGAGCGCCTCCTCTTGATCCGCAAGGAGCGCGTGCGCCGCCTCGAGGGAGACCGCCTCGAATCGCAGCGCATCGCGCGGCCGCAGCCCCCCCAACCGGGAGAGGTCGGCGGCGATCACGTTCGCGATCTTCGGGTAGCCTCCCGTCGTTTGGTGCTCGACGAACAGCACGATCGGAAGCCCTCCCGACGGGATCTGGATCGCTCCCAACGGCACGCCTTCGGTGACGAGCTCGCGCGATTCCCGTTGCTCGATTCGCGGTCCCGTCAGCCTGATCCCCATTCGGTCGCAAGCCTCGCAGACGCGCCACTCGGCCGCGTACAGGGTCTCGTGCCCCTCCCGACTGAACCAGGAAGCCTGCGGCCCTTCGGTCACCCGAAACGGCTCGCCGGAGCGATAGCCGGGAATCGCCGACGGGTCGACCGCGCGGTCGAACGGAAGGCCTCGGACGGAAGCGCCGAGCTCGAGCCGATCCCCCGCGCGCAGGGCCCGCCCCTCAAAGCCGCCTAAGCCTGTGAGCAGATGCGTCGAGGCGCTCCTCAAGACGGATGGTACGGCGAGTCCGCCGCGAACGCAAAGGTACGCTCGTGCCCCGCCGCGCATCCCGCTGCAGACGAGCGCGTCACCCGCGCCGACCGCGAATGACCGCCACGGCACGACCGGTCGATCGCCGAGGCGCGCCCCCGCATCGACGCCGGCCAAGGCGACGACGCCGTCACCCTCGAAACGAAACGATCCCCCGACGATCGTCATCTCGAGCGCCGCGGCGCCGTCGTCGTTTCCGACGAGCCGGTTTCCGACCCGGAGAGCGAGCGCGTCCGCGGCTCCGGACGCCGACACCCCCGCCGCCGCGTGACCGGGCCGCCCGAGGTCCTGCACCGTGGTGAGGAATCCGGGCCGCTCGACGCGGATCGCGTTCACGGCTGGCCACCCGCAGATTCGAAGCGGACGCGATCGCCGGGGACCAAGGTCGCCGAGGCCTCGCGCGTGGGATCGAAGAGGATGAAATCGGTGCGGCCGATGACGTTCCAGCCACCGGGCGAACCGAAGGGGTAGATCCCGGCCTGCGGCCCGGCGATCGCCACGCTCCCGGCGGGGACGCGCGTTCGCGGTGCTTCGCGGCGCGGGGTGTGGAGGCGCTCCGGCAGCCCGGCGAGATAGGGGAACCCCGGCAAGAATCCGATGAAGCGGACTTCGTAGGCCGCCCCGGCGTGCGCCGCGACGACCGCTTCCGCGGAGAGACCGGTGGCGCGCGCGACCTCATCGAGATCCGGACCCTCCTCGCCGCCGTACCGGACGGGAATCGAGTGCGACCGCGCCTCGCGCTCCGGCCGGCTCGAAAGGGATCCCAAGCGTCTCCCGAGCTCGCCAATTAGCGCCTCGGGGTCGCACCGCAACGGATCGTAGCGGACCAGGAGGGTCGCGTACGCCGGACTGAGGTCGACGATCGCGTCGGGCGGGTCTTCGCGGAGCCAAGCGTGGAGAACGCGCACGTCCCGTCCCGAAGCCTCGGTGATCGCGTCGTCGAACACGACGAGCAGGCTCCGGTCGCTAGCATGCACGAGACGAGCCACGAGACCCTCCCCAACGTTCGACGCGGCCGCATTATCCCCGCAATGGGGTGGCGCGATCGACGGGGCGACGTAGAATCGTGCGCGAGGTGTTCCCATGAACTTGAGGCGATGCGCGGTCTTGGCGTTTTTCGTATCCGCGGCCGTTCATGCCGCGGACCAATCCACACAACCCTTGCCTGTGACCGGAAACCCCGTCGACTCCCCGGCCCGCGTCAAGAGCGGACAGGTGTTCGCCAGCACGGACGTCGACCTCCCGCCGGCCCTAGGCCCGCAGCCGGCCAAGGTCACCGTGATCGTCTTCAGCGACTTTCAATGTCCTGTCTGCCGGCGCTCGGCGGATGCCACGCAACAGATCGCCGAGGAGTTCCCGGGCGAAGTGCGCGTCGAGTTCTGGCAAAACGCGCTCGCCATGCATGCGAATGCCGAGAACGCCGCGGTCGCGTCCTTGGCCGCGCACCGGCAGGGAAAATTCTGGGAGTACCACGACGAGGTGTTCCGCAATCAGGGCCACCTCGACTACGCGAGCCTCGCTCGCTACGCCGAGCAACTGGGACTCGACCTCGAACGATTCAAGTCCGATTACGCGGCTCCCGAGCTTCGCCTTAGGGTCAAGGCCGAGTCGGCTTTCGCCAATCAGTTCAGTGCGAAGAGCACTCCCGCTTTCATGGTGAACGGGAAGGTGCATATCGGGTGGGGCAGCTGGTTGGGCTTCAAGGCCGACGTCGAGCGGGAGCTGGCAAGGGCCAGGAAGCTCGAGGCACCAGGGACGACGATCGAACAGATCGCCGATCAGCGAGCGCAGGCGCAGATCGAAGACCCCGACCTTCTTGGCAGCTATCGCGAGCTCGTGCTTCGCGCCGCGCCGGATTCGTCGAAGAAGAAGCAGAAGAAGGCGAAGAAGGCGTAACGCGATCAGTTCACCGCCCGGTAGGGACGGTGGTCACGATAGAGCGCGACGCGCGACTGGATTTCGTCGACGATCGTTGTTTGGTCCGCGGCGCGGGCCAAGGCCAAGGCCTCCTGCGCCGTCGCCACCGCCTCGTCGAAGCGCCGCGATTCGGCGTACGCCGCGGCCAAAGTGCCCAGATAACCCACGACCTTGCGGTCGGTGAGAGCGCAGGCCTGTTCGGCCAATCGAACGGCTTTTGCGCCGTTTCTCAGTCGCGGGTCGTCGTCGGTCGCGTGGATCCAAGCCAGAGTGTTGAGGGCGGTCGTCGAATTCGGTTGGATCTTAAGGACCTGCTCGAAATGAGCCATCGCCTTTTTCGACTTGCCGGCGCGCAGCAAGACCAAACCGAGGGCGCTGTGCGCCTCGACGAGATCGGGCTTGATGCGGAGCGCTTCCTCGAGATGCGGGACGGCCTCGGCTTCCTTCCCGATCCGGCCCAACGCGAACGCGAGTTTGAGCTGTGCCGAGGCGAGGTCTCCGCTGGCAACGGGTACGGGTTTCCCTGATTTCTGCGCCTCGGTGAGAATGTCGACGATCGTCGCGTACCGCTCCACGGCGTCCGCCGGCCGGTGCTCGTGGCTCGCGATCAGCGCCAGCTGCTCGTGTGCAGCGATGAGTCCCGGCCGGCTGCGGACGACATCGAGCAGCTCCTTCTCGGCCTCCGCGACGACGTCCGAGTGAAACAGGGCATTCGCTCTCTCGAGCCGTTCGAAAGTCGGTATGAAGTCCTTCGGATCTTCCAACCCCGGATCAAACGCGGAGGTGGAGGGCGCCGCACCACCACCGACATAGCCTAGGGACTGAAGCCGCACCACCGTGTCGGGGTCGACCGTCGCATGGGCGTCCGCCTTTGATTCCGATTCGAACTCCTGCAGCATCCCCTCCAAACGCTCCCGCAACCGCTCGGCGACCAGCGGCTCGCTGTCGAAGACGTTGGTCTTCTCGCCGGCGTCTTTGGTCAGGTCGTAGAGCTCCTGCCGGGGAGCCCGGATGTATTTCCAGGGGCCTTCGAGTACGCCGTAGAGGGGGCTGCATTGGAACTGCGCGGCCACCAGCGACTCGCAGTAGAGCGCTCGCGGCCCGCCGGGCACCGGCCGCCCCTCCAGCGGACGGCGCAAGCTCACCCCGTGCATCACCGCCTTGGGCTCCAAACCGACCAGATCCAGCACCGTCGGCACGAGATCGACCAGACTGACCCTGCCCTCGAACCGGCTGCCGCTACGGCCTCGGGGTGCCCGGATGACCAGGGGAACGTGTTGCGCGACTTGATAGATGAAAAATCCGTGTGACTTCTCGCCATGCTCGCCAACGCTCTCGCCGTGGTCGGCTGTGATCACGAGCAGTGTGTTGTCGTACGCGCCCAACGCGCGGAGCCGAGAGAGGACCTGGCCGATCCAATCGTCGACGTAGGCGATTTCCCCGGCGTAGGGGTCATCCGCGTAGGCCGACGCGAACGGCTCCGGCGGTAAGTAGGGGAGGTGGGGGTCGTAGTAGTGAAGGAACAGGAAGAACGGTTTCCCGGCGTGTTGCTCCAACCAGGCCAAGGCCGGGCGGCTGACCTCTTCGGCCGTGCGCTCGGCGTGCGATGACGCGATCACGGCTCTTCTCGTGAATTGGCAGTCGTAGGTCTCAAAGCCCTGATTGAGACCAAACACCGTATCCAATGGAAACGCGCCGACGAACGCTGCCGTCTGGTAGCCGGCGTCCCGGAGGATCTCGGCCAAAGTCACGCTCGAGTCGGCCAGTCCGATGCCGTTGTTGAGGCGTGCTCCATGGGTCGGTGGATAGGTCCCCGTCAACATGGACCCGTGCGCCGGTGTGGTCAGGGGAATGGGGGTTGACGCCTGTTCGAACAGGACGCCGTCTTCGGCCACCGCATCGATGTGAGGCGTCGTTTTCCGCTTGTAGCCGTAACCGCTCAGGTGATCCGCACGGCAGGTATCGATGCTGATCAGCACGACGTTGCGGACGCCGTCGATCCGGGAATACCGGTAGAAGAAATGCCACCCCGTGAGACCCGCGATGAGAATGGAGACGGCAATCACCGGGAACGCCCGCCGGAATCGACGGGGGCGGGGCACGTCCTGCATCAAACCGGCTCGAACACCACGCGCTCCGGGTTGTCTCCCGCATGAAACGCGAAGTAGGTCTCGACCGTCACCTCGGGGAACGTCTCGCGCAAACGCGAGGCAGCGCGCCTCAAGTCAAGTATCTGCCGCTCACGGAGGTCGATCGTGAACGAGAATCGCTTGTGCTGTTTGTACCACGCGCAGTCCTGGTGGGCGATCGCGACGATACGCCTCGTCCCGTGCGCCTGGATGAGAGACTCCAGCCGCCGCCTCAGGAAATTGAAGTCCTTCGGCACGAGGTCGAACAGGGTGAGCGGCTCGATCCCCCCCGGGACGGCCAGGAAGTCGGCGTGCAGATCCGCCTTCAAGTGGTTGATGGTGAAATCCTGGATTTGAGCCCGCCAGCGGCCGTCGACGCACGAGATGATCGCGGTGTCCGGTCGCTTCGGGTTCCAGGGGACCGTGCTCTCGAAGATCGTCTCGACAGCCATCGCGCGCTACCGTTCCGCAGCCTTGGAGTAGGGGACACTCCCCTTTTTCTTGTCAAAGCGGTATCCGAGGAGCTTTGTAAGAAAAAGGGGAGTGTCCCCTACTCCAAGGCTGCGGAGCATTAGGCGGGCTTCCTTCCGCTGGCGGGCGCCGAGCGCGACTCGGCCTCGTTGGCGGCGGCGTCGGTCTTGGCCTGCACCAGCCGCACGACGTCGATGCCGAACTGGTCCTTCAGCATGGCGAGCATGGCGGTCATGCCGCCGCCCACGGTCCCCATGACCTTGCCGATGCCGCCACCGCCGCCCGCGCCGTTTCCCATCTCGATGATGTTGATCTTGTCGATCCCCGCGAGCTGGGTGGCGAAAGCCTGCGCCAGCTCGGGCATCTTCTCGACGAGCATGTTGAGGACCGCGGCTTCGTTGAAGTTCTTCCAGGCCTCGGACTTCTTCTGGAGTCCTTCCGCCTCTGCCAGGAGCTTCTTCTTGATGACCTCGGCCTCGGCCTCGCCGACCGCCAGGACTTTGGCGGCCTCGGCGCGGCCGATCCGCTCGATCTTCGCGGCCTGTCCCGCGCCCTCGTACTCGAGCTCCTTCTGGGTCGCCTCGGCCTTGATGATCGTCGCCTGCTTCTGTCCCTCGGCGCGGAGGATCGCCGCCTGGCGCTCCGCTTCGGCGGGCTTCACGACGGTGGCTTGCAGCTCCTTCTCTTTGCGGAGCGCCTCCTGCTCCTGGACGAGAACCTCCTGCGCCTTCCTCACCTGGTCGATGCGCGTCTCTTGCTCGGTGACCTTCTGCTTGGCGATCGCGGTCGCCAACGGTCCGGCCTGTTGGGCTTCGGCTTGCTTCCCTTGCACCGCCGCGTTGAACTCGGCCTGGCGGGTCTCCTTGTCGCGCAGCGACTGCGCGATCGTCACGTCGGCCTCGTAACGCTTCGTCTTTCCTTCCTGGTCGGCGTTCGCCGATTGGATCATCGCGTCTCGCTGGGCCAGCGCCTCGCCGATGACCGCGTCGCGCTTGACCTCGGCCGTCCGCTTCTTCCCCAAGGCGTCCAGATAGCCCTCATCATCGCTGATCTGTTGGATGGTCAGAATGTCGATGTTGACGCCCATCTTCTTGAGATCGACCGCCGCCTCGTCGGTCATCTTCTGCGCGAAGGCCTGCCGGTCGGCGTTGATCTCCTCGACCGTCAGCGTCCCCAAGATCGCCCGGAGGTGTCCTTCGAGCGTCTGAAAGATGACCCCCTTGATCTGCTCCACCGTCATGCCGAGGAACCTCTCGGCGGCCGAGCGCAGCGACATGTCGTCGCCGGCGATCTTGACGTTGGCCACGGCCTCGACCGTGACGGGCACGCCTTCTTTCGTGTAGGCGCGATGGATCTTCAACGGGATCGAGATGATGTTCAGGGAGAGGTAGGCGACTTGCTCGAGCACCGGGACGCGGAGCGCGGCGCCGCCTCGCACCACGCGGAACCCGACCCTGGTGCGCTGTCCCTTCTCGTCGATCAGCGTCTGCTTCCGCCCGTAGAAGATCGCGACCTGCGAGGGTGGGACCTTGATGTAGTTGCGGGCGAACAGCGCCATCGCCGCGAAGATGCCCAAGAGTCCCAGGAGGACCGCGATGGCGATCGTGATCGCCGAGAAACCGCCGATGAGACCGCTCACAGCGAACCCCCCGGAGCCCGCGCCGCGGCGCGCTCCACGATGATCGAATCGCCCCGTAGATCCGTGACGACGACCTCCGTTCCCGGGGCGATGGCCCCGCCGTCCTTCGATCGCGCGATCTGCGTCGTTCGCTCCCCGCCGTACTCCAGCGTGACCTGTCCCATCCCTCCCTGCGGGATGCCGATCGTCACTTCGGCCGTCTTTCCGATGAGGCGCGACATCTGCACCTCGCTCGACGCTTGCTGGGAGTACAGGATCTTCGCGAACTGGTAGACGATCCCGGACATGACCGCGCCGGTGACGACACCGCACCCGGCGGCCGCGGGGTGTTGGAGGCCGTAGTAGCGGGCGACCACGCCGCCGACGCCGAAGGCGGTGAGAAACGAGGCCATGATGCGCGCGCTGAAGATGCCCGGGCCGGCCTCGTGGCCGATGTCCCCGTGGCCGCCACCCATGTCTCCGGCGTGGAGGTCATGATCGCCGCCGAACACGTCGCCGACGAAGAGCATCACGAGCAGAAAGAGCAGCCCGAAAGCCCCGATCGCAGCATAGAGGAGCATGCCTGACGCTACCTTTCAGCCGAGCGGATTGTCAATGCAGCTGCTGCGAAAGGAAGGTGTAAGCCAACGCCCACATGTGCGCGGCCTGCTTATTGTCGGCGGCGCCGCCATGGCCGCCCTCGATGTTTTCGAAGTAGCGGACGTCGTAACCCATCCCCTTCATCCTGGCCATCATCTTGCGCGCATGGCCCGGATGCACGCGGTCATCGCGGGTGGATGTCATGAACAGGATCGGCGGGTAATTCTGGCCTGCCGCGACGTTCTGGTAGGGGGAAAAGGTCTTGATGAACTCCCACTCCTCCGGCTTGTCCGGATCGCCGTACTCCGCCATCCACGAGGCACCCGCCAAAAGATGCGAGTACCGCTTCATGTCCAAGAGGGGCACCTGACACACCGCTGCGCCGATGAGCTGCGGGTAGAGCGTGATCATGTTGCCGACCAGGAGTCCGCCGTTGCTTCCCCCCTCGATGCCCAAGTGCTTCACGGACGTCACGTTGCGCGCGACCAAGTCCTGCGCCACCGCGGCGAAGTCCTCGTAGGCGCGCGGACGATTCTGCTTGAGCGCCGCCTGGTGCCATCGCGGTCCGTACTCCCCGCCGCCGCGGATGTTGGCGAGCACGTAGACGCCGCCCTGGCTCAGCCACGCCCGTCCTACCGTGCCGCTGTAGCGGGGAACTTGCGAGATCTCGAAGCCGCCGTAGCCCGTGAGGAGCGTGGGGCGCGTGCCATCCAGCTTGAGGCCTTCGCGGGACACCTGGAAGTAGGGAATGCGCGTCCCATCCTTCGAGGTCGCGAAATGCTGACCGATCGCGAGGTCTGTGGCATCGAAGAACGCCGGCGACTCCTTGAGCTTCATCAAGGGCTTGCCGATCGCGCCGTGGTTCAGCGTCGTCGGCGTGAGGAAATCCGTGACGGTCATGAAGACGTCGTCGGACTCGTCGGGATCGACCCCGTTGGCCGACACGCTGCCGAACGCAGGTGCTCCCTTGAGCGGCTGCCGCTGCCAATCACCCTTCCCCGCGTTCCGGCCGGGAGTCAGCACGTAGAGGCGGTTCTTGACGTCGTCCAAAACGTCGAGGATCAGGTGGTGCCGGGTCCAGTTGTATCCTTCCAGCGAGGTCGTGGCCGTGGGCTCGAACAGAACGATGAGCTGGCGCTTACCCGCCATGAAGTCGTCGAAGCGCGCGGCGAGCAGGGACCCGGCGGCGTAGGTCTTGCCGCCCACGGTCCACGCTGTCCGAGGCTTCACCACGAGCCATTCGCGCGCGACGGAAATCTCGGCATCGTCTTGGACCTCTATCCTGCGCTTTGCGCCATCCTTCCCGAGCAGATAGGTCTCGCTGGTGAAGAACGACGGGGAACGGACGACGAAGTCGCGCGTAAACCCCGGGGTGGGGTCGTGGTAGGCCGACGCCGCGATGTCGCTTTCCAGGCCCTCGTAGACGGTTTTCGCCGCAGACAGCGGAGTGCCGCGCTTCCAGAGCTTGGCGATGCGCGGGTATCCGGAGGTCGTCATCGAACCGGGGCCGAAATCCGTGCTGACGAAGACGGCGTCGCGATCGATCCAACCGGCGCCGCCTTTGGCCTCTTCGAGCTGAAATCCGCCGACGACGAAAGTCTTCGTGTCGACGTCGAACTCACGGGTCACGGTGGCGTCCGCGCCTCCTCTGGAGAGCGCGATCAGGCATCGCCGGTTCCCGGGCTTCAGGAACTCGGCCCCTTTGAAAACCCAGTTCTCCTTCTCGGCCTTGGAAAGAGCGTCGACGTCGAGAACCGGCTCCCACTTGGGATTGGCCTTGCGATATTCCGCCAAGGTGGTCCGGCGCCAAAGGCCGTGGGAGTGCTCGGCGTCGCGCCAGAAGTTGTAGTAGTACGCGCCATGTTTGGTGACGTACGGGATCTTCGCATTCGAGTCCATGATGGCGAGGAGATCGGCCTCCAACGTCTTGAAGGATGCCCCGGACTCCAGCTCCTTGGCCGTCTCGGCGTTCCGCTCACGCACCCAAGCGAGCGCGGCGTCCCCGGTCACGTCCTCCAGCCAAAGGTTGGGATCGTCCTCGGCCGCTATCGCCGGAGCGCCGGACTGAGCGAGGACCAGGGCCAGCGCGATCCAAGTCCACTTCATGAATGCCTCCAGGTTGCGCCTATTGGGGTGGCTGATTCGTGCCCAGTGTAGCCGAGGTGCACGGATCGGCGTCCGGATACGCCATCCCGGAGAACGAATCGAGAGTCGCTTGGATGTCGCCGACGTCGATCGATCCGTCCGGGACGCCCGCCTTTTGGTCGTCCGCGTAACGGCTGCAATGCGTGAAGACGTTTTGCGAGCCGTCGAGGACGCAGAGGATGTCGAAGAGGTTCACGCTGCCCTGGCCGTTCGCGTTCCCCCAGCCTCCCGTCGTGACGGATCCGGAGGCGACCGCCGCGCCGCCGGTCAGCTCGGCCGTCACGGCGTAGGTTTTGGCGGGGACGATCGCGCGGTCCCCGACCTCGATCGTGCCCCACTGCGCGGATGACCGGAAGACGGGCGTAGCGGACAGCTGGCCGGCCGCATCGACGTATTTCGGCAAACAGGCCAGGCCCGCCGAGCTTACCCGAAGCGCGACCGACGAAAGACCGGCGGGCGGCGTTACGGCGAGGTGGCGTGAGCCCTCGGCGATCACGCTGACGCAGGGCAGCCCTCCCGTATCGATCGGGCAGGCGCGCGCGAAAACGGCCAGGCTGCTGCCGACCAACCGCTCGGTGCCGGGAACGTTGCCGACACCTACCGGCACGTTGACGAGGCGCGGGGTCGGGTCGGCCATCGCCAGGGTCGTCGACCCGCCGCCATCAAGATTGATGGCGTCCGTGACGCCGTAGTCGGAATGCAGCAGGTCGGCGAGCTCTCCGGTCGTCAGTCCTTCGCTGACGCCGGTCTGGCGGCCGTCGACGGTGAGCAGGATGAGTTTGTTGCCCGGAGCGATGCCGATAGCGGTACGCGGATTGAGCGTGATGTCGAATGTCGCCGAGCCCGCGACGTTTAGCCCATTGCTGAGGATCTGCTCGTTGCCGCACACGGCGTTGTGAAGCACAACCGGCGGGTCCGTCGCATAGCCCGTGACGTCCCCCACGGCCTGATACACGAGGGTCGCGGTGTTGCTCGCTCCGATGTTGAACGCCGGGAGATCGTTTTGGAAGGCGCCGCCCAAGTTCCTCTCGAAGGGCGCGTAGGCGTGCCCTTCCGCGCCGCTCGTCGCGGAGGACGCCGCCAAACCGATCAACGAGGTGGTACCCGTGCCGTCGTCGGGGAAGGGTGTGAAGAAGTGCGCGTTGACGGCGAGCTGAGCGGACTGCGCCGCGAGGAACTGGCGCGTCGTCTGGATGATCGTGTCACGGGGTCCGCTCTGGGGCGTCACGCGAAAACCGATCGTCGGGTTGTCCAGATCGATCGTGATGACGTGAATCCTCAGCGGCCGCGGCGAGCTCTCCGTTCGATCCGTGTGCATGACGCCGAAGAACGGATAGGTGACCGTTTCGGATGCGTAAGAGAGTCCGGCCGACGAGAAGGTGAGGGCGAGAACCAGTACGACTGCGATCCGGCGACGGTTGATCATGAGCTCCTCGACTCCCGCTAGGGACGCTGCTCGTGGAGCGGCGGCACAACGTCCTGCTCGGCTCCCAGGGTCGTCATCACGAACAGGAACAGGCGCTCGGCTTGGGTCATCAGGGCGTAGCGGTCGAGCACCTCGCGCGCGACGTCGGGGCGGTTGGTGATGAGGCCGTCCACGCCTAGGCCGATCATGCGGATCATGCGGGACGGATCGTCCACCGTCCACACGTAGACTGGCTTCCCCGCGCGATGCGCCGCCCGTAGGAAGCGGCGGTTCGCCATGGACTTTTCGACGGCGAGAAAATCCGCGGGCACGCGGCTCAAATCGCCGGCGGCCTTCGCCGAGAGCAGGCCCGAGGTCCAGGCCGGGCGCAGGCGCTTCATCTTCTGGACCATGTCGAGGCTCAACGACATGGTGACGATGTCGTTCTCCATCCCGGCGGCCTCGACGAGCTCGACGACCTTCTCTTCCAAGCGCTGGTCGTGGCCGTAGTCTTTCAGCTCGATGTCGACGCGCGACACGCCCTTGCAAGCCGCGAGCGCCTCGGCCAGCGTGGGCACCCGCTCGTCCCTGAATCGGGGATCGAAATAGCTTCCGATGTCGACGGCGCGCAGCTGCTCGGCCGTCGAATCCCAGATCTTGAGCGGGGATCCGCCGACCTTCATCAAGTCGCTGTCGTGCACGACGACCACGACACCGTCTGAAGACTCCTGCACGTCGAGCTCGACATAGTCGGTGTGCATTTGGCCGGCGAGCCGGAACGCGGTCAGGGTGTTCTCGGGGGCGGAAGCGGCGGCTCCACGATGCGCGAAGACGGTCACGGATCGGTCGGTCCATGCGGACCGCATCAGGACGTACGCGGCCCCCGTGGCAAGCATCACGGCCAAGACGAGCAAGCCGGGGAGGGCGCGAAAGGGCACGCGCCATCGGCCTCCCTCGATCGTGAGGTCGTCGCCCGACCGCTGCGGCAGCCGCGCGTTGGCCCCCCCGCCGTTGACGGCGTAAGCGCGCACCACGATCCACGCGAATAACGCCGCGATGAAGACCCCCACGGCGAGCGAGGCGGCACCCCAGGCGACCGCCAGTCCGCCGACGAAGAGCAAGAGGCCGCCCACACGGCCGCCGACCGCCGGTGCGATCGCGCGCCCGATGACGTGCGCCCCCCACGTGGTGACGAGAGGGAGCGCGATGGCAAGCGCCGCCCACGCTGCGAGCCAAGAGGCTGCGGCCTTGCGGCGGCCGTTCATGCGGCGCGCGCTCTCCGCGAACGCGCGCACCGGCAGCACGCCTTCAAAGACGACGAGCGGAAGGACGAGCAGCCAGCTCAGGGCCTTTCTCACCAGGACGAGTGCTAAGAGGACGACGACCGCGGCGACGATCGCGGCCGCGGCGTAAAACGCCGGCGGGCGATCGGTGAGATAGAAGTTGATGTCGTGCCCGGTCAAGAGCGCCCAATACGTCACGCCGAGCACCGCGGCGAACGGCACGACGATCGTCAGCACGCGCACGACGATCATGGCGGTCAAGCGAAGAATGGCGAACGCGTGCGCCGCGGCATGGGCGATCGCGTCGCGCACGCGCAGCTGCGAATTCCGCAGCGCCCCGAGAACGATCGTCATCAGGCAGGCCTGTTCCAAGGCGGTGACGGCAATGACCAAGGCCCCGATGAGTACGAGTGCCAGCGCACCCGGCCGTGTCGTGAAGAAGAAGAGGGCGATGTCGACGTCGGCGACCGCGGTCGCCCCGGTCCGCCGGATCAAAAGGCGCAACAGCACGCCGATCAACGGGGTCAGGAGCGCGAACGCGATCGCCTTGTAGACGATGTCGGTCGCGGCCAGCGTGCGCCACGCACGGAGGACCGGTCGATTCTTGGTGCCGGGCATGTCGTCTCCTCGGTCTCGCCATATTCGCACGGGTGCTGGAAAATCCCTGGCGCGGGGTCGGATTGGCCGTAGACTCCATGCGCCATACCCCTCCACACCGGAGAGAGGAGGACCCGATGAAGCCGACTAGGAATCAGTTCGCTCTCGCCGGACTCGCGATGACCCTTGGCATCGTTACGTCATGCTCGAACGGATCGAACGACATGATGCAAGGCGGCCAGGGAGCCGTAAAGATCGTGATGTCGGCGTCCGCCGCGGCGCCGGTTGCAGCGGCCGTCACGGATGGCGGCGGATCGACGACCGATCGCCCACTCAAGGCGGCCAACGTCACCTTCGCAAGCATTCTCGCCCGCAACCTCGACGGCCAGCTCATCGACGTCACCATCGAATTGCCGGTGACCGTGGACCTGCTCGGTCTCGTCAGCGGCGGGTCGTTCACGCTCCCGGCAGGATTCCTGCCGCCCGGAACGTACGATCAGCTCGTGATCGTCATCACCGAGGTCGAGCTCACTCTGGCGAACGATACGGTGATCACGATCGATCCGCCCGGCGGCTGGACCGCGGTGATCCCAGTGAGAGAGACATTCACCGTCGCCGAAGGCCAGACGACCACCGTCAACATCAATTTCCGCGCCGACGGGTCGCTCCGCTGGCTCAACGAGCACTGGGAGTTCCACCCCGAGTTCGACTGCGAAAACCACGACGGCGGGGACGACGACTGATCGTCCGCCGGGGGGCGAGACTCGGGTAACGGGTTGTCGGTACGCAACGCAATTGGTGCCGAATCGACGATCTTGGGGTGCCTCTCCTTGACGGCCTCGGTTGGTCGCCGGATACTTCCGACTGAAGGCCGGTGCATCCGAGAATCCGTATGTGCCGACGCGGAGGCCAATCGATGACCCACAAGACCGCCGCAGAGGTTGGGGCGAAGCTCCCCGAGAATCTGAAGAGCGTCGAAACAACCGGCGAACCGGTCGCAATCGAAAGCGACGGCCGTACGGTGGCGGTCCTCGTGTCGGCGGAGGACTTTGCGCTCTTGCAACGGCTCCGCGAACAGGAAGAGGACCGCATCGATAACGCCGCGGCGGACGCGGCGCTTGCCGAGCCCGGGGAGAGCATTCCCCACGAGGTCGTAAAGGCTGAGCTAGGTCTGTAACGCCGGTGCTCTACCGGATCGAGTGGCGCCCCGTCGCGCGACGTCAGCTTCGCAAGCTCCCCACAGCCGTCGCGCAACGAGTCTTTGCCCTCGTTGACTCGCTCGCCAAGAACCCGCGCCCGGAGGGATGCCGCAAGCTCGCCGGCTTCGATGCCCGCTTCCGGGTTCGCTCAGGTGACTACCGAGCCATCTACGAAGTGCGGGACACGGTGCTCGTAGTGCTCGTCGTCACCGTCGGCCACCGTCGCGACGTCTACCGCTAAGGACGTCTCCCCCGATGAGGTAGCCTCTCCGCGTGGAACGAGGCGGGAAATCGAGAGCCGTAGCACGCCTTGCTTTGCTCGCGGGCGTTGCGGTGGTCGGCGTCTACCTGGCGCACGTCGTTTCGTATTGGCAGCAGATCAACGACGACGCCTTCATCACGTTCCGGTACAGCAAGTTCCTGGCCTTAGGACGCGGTCCGTACTTCAACGTCGGGGAGCACGTCGAGGGGTACACCAACCCGCTGCTGATGATCGTCATGAGCGCTTGGCTCGCCGTTTTCGGCGACGCCAACGTGCTCGTCGCGGCCAAAGTGATCGGGGTCGCGGCAGGCGTCGCCAGCCTCATCTTCACTTGGCTCTTGTGCCGCAGGTGGCTTCGGAGCGTGCCCGCGCTGGCGCCGTTCGCAACACTTCTCGCCTGGCTCGCGCCGGCGCTCGTCGCAACCCAGGCGGAGTTTGCTCTCAACAGCACGACGGGCCTCGAAACGACGCTTTTTGCCGCGGGGATCATGGCGGGTTTGTGCCTTGGCCTTTCGGCCGAGGAAGCCAATCGCTGGCGGGGCGCGGGCGCGGTGTTCGCGCTCGCCGTTTGGACTCGACCCGAGGGCGCGGCCGTTTTCTTTCTGGTGATGGGTGCGAGACTCGTCGGAGGCGCTTTTGGCAGCACGGCAGCGCGCCGCCGCTGGCTGTTGGACGCGGGCATCGGCGCCGCGGCAGTGATCACGTTGTTGCTTCTGCGCTTTTCGCTCTACGACGGCGAGCTGGTGCCCAACACGTACCACGCGAAACTCGGTGGCATGACGGGCCGATCGACGGCGTTCGGCTATGTGACGGGTCTCGTCCGGTGGCATTTGGCCTGGGTGGGGTGGTTGCCGATTCCTCTGGCACTCGTCTTGGCACCTCGCGACCTGCGCCGCTGGGTATTGCCGCCACTGTGCGTCCTAGGCTTCGGTGTGGTCGCGATCTTCCTCACCGGCCCCGATTGGATGCCGGGCTACCGCTTGCTCGTGCCGTACCTGCCGTTGTGGGGCGCCCTCTCGGCGCTCGGTCTGTGTCTCGTCGCGAAGAGCTTAGGATCTAGGCCGCAGTGGATCGGCGCGACGCTTCTTTTGGCGATGATCGTGGGCCTATTCGCGTGGCAGCATCCGGTGCGCTCGAGCTTCAGAAACTACCTCGTCACCCGTGCGCGCGGCTATCGCGAGGGGCACGTCGCCCTGGCCGATTGGCTGCACGACCGCGCGCGGGCAGGGGAGACCGCGGCGCTCATGGACATCGGCATCGTGGGGTTTAGAGACATCGACCTCAACATCCTCGACCTGACGGGGTTGACCGATCGGACGATCGCTAACTCCCCCGGAGGGTTTCTCAAGAAGCGTTATCCATTGTCGTACGTCTTGGACCGCAAGCCTGAGTTCGTGGTCGTCGTGTACACGGGACCGGAGACGATCCGGACGGATCGCCCCATGTCGCTGGTCCCGTGGACCGAGATCGAGGGCCGGCTGGTGAATGATCCCACCTTCAACGCGCTCTACGTCCGTCGGCGCGCCGCCGATCCGGGCGCGGACCTGCTCCTACAGCTGGCCGCGCACTACGGCGCCGAGCGAGTCTTCCGCCACGCGTATCCTCGAAGGAGCTACTTCCTCTTCGCCTACGCACTGCACCCGTAACGGTTCACTCAAAGGGCGCTTCCGCTCCGTGCATTGCGGCGGCTTTTCGGATCGCGTCCAGATCGTGGGCGCTTTGAAACTGAAGTCGTGGAAACCTGAGCCGGGCCTGCTCGATCCCCTGAGGCAGCCACGCGACCAGGTAATGCGAGTCGTCCACCATCGCAAAGTGCCGCTCGCGCTCTTTCCCGTACAAGCTGTCGAGCTGCCGCCACAGCCGCGGATTGTCGGAGCCCCACAACAGGTGGGCGGACTCCTCGACCCAAAGGTCCACGCCACTCTCACGCGCGTAGTCCCAGGTTGCGCTCTTCCCGTGGGCCGACATCTCGCGAACGAACGGGGAGTGCGCGACGTGGGCGTCCGTCAATCCGAGCTGATCGAGCACGCGCAGGTTGGTGTAGTAGGGGATCGCGCCGACGCAATTCAAGGCGACGTACGTGTCCCGCGGAATCGTCCCGCGGGCGAGCAAATCGTTGAGCCATCGCGCCTCGGGGATCATCGTTGCCAGGAACAGCTCGTGCTCCTCCTGTCGGATGCCGACGAAATGCCGCGTGGTCTCGCGAACCAGATCGCGGTGCGCTCCGGCGATTGCGCGCAGCAGCGGGAGCCGGTAGATCGGGCTCCGAGTCGGGTCGAGAAACTCCACGGCTCCTGCGGTCTTACCGAGCCGCAATCCTGGGAAACCGGGAACGTACGCGTCCGGGAACTGGACGTGCGCACGGTAGGGCAGCTCGACGATTCCGGCTGTTACGAGTGCTGCGCCTGCGAGCGTCAATGCCGTTGACCGCCGCGTCGTCGCCAGTTGCCTGACGCCGTCGTACAGAAGTAAGTAAAGGAAAGGGAAGTAGAGGTCGAGCGGCCGATACTCGAAGTGGTCTCCGCCGATCGAGGCGATGTAGATCGCATGGGGGATGACGATCGCCCCGAAAACAACGGGCGTGACGAGACTCGACCGCTTCTTGTGAAACAACAGCGCGGCGACGACGAGCGGCACCCAGAGGTAGACGGCGTACTCGAGGCCGAACGAGGCGAGGTACCGGCCGCCCATGGACCACCAAGTCCGGCCATCGACCTTGGCATAGTAGGTATTGGGGAACCACTCGCCGTAGTAGGCCAGGCGGAAGAGGGTGTGAGCGACGACGACACCCGCGCAGATCGCAAACGAGCGAATCGTCCACGTCAAGCGGGCGCTTGTCCGCCGCCAGCGATAGAGGCAGACGGCGCCGAAGGCGCACGCGGCGACGAGAACCCCGTCAGGCCGCGTGAGGCATGCGAGCGCGAACAGCAACGCCCCGAGGGGAGGCACCCGCGCGGCGCCGTGCTGCAGCTCCCCATCCTCGTGGATCAGCCGCAGCGCTCCGGCGACGACGAGCAGCTCGAACAGCCGCGTCTCCAATCCGCTCGTCGACCAGACCGCAACACTTCGGGTGAGCGCGAGCAAGACCAACGGGATGAGGATCAGATAGGCGTTGCGTCCGTCGGGACGATCGCGCCAAACGAACCGCGCGAGCGCGGCCCACATCCCCACGGTGGCGGCGATCGACACGATCGACGCAGCGAACTCAGGAGCGATGCCCACGACCCGGCCCGCTGCGAGCAACAGCACCCAGAGCAGGTTCGTGTACCCCTCGACCCGCTCGAACCCGGGATTGAACACGAGACCGTGACCCTCGGCCAGGTTCCGTGCGTAACGAAAGGAGATGAACGCATCATCGGTCAAAAACCGGTACCAGCCGGCGTGGGCGAGAAGCAAGATCAACGAGACGCCGAGTGCGACCAGTAAAGGCCACGGCGCGTTTCTTCCCGGGAGGTCGGTCGGTTGGGTCTTCACGGCCACCGTGGATTTGCGCCGAGGGCTTCGTAATCATCACCGCGTCGCCCGGTTGCCAGCGGGTTGCACCGCGCAACTGTCCGCTGCAGTGTTGTCAGGCGACGCTCCTCAACGGTACACGTCGGAACGGTGGCGGACCGCGCTGATATCGACAACATGCCCGGGATCCGATACGAGGCGTTCGATCCGACGAAAGACCCGAGTCCGTGTCGGCTCGCCCAACCGCTCCAGTTCCTTGCGCGCGCTTCGCGCGAACGTAATGGAGTATCTCGCCATTACCGGCGCTTGCTGGGAAGGCGAAGCCGTCGCCGGACGCTTGCTAGAGTCTCTCGGGGCTCTTTGGCCCGCGATTTTGCGATGGCAACGTCGTAGAAGTCCTCCCAGAGTTCGGCGTTCTTCTTGAGGTCGATGAGCACCGCAGTCTTCTCGCCGTCATCGTCGACCAAGAACTGAACACCTCGCATGGTTGCTCCCTTCGACATCCCGCCTGCGATTATACCCGCAGAGCGCCAGAGATCTCCGCGGACAATGCCGGTTACGTGTCGGGTCCGGGGCACGGTGGCCGGGTTATCGGCCTGCAACGGAAGTGCCCCCGAATCGGGGCTTCCTGAGTGCCTCGCCTTGACGGTCACCTATGGTCACCGGATACTCCCGGTGCACGCAGCGCATCCGAGAGTTCGAATGTTCCGGACAGGAGACCAAGCGATGACCCACAAGACTGCCGCGGAGGTTGGCGCGAATCTCCCCGAGAACCTCAAGAGCGTCGAAGCAACTGGCGAGCCCGTCGCTATCGAAACCGACGGCCGCACGGTGGCGGTCCTCATATCTGCCGAGGACTTCGTGCTGTTGGAGCGGCTCCGCGGAGAGGAAGAGGACCGGCTCGACAACGCGGCGGTGGACGCCGCTCGCGACGAGCCGGGTGAAAATATTCCCTGGGAGCGCATCAAAGCCGACCTCGGACTCTGACGGGTGGCCTATCGGATCGCGTTGCTTCCGGCCGCTCTGCGCGACATCAACAGCCTATCCCGCAAGCGGAGGACGCGATGCGGGTGGATGCGTACCTCGATCGTATCGGTTACGAGGGCCCGAGGGTCAAGACGGCGGAGACCCTGACGCAGCTCCATCGCGCCCAGATGCTTTCAGTCCCGTTCGAGAACCTGGACATCCACCTCGGCATCCCGATCGGCCTATCGGTGTCGGACTTCTACGCGAAGATCGTGACGCGCCGGCGCGGGGGATACTGCTACGAGCTCAACGGACTGTTCGCGTGGCTGCTGTCCGAGTTAGGGTTTCGCGTGTCGCTGCTTTCCGGGCGCGTCGTCTCTTCGGGGCAGCTCAGCCCGGAGTTCGACCACCTGCTCCTTCTCGTCGAGCACGACGGCCAGTGGATCGCAGATGTCGGATTCGGTGACTCGTGCCTGGAGCCGCTCCGCGTGGATCCCGCTCTCGATGACGAGCAGAACGGGAGTGGGTACTCGATCGCGCATGCGGAGGGCGCGTGGACGGTACGGAGACGCCGTGAGCAGGCCTGGGAGCCTCAGTACATGTTTTCGCTGACCCCACGACGCCTCGACGAATTCGCGGCGAGGAACTGGTTCCAGCAGACCTCTCCGGAGTCGCACTTCACGCGGAGCACGATCTGCTCCCTGGCGATGCGCACCGGCCGCATCAGCCTGTCGGGCCGACGGCTCATCGTCACCACCGGGGATTGTCGGGAGGACCGGGAGGTACGCAGCGTGGAGGAGTACCGGGGCCTTTTGATGAGCGAGTTCGGAATCGCGCTCGGTGAGCGGGACGCTGATGTTCTCTTCGGTGATCCTTAGCTACTTGGTGTCGCGGCCGTACGGCACGCATCCCGTCGCGCAGGCGACGTACGCGTAGCAAGAGTTGCTGTACACGTGGCCGTCGCTGCAGATCACCGGGTCCCACAAAGCGAAACAAGCAATGCCTTTTCGCGGGCAGCCGCTCCCAGCCCCGCCACCGCCGCGAGCGGGCTTGGCCGCCGCGGCCGGGCTCGTGGCGAGGAGCGTGAGCACGCCGAACACGAACACGCCGAGTAGACTCGCCAGGAGTGTTCCTCGAAGAAGCTTTCTCACCGGGTCCTCCTTGTGAAAGGTGATTCGAATTCTACCCGGGCATTCAAGATGCGGCATGCCGACGAAAAGCGCTTGCGACGGGGAGCAGCATTCCGCTTTCCCAGCCCGCGCATTTCGCGATACTTTCGTCGATTTCCGGTGGCCGGAACCACGGAAGGGGAGTCGATCGTCGATCCTGGCCGATCCTAGGAGGCCGTTTTCCTGGGGAGAGGCCTGCCGGCACGCTCGAATCGCCGTACCGCGACAAAAACATCGCCGATTTGACCTTTCACCGGCGAGATCACTGGACCAAGCTCTCCAAGCGCCCGACATACCTAGACGTGTGCGCCGTGCGGCTTAGCACTCTGCGCAGTGATCCTCGCCACGCTTCGCGGCCTTCCTTGACGAGGAACACGGTCATCGCGAGAGCGCCGACGGGGTCCGCCCACCACCATCCGAACATCGTGTTCAATGCGACGCTCGACAACGTGATGAGCGATAACCAAAAACACGCCGTCGCCTGAAACGCGTCGGCTTCGAGGGCGCGACTCTCCAGCGCCGTTGCGGCCCGCCGTTTCGCGCGCGCAAGCCAGAACATCACGCCCAGGGAGATCGACGTCAATCCGATTCCGACGACGCTCGGTTGCGGCCGTGCATGCGTCCAGAGCGTCCACACCGCGTCGCCGGCAACATACGCGGCCAGCAGGAACAGTGATCCCGCGACCAGCCGATGGGCGGTTCGGTCGAGGCGTTCGATCGCCGCCGGGCTCGCGGTCCGTCGTTCCGCCGTCAGACGCCAGATCAGCACCGCGCCCGAGGCACTCTCGACGAGACTGTCGAGGCCGAATCCCAGGAGCGCCACGCTGCCCGATGCCAGCGCGGCCGCCACGCCGACGCCCGCTTCGATGAGACACCAACCGACGGTCAGGTATTCGAGCCGCAGCGCCCGCGCAATGAAAAACGTCCTCTGGCCAGTTGGTGGGGTCGCATCTGCGGGTCGCGCTTCGGTCATCGACACAACCTCCGGAGCCTAGTCCCCACTACCGTAGCCTAGCTGGGGTATTCAGGAACCTCCCGAAGGCGGCGCGCGTAGAACACGGCAGCAGCGGCCCGCGCGCAACGGGCGAGGGAGATGCATGAGAATCGTCGTCATCGCCGTCGTGTGGACCCTCACGACGATCGCAGGGTCGGCGGCGCCAGGCGGGAATACGAGATTGCGTTGCAGAAGGACCCGAATCGGGAGTCGGTGCAGAACAAGCTGAAGCGGTACAAAGTGTGAGCGCACTGCGATCGGGTAACGGATGAAAGTGCTAGCCATCCATGGTGGTTCCGAAATTGTCCACCCCGGGATGACTCCCGGTGGAGTGCACAAACGCCGGCAGGCGTGGCCACGGCGCTACGTGCTCTTCGGCCGAATCTTCCCGCCCAGAAAATCGCCAAGAACTGTGACGACTCCGAGTTCGCGCGCCCAGTGCTCGAGATAGCCACGGTCCAACTCGGCGCCCTGGACCGCCACGATGCCTGCCGCGTCGCCGAGTTGCCTCTCGGATGGCGTGATGTGATTCCAATAAAGCTTGTGAAGGAGCGTGTCCTCGGCGGTCGCGATCCACGCCGGCTCTCCGAACAAGGTCACCCGCAGGCGTCGCGCGAACATATTCTCCTCGAACGGAACCCGCCGGAGCATCCAGAAATCGACCTTGAGCGCGGACCGCCGATCGATCGCGTTGAACATATGGTTGCTTCGAAACGCGCCGCGCACGGAGGCCGCTTCGAGGGCACGGAAGACCGATCCCGTTGAGCCGCCGCAGGCAATCGGCGAGGAGCTCGCGCTCAGTCAACGGGGTCACCGGCCTGGCGTTCCCCCTGTCCGCGAATGAGAGCAAGGCGGGCACGCAGCTGGCGTTCGACCTCGGCGTCGTCGGCATTCGGGCGCCGCGAGCGGATTCCCTCTCGTGCCACATCGCACGCGAGCTCGTGGAGGGAAAGCGCTATCCCGAGGCGCTGTTCGCCGGTCATCCGTCGGTACCTGGCGATCTGTTCCTCGAGCGCGGCTTGCGGGTTCATCGAGTCATTCTACTACCCGCGATGGAAGGTGGTGCTCCGCTGTATCATCGTCGCTACGGAGATCATCCAATCCCGTGAGGCCCGCGATCTTTGTGCTTGGGCTGGTCTTGTTGCTGCCCGCGAGGGCGGCGACGGTTGTGGTGTCGGTTCGGGAGCGAGGAGCCGGGCCGATAGCCGAACAGCGGGTCGTCATCGAGCCCACCGGCACTCCCGGCGGGCTTCCGACATGGAATCGCGCTCGGATTCAGTTGCGCGTCACTGGAGCGGACGGGAAGGCCGTCTTCGAGCAGATCCCGGTCGGACGTTACACGCTCAACCTCGAGGGGATCGCTCAGCCGGGCCTGATCAACCCCGCGGCGAATCCGCTCGCCCCGCCGCCACAGATCACGATCGCCGCGGACGGAGACAAGGTCCAGGTTGAGATCGAGGTCTGGCGGGGGAGTCTCCTCCGCGCCGAAGTTCTTGTGGACCGCGCCAACATTCCGCGGGGTGCCAAGGTGGTCTTGCGAAGCCTCGACGGGCAGCCCACGGCAGATCTCCGCCTCGATGCTCAGGGGCGCGTCGAACGGCTTCTTCTCCCGGGACGCTATGAGGCGGAGCTCGCAATCCCGCCGGGGTATCTGTTGATGGATCTCGTCTGGAACGGAGAGTCCCTTCCCGGCCACGTCGCCCGCTTCGATGTCCGCGAGGACCCACGCCCGCAGAACGTGAGCTGGTACCTGAGCACGCCATGCCTGATCACCGGCAAGGTGGCGGACGCCTCCGGAGAATGCCCCGTCCAGCTGGTCGCCACCCTGAAGCAGCCCGGCCCGTGGATCGTCGCGGCGACGCAGCGAGGTGGATCCACCTTTCAGTTGGTGCCCCATCAAGAATGGGTCGCAAACAGCAAATGCATTTACCGCCTCTGGCTGCCCGACGGCCAATGGATCGTGCAGCCGCAAGGCGAGTACTTGCTGACCGCAGAGCCCGCATCGGCCGACGTCACGATCGCGCCCGGCGAAACGCGAACGCTCGACTTCCAGCTCGAGACGAAAGAAGGCGACGGCCTCAAGAAGGGCCAGCCTCTCATTGTCAGCGTCCGTTCGCCTGAGGGCTGGGGAATCGTAGGAGCGGTCGTCGAAATCTGGCCACCAGACGAAGACACGCTCTCGGCCACCCCAGTCAGAACCGGTAAGACGGAAGGGTACGCGGGATCCGTGTCGTTTCGGGACCTCGCCGCCGGAAACTACCGAGTGGCTGCGGGGGCCGACGACTTCCTCGAAGGAACCGCCACGGTGGAGGATTACAACCCGAAAGCGAAGGAACCGACAAGCGTCACGGTGACGCTGCGCGCAGGCGCCAAGCTGCACGCGCGCGCTGTGGATGACAGGGACCGTCCGGTCCAAGGCGTGGAGCTGAGCTACACGCGCCTCTCGCCACTCCCCAAGTTGGCCCTCGCCAACGAGGGCATCGCGGCGAAAAAGCGACAGGGCACAGGGCTCTCCGACGTCACGGGGCACATCGAGATTCCGGGTCTCTACACCGGCGATTACCGCGTCCTAGCCCGCATGACGGGGGAGCAAGCCGCAACCCGCTTCGTCGTCCTTCGACAGGGCGGCGCGAAACACACCCGCTCGATCGAGGTGCGTCTCAACGAGGGCGAGCGCTCCGACGTGGATCTTCTCGTGCTGCCCGCGGCGAGTCTCTCCGGGCGCCTGGCCTGCGCAGACCGCGGCACGATGCCGCCGAAGGTATCGTTCCGGATCTTTCCGGCAGGCTCGCGCGTTGAAAACCTCTGGACCGAGAAGGAACTCAAGGCGGACGCGGCGAGCGCACAAGACGACGTGGTGCTGCGCGGGGATGGAGCGGATCTCTTCCACTTGGGACCCTTGCCGCTGGGCGAGTATCACGTGGCCGCCCGTCCCGACGGCCAGGTCTACTGGAGCTGGGCGTCGAACGAGCTCGTGCCGGATCGCGCGACGGTCTTTCCGGTCGCCGAAGCCGCGACCCTGGATACGGGGGTCGTCGAGATCGAGTGTGGGCCGCTCGTGGCCGTGGTGCCGGACATCCTGTCCAAGGAGCCGGTACCCGATCTGCATCTCGGCGCCGTGCGCGCGACATTGCGTCGATCATCCGACAAGAAGAATCCGCGAAGCGTAAGCGCGGACGTCGAGGTGCACGCCGCCCGCGCGTTCCTCCGCCGACTGCAGGAAGGCAAGTTCATGACAGCGGTAACCGTGGAGCACCCGTACCTGATCCCGCCGTCGATCTCCGTGCCGGAGCGGGAGCTCCCGCTCACTCGTGGAAGCTTCGCCGAGATCCACGTGGACTTCGACCGGCTCGGAGGGTTGGTGGACGTGCGGGGAGACGGAAAGGTCGCGCGCATGACACCCGAAGAAGGGAGCCCGGTGGTCCGCGCCGTAGCAAGCCAAAAGGCCACCTTCCCCGGGACGCCTCCCGGCACCTACCGCGTCGAACTGTGCGGCGATCCCGATTGCGCTTCCGTGACCGCCGCATGGAAGGGCGTTGTCGTGCGGGCGGGGAGGACGACGTTCTTGCCGTGAGAATTGGAGCCGGCACCCAGACTTGAACTGGGGACCTGCTGATTACGAAGTGGCCTGTTACCGGGTGATAACGCTCGGAACGGCGACATGTCTCAAAGGCGCTGGGCGTAATTTGGGCACAACGAAACGGCGAGCGAAGCCCAAAGCACGCGGGCTCGTCTACCCGCCCGGACGATGTCACCGCCTTGACTCCGGAGTTGTCTGAGGGAACGTTTCGAGAGGCCGATCCGCTTTCGCCTGGGGAGAATTCCATGCCTCGATCAGCCGTGCGCGTCCTCCGGTTCTCGCTTGTGGCGTTCGGGATCATCGCCTTGATTCCCCCCTCGTTTTCGGGGCCGAAGGTGCCGGTGCCGAGGATCGTCCAGCCTCCCGACCGGTTCTTCCAGGAGGGCAGCAACCTGGCGGTAGACGTGGGGTACGACGGAGCGGACAACGGGTCGAAGCAACGTCGCTCGGACATGTCGATTCAGCTGATCGTTGACGGAGCCCTGATCGAGCAGCGAACCTTGCCATCGGACAGCGAGGTCAGCACCTTCACGGTTCCCGTCAACGCCGAAGACCCGATCAGCTTGATCCAGGTCTGTATCCAGCAAGGGAGCTCAGGATCCGACAATCGGGTGTGTCGACAAGTGCGAGCAGCAGGGATCGGGGATTTCGACCGCGTCCGTCGCTCGCTGGAAGAGATGAACGAGATTTCCGACGCCGTGGTGCGTTACTCCGTCTTGCGACTCGGGTATCGCGGCGTTCCACAATCGCTCGAACAGCTTGTTCCGGATTTTCTCGACCGCGTGCCATCGGCCAGTCCGTTCTCCACGCCCTACCAGTACACGGCCACCGATGAGCACTTCACGCTTCGCCTCGTGATTCCCGGTCGCGTCGAGATCCGCAACGAAGATGGCACGTTCACGAATCTGCCTAGGGGAGCGATCACGGTTCGTGAAGCGGCCCGACTTACACGGCAGCAACTCGTGGAGCTTGCCCAGTCGGTGGAGTCGTATCGCGTCGACTACAACCGCTTCCCGGAACGGATCGAGGACTTGGCCCCCATCTACCGGCGATTCATACCCGTGGTGGATCCCTACGGGCATCCCTATGTGTTTTCACTCGCACCCGATGCGTACGTACTGACTGGTCTGGGGAGGGATGGGCTGCCGGGGGGCGAGGGGTTCGATGCGGACAGCAAAGTGACCAACGGCATGCAGCTCGTGGCGACGACGCCCTACCGGGGCCGCTACGAGTATCTTCGACGCACATTCATGGACATGTCTCAGGTCTCGGCGGCGTTGTCGTATTTCCAGGAACAGACCGGAACGTGGCCGAACTCGCTTTCTGAGCTTGTGGGCGGCCCATGGTTCTCGTGGCCGCGTGTGTTCTCAGACGACTGCGGGAACCCGTACGACTACCACGTGTTCGACACTGGTTTCGGTAATCGGGAGTACCGACTTCGGGCGTTTGGATGCAATGGCGTTCCGTACACCGATCCGTTCGAGAGCCTCTTGTACTTCTCGGCGGACACTGCCGGATACGTCTCGGCGCCGGGGTGGAGATTCGCCTATCGCTGGCCGGGGCTGTTTGACTGACGAAGACCCGGGGCGTTTCCTCTCCTCCACGACCCGCGGTGATGCCATAATCGCGCGAGACTTCACCGAGAAAGGGGAGGCCAGGATGCTCCGTGACGATGTCCTTGCGAAAATCGCGGCGCAGCGGGAGTCGCTGGACCGATTTCACGTCAAGACTCTGGCCGTATTCGGGTCGGTTGCGCGAGGCGAAGCTCGAGCCGAAAGCGACGTGGACCTGCTCGTCGAGTTCAGCGTTCAGGTCGGCCTTTTCGAGTTCGTGCGCCTGAAGCGGTTTCTCGAAGAGATTCTCGGCGCCCGAGTCGATCTCGTTACGCCCGGAGCGCTCAAGCCGCAGCTCCGCCAAGCCGTGTTGCGGGAGGCGGTCCGTGCCGCCTAGAGACTGGCGCATTCGCATCGAGGACATCATCGAGGCTGCGACTGCCATCGCAGGCTATGTCCAGGGACTCTCTTACGAGGAGTTCGCGAACGATCGCAAGACGGTCGATGCAGTAGTCCGCAATCTCGAAGTGATTGGCGAGGCCGCGCGGCACGTTCCCGATACCGAGAAAGAGCGATTTCCGGAACTGCCGTGGGCGGACATGGCGGACATGCGGAACGTGCTCATCCACGAGTACTTCGGCGTCGATCTCACGATCCTTTGGAAGACCGCGAGCGTCGACCTGCCGGCGATTCTCCCAGCTCTGACACGAGTCATCGAGGGCTCGTAGTCGGACCGAGCCGGGCTCTCCATTTGTCCCCGGGATCCACGTTCCTTGATTTGGAGCCGGCACCCAGACTTGAACTGGGGACCTGCTGATTACGAATCAGCCGCTCTACCAACTGAGCTATGCCGGCATCGGACGGAAAGCAACGCGCATTTCTAGCAGAGTCGGCAGGTCCGGGCAACACAGGACGACTCCCGCGATTCGACGGCCGAACGAGCCTCGACTAGGATTTGTCGGATGCTCGATCGGTTGGCGGCTTCATTCGTTCGGCGCATTCTCCATCCTCCGCCACCCGAGTCGTGGCCGCTTCCTGCCGCGCTCTCGGCGCAGGCGGAAGATGTCTCGATACCCGCGGCCACGCTCCCGCTGAAGGCGTGGCTCGTGCGCCCGTCTGGACGCCCCGCGGGGACCGTCGCTTTCGTGCACGGCTGGGGGCATGACGGCGGGCGCATGGCGGGACTTTCGGGGCACGTCGTGGCGCGCGGGATGAGCGCGTTGCTCGTCGATCTACCGGGACACGGACGCACGGGAGCGGTCGAAAGCTATAACGCGGCGCTGATGGTCGATGACTTGCGCGCGGTGAGGGATTGGATCGCGAAGCGGGCGGGGCTGCTCGCGCTGCCCGCGGCGATCGTGGGCTTTTCGTTCGGGGGGCTCGGCGCGTACGTCGCGGCGTCGCGCGACGCGCGATGGGCCGCGCTGGTCGTGCTCGCCGCGCCGCTCGGGGCGATGGCTGCGGCGCGGCTGTACCTCGATGACAAGGGACTCCCCGGCCGCTGGCTCGATGGGATGGTGCGGCGCTCGTTCACCCGCAGCGTCGGCATCGACCCGGATACCTTCGATGCGGAGCGGAACCTCGGTTCGATCCGGGTTCCCGTGATGGTTGTGCACGGAGAAGAGGACGA
This sequence comes from uncultured Acidobacteriota bacterium, assembly GCA_964619965.1. Taxonomy (GTDB): domain Bacteria; phylum Acidobacteriota; class Polarisedimenticolia; order Polarisedimenticolales; family DASRJG01; genus DASRJG01. Next base: position 41,116 of record CAZUGP010000058.1, read on the forward strand.
AGTCGTCCCGGTTTGGCATGCGGAGCGGGTCGCCGCGGCGGTGCCGGTGGGTCTTGCAACCGTGGTGCGGGTGCCCGGCGCGAATCACAGCGCCGTGCTCGTCGACGATGTCGTCGGCGAGCGTGTCTCGGAGTTTCTCCTGACGCAGCTGACGCGGGCGGGGGAGAGATCGTGAAGACTCGGCCGTTGGGGCGCACGGGGATCGAGGTGTCGGAGATCGGCTTCGGCGCGTGGGGGCTCGGAGCGACGATGTGGCGCGGCGTTGCGGATGACGTCGCGCTGGCAGCCGTTCGTGCCGCCGTCGAGGCCGGCGTGAACTTCATCGATACCGCGTTGGCGTACGGCGACGGTCACAGCGAGCGGCTCATCGCGAAGGCACGAACCAGCGCCGTCGTCGCGACGAAGATCCCGCCGCAAGATGGGGACTGGCCCGCGGCGGAGACGTCGCAGATCGCGGATGTCTTTCCCGCGGCGTATGTGCGGACGTGTACCGAGACCTCGCTGCGCAACTTAGGGAGCGACTCGATCGCGCTGCAACAGCTCCACGTCTGGCACGACCGCTGGCTCGATCAGCCGGCGTGGGCCGCGACGAGGCGCGAGATGGAGCGGCTCGTCGCTGAAGGGAAGGTGGTGCACTGGGGGATCTCGATCAACGACCACGCGCCCGAAACGGCGCTCCGGGCGCTTGGCGATCCGCTGTTTTCGACCGCCCAGGTGATCTACAACATCTTCGATCGCTCACCCGAGAGGAAGCTGTTCGCTCTAGCGCGCGAGCGGAACCTCGGGATCATCGTGCGCGTGCCGTTCGATGAGGGGACGTTAACCGGCGCCATCGGACCGAGCACCCGCTTCCCGGAAGGGGACTGGCGTCACCAGTACTTCCGGGGGGAACGGCGGGCCGAGGCGGCGCGACGGGCCGAGGCGCTCGCTACGCTCCTGGGCGACGAAGCGAGGACCCTCCCCGAGCTCGCATTGCGATTCGTGCTTTCGCAACCCCAGGTTTCGACCGTGATTCCCGGAATGCGACGGCCCCAACACGCCTTTGCCAACGTCGCCGTCTCGGACGGACGGCGGCTCAGCCCGGCGCTCCTCGAACGGCTGAAAGACCACGCTTGGACGAAAAACTGGTACCGTGAATGACCTGTGTTCGCGCTGGGCGCAAACGGCCCGCGCAAGGAGAGATGATGAGACGGAAACGGTCCGTTCCGATTTTGGTTCTCGCGACGGGAGTGATTCTAAGCGGCGTCGTTGCCGCCGCGATCCCGGAGAGCTCACCGCAGCCGAAGGAAAGCGAGCCGCCGCAGGAAGCCGCAACGCCCAAGGACGCCCCAGCGCCCAAGGAGCCCGCGCGGCATCCGCAGCCGGCTGGATCCCTGACGGTCGTGAAGCCGTTTAAGCAAGTCGAGCTCAAGCCCGAGCACAAGGTTCTGGCGGCCCTAGCCGGAAAGTGGTCGGCCAACGTGCATCTATTCACGGGCCCATTCCCCCGCGAGAAAGACGTCGTCGGCACCGCCGAAGGGAAGCTGCTGATGAACGGGCTTTTCGTTCAGGTCTCGCATGCGGAAAAGCGGATGAAGCAGCCGTTCGAGGAGACGATCATCTTCGGTTTCGACGAAGTCGTAGGCAAGTACACGTCCGATACCTTGGAAACCACGTCGACCGCGGTCATCCACCACGTCGGGACGTACGATGCCGAGAAGAAGCAGCTCGTCCTCTCCTCGCATTACAGCGACCAGAAGACGAGACAGCTGACCATCTCGAGAACGGTCACGACGTTCGTCAACGCAAGCACCTGGACCTACGAGGAGTACATCTCGCACCGTGCCGGCGAGGCGGAAACTCAGATGGTGCTCATCACCTTTACGCGCCAGTGATCGGTCGGCGGCTCCTCGCGGGCCGCCTCCTCGATCGGCTCCGGGAACACGGCCCAAGGTTCTACTCCAGTTCGTGAAGCTCCGCTATCGTGGCGCCATGCGATTCGAAAGGGTCCTACGGCTGCTTGCGGATGCGCAGCTTGCGGAGCTTCCAGGGCCTAGCGCCCAGTCGAAGATGGCCCCGCGCCCTCGCCGGTTCTGGGTGCCCGGTGTCGTTCCGGCGGGCGCGCGCGCGGCCGCCGGGCTCGCGCTGCTGTACCCGAAGGGCGGCGACACGGCGCTCTTGCTGACGGTGCGCGGGGCGCACCTGGCCAACCACCAAGGGCAGGTCTCGCTACCCGGCGGCGCGGTCGAGCCGGGTGAGAGCATCGAGGACGCGGCGCTGCGCGAGGCCGAAGAGGAGGTGGGCATCGCGCGCGCCGGCGTCAACATCCGGCTTCGCCTGACACCCCTGCACATTCCGGTCAGTGGCTACGTCCTGCATCCCGTCGTCGCCACGGCTGAATCGCCCCCGACCGTACGGCCGTGCGCGGCCGAGGTGGAACGGATCGTCGAGCTTCCGCTCTCCGGGCTCGCCAATGGCTTCGGGCTGACGGTCGAGCTGCGCGAGCGCGGAGGATCCGCAGTCGAGGTGCCCTACTTCGAGCTGGGAGGCGCCAAGCTGTGGGGAGCCACGGCGATGGTCGTCGCGGAGCTGCTGGCCGTGCTGCACGTTCCCGTCGACCCGTGGAAGCGATAAAGGGGAGTGTCCCCTTTCTCAGTGTCCCCTTTATCGGCGAGTTCCGTGACAGCGGAGGCACTCGTCTCCTAGAGGATGGCGCGAAGACTGCGGGACCGCGCCTTCGGAGCCGTGGCAGCTCAAACAGGTGGTCGCGCTCTCGAACACCGCGTGGACGTCATCGACTGGGAGCAGCGGCGGCTGCCGGCTCGACAGCGCGAGCCACGCGATAAACCCCGCCGCGGCGACGATCGCGGCCAGAACGATCCACTGCTTGCGGTTCATGCACCCTCCCGCGGAAGCGCGGCGATTATAGGCGTCGCTCCCGTTGCACGGCGGAACTTGCAACGCGACGGTGTACCATCCGCCCCCCTCGAGGGATTCGCCATGCGCCGACTCGTTCTCGCTACCGCGATCCTCATCACCGCGGCGCCGAGCGGGGCCGCCGAGCAGACGTTGGGCAACGGCCTGCGCGTCATTCTGATTCCGCACCGCGCGAACCCGATGGTGGCGTCGGCCGTCATCGTCGGCGCGGGCGTTCTCGACGAGCCGCAAGAGGCCTCGGGCGCGTCGCACTTTCTCGAGCACCTGCTGTTCAACGGGACGGAGACGCGTTCGCAGCGGCAGCTGTACGACGATGTCGACCGGCTGGGCGCGTACAACAACGCAACGACGCGGGAGGATCACACGCTCTTCACGTTGCTCGTCCAAAAGGAGCACGCGGAGAAAGGGCTCGCGATCCAGGCCGACATGCTGTTCCGGTCGACGATCCCCGCCGAGAACTTCGAGAAAGAGCGCAAGATCGTCCTCGAGGAGTTGGCGCGCGACCGTAGCGATCCGTCGTACGACGTCCAGGCCGGGTTCCGCTCCTTGGCGTATGCGGGGACTCCCATCGCGCGACCGGTCCTGGGGACGGAGGCCTCGCTCGGCGCGATCACCAGAGAGCAGGTGCTGGCCTACTACAAGGCGCGCTACGTGCCGGGGAACATGACGCTCCTCGTGATGGGGGACTTCGAGATTCCGGAGATGTTGGATGTCGTGAAGCGCACGTTCGGCGCCGCGGGGCCTGCGCCGTTGCCGAAGACTGTCGCTTCGAGCTGGCCCGAAAAGCGTGCGGACAACGTGGAGATCACGACCGCCGAGACGGAGCCGGCGCGCCTCTTGGCCGCCTTTCCGTTTCCGGCCGCGCCGTGGGACAAAACGACCGAGGCCGCCTCTGTGCTCCTCGCCGCGGCCGCGGACGGGAAGGACTCACCGCTCGCGCTCGCACTCCTACGCCGCGGAGTGAAGGCGAACTCCCCGAGCCTTGGCATCGAATCGCGCCGGGCCCCTTGGTCGACCGTCCTCCTCGACACCAGGGTCGAGCGGGGGACCGACCCGAAAGCGGTGCTCGATGCGCTCTGCGACGCGATCCGGGCCACGCGCCCGGGCGGCGAAGCGCGTCAACGTATCGACCGCGTGCTCGCCAAGACCACGTCGGACGACACCATCGCGCGCGATCAGATCCACTATTTCGCGATGCTGCGCTCGTCGTCGATCTTAGGGTCGCCGCGAGGGTCGGTGGAAGACGAAGCCGCAAGGCGTGCCGCTTTAGGACCCGCGGATTGGGACGCCGCCTCGGCGCGCTTGATCGAAGGCCTGCCGGCGGTCCGCGCGAGATTCACCGGTCCCGGCCTCACCGCCAAGCGGCTGTCATGGTCTCCGCCGGCCGACGTAGCTCCCCCGGTCGAAGGGTCGGCTGCGGCGCGTGTGGGGACGCTCGCGAACGGGCTCCGATACGTCGTGCGCGAATCGTCCGACTCGGACGTCGTCGCGATGCACCTTTCGTTCGTTCCGCGCTCGGCCGGCGAACCCACCGGGCGAGACGGGATCACCGATCTTCTCCACCGCATCATGGCGCGTGCGACTCTCGTTCACGATCCCGCGGCGCTCGACGACCGGCTCTCACGGCTCGGGGCGCGCGTCAAGGCGGTCGACGATCCGTCGGTTCCCTTCGACGATTACTACACGAGCTCGGAGTTCTCGTGGCTGCGTTTGGAGGTCCCTGCGTCCCAGTGGCGGGAAGCGGTCGGGATTCTCGCCGAGATGGTGCGATTTCCGGCGATCGGCGCCGACGCGCTCGACGAGGCCCGTCGCGACATGCGGGAGCGCGTGACGCGGCGTGACGGTGCGCCGCGCGAGACGGCTTTTGCCGCGCTCGACACCCTCTTGGCGCCCGGGCATCCGCTGACACGGCCCGTCTACGGAACGGAAGGCTCGCTCCAGTCGATCACGCTCGATGACCTGAAGTCGCATCACGCAGCCTTCGCCGCCGGGAGCCGCACGATCGTAACCGTCATCGGCCCGATCGACGCCGACGATCTGGTGCGCGCGCTCCAGGCGGATTTCGGTCCGCTCCCCGCAGGTCCGGCGGCGGTCGCGACCGCGGTCCCGCCGGTTCTGCAGCGGACTTCGCAGAGCGAGGTGAAGCTCGGCAAGAGCCAGTCCTATCTCGTCATGGGGACCGTCCTTAACGTCCCGCCCGAAGATCGCGCCGCGCTGACGATCGCGGTCTCCTTGCTCTCGGACCGGCTGGCCTTCGACCTGCGCGAGACGAAGGGTCTCGCGTACTCGATCGGCGCGTCGCTCCGTCCGTGGGGAGGTCGGACGCGCTTCGACGTGGCGATGGGGACACGCGCCGAAAACCTCGACGAAGCCAAGGCTGGAATCGTAAGCGGCGTTCGCGCCTTTCGTGAGGCGACCCCTACCGCCGCCGAAGTCGAGCGGGCGGTCAACGTCGCGCGCGGCGCGGCGCTGATGCGGCGCATGACACGGATCAGCCTCGCCTACGAGGCGGGGATCGAGGCGATGCGCGGACAGCAGCCCGGGGACGAGCGCCGGTTCGTCGATTCGTTGCGAGGGGTCTCAGCCACAGACGTCAAGCGCGCGACGGCTGAGTACTTGGACCCCGACCGGCTGGCCGTCGCCGTCGTCCGTTGACGGAGGGAGACCATGAAGGTACGCCCCGCACACGCGTCGGCTCCCACCAGAATCGATCTCGCCGGCGGGACGCTCGACATTTGGCCCATCTCGCAGCTGATCGAGGACGCGGTCACGGTCAACCTCGCCGTACGGCTCAAGGCAGAGGCGAGCGTGGCGCCTCGTTCCGACCGGCGCGTTGCGGTCGTTTCCGTCGATCGGGGCCGCAAGGTCGCGCACGGTCTGCCGCTTTCCGCTTCGGCGTTTCGCGGACCGCTCTCGTGGCTGATCCGGCTGACGGATGCGTTCGCCCCGGGGATCCCCTTGACGCTGACCTGCCGGGCGGAGGCGCCGGCTGGCGCGGGACTCGGCGGATCCTCGGCGTTGGGTATCGCGGTCGGGGCGGCGCTCGCCGAGGCGACGGGGGAGCGGCTCTCGAAAGATGCGTTGCTGCGGCGGGTCATGAACTTGGAGACGCGCGAGATCGGGGTGCCGACCGGAAACCAGGACTACCTCGCGGCGCTGTGGGGCGGGCTGGCCGCGTACCGGCACCGCATCGATGGCGTGGCGAGGCAGCCTTTGCCTGACGCGAAAGCGCTCGAGAGCCGGCTCGTGCTTGCCTACACCGGGGAACCGCGGCAATCTGGGTTCAGCAATTGGGACATGTTCCGCCGCTACGTCGAGAAGGACCTGGCGACGAGGCGGCGCATGGAAACGATCGCAAAGCTGGCGCGCGCGATGCGCGACGCGCTTTTGGCCGGCGATCTCGATGAGGCCGGGCGCCTGCTCGGCGAGGAAGGCCGGCTGCGCTACAGCCTCGCGCCGTCGGTTGCGACCGAAGCGCTTCGCGCGGCCGACGGTGCCGCGCGTCGGGCGGGCGCTTTGGGAGCGAAGGTGTGCGGCGCGGGCGGCGGGGGTTGCATGGTGGCCTTCACGCGCGATGGGAAGCGCGACGCGGTCGCCGACGCGATCGCGCGAACAGGAGCCAGCCTGCTCGACGTGCGGGTCGCGCGCCGCGGCGTGGCGCTCAGCGGACCGTGACGGGGATCGTCAGCTCGGCCTTGGCCGGAGCACAGTAGCCAGAGGCGGCGACACAATAGAAATAGCTCAGCTTGGCGCGGATCTCGTGCAGGCCCTTCTTCGCCTGCCCGTCGAGATGCAAAGTGATCGTCAGCGGGTCGACGCCCCCGTGAAAGTAGTTCGAGTCCAGTTGATCGGCCGGGGGTGCGGCCGCGTTGCCCAACGACTGTTCCGCCGCGTCCACCAATCCCGGAACTGCCGGAACTTGCAGCTTGATCTTCGGGTATCTGTTCATCTTGATTCCCGGCTTCGGCTCGATCCTAACGGTAACCGACGCGTCGGACCCGGCACGGACGGCGTCAGGGGAGACCGCGAGGGCGACTTCGACCGGCGCCTCGGAAGCGGCCGAACGCCCGGCGGGCGCAGCCCCGGCTCGAGAATCCGCAAGAATCAGGATCGCGAGAAAAAAGCCCAGACTCTTCATCCACTTCATTCTAAAGGGTGGCCGACCGCGGCGCCACGCGATCCCCGGAGGCAACCCCCGGTTGTCGGCCCCACTTTGTGGGGGTACACTCTCTCTGGCTTCGACCGTCTCGTGCAGGGAGAGAATTCCATGACGACGAAGAGCTTCGGTCGCGTCTTCTTGGTGCTCGCCACCGTCGGACCGCTCGCTCCAGCGGCGTTCGCGGACGAGATCGTCCACTTCACGAACGGCGCCGAGATGACCGTGCGTTCCCACACGGTCGAACAAAACAAGCGCACCGTGCGGCTCGACCTCGGCGGAAACAGCTTCATCGCCTTTCCCATGTCGATGGTCGACAAGATCGTCAGCGCCGGGCAGGACGTGTTCTTGAACCCCGTGTTTCATCCTTCCAATCAAGCGATCGCCGGAGGTTCCGGCGGCGCGGGGTCGGAAAACGCGTCTCGCGGCGCCGCTCCGATCAATACGTCCGGCGGTCGGCCGGTCCCGAACCCGCGTCAGGGCGCGATGCTGGGTGAGGCTGCCGACCCCGTTCCGGCGCCCTCGATGGCAGGTCAGCAAGTCGATCGCACCGTCGCCACCACTCGACGCGTCTTCAACCCCGCCTTCCCGGCCCCGCAGGGCGGGCAACCCCAGGTGATCATGCCGCCGGGGATGGCGAAGGCGCCGGTGGTAAGGGCTTTCGCTCCGATCGGTTCTGCGGAGCCGCCTACCCCACCTCCCAGCGTCACCCCCGACGAGCAACCACAAAGCGACCCCCCTGCCGAGGATCCACCCGATTCGCCCTGAGACGATGGGAATCGTACTCGGAGTCACCGGCCCGAACGCCGCGGGCAAGGGCGAGGTATCCGCGTACCTGGGCACGCTGGGCTTTGCGGTGCACTCCCTTTCCGACATCGTCCGCGAGGAGGCCGCCCTTCGCGGATTGAAACCGGAGCGCGAGCATCTCATCCGGATCGGCACGCTCTTGAGGGAGCAGGGCGGCCCGGGGGTTCTCGCGGAGCGAATGATCCCAAGGCTGGGAGCGCGGGACGTCGTCGATTCGATCCGTAATCCAGCCGAGGTTGCGGCGTTAAGACGCGTGAACGGTTTTGTGCTCATCGGCGTCGACGCACCGGACCTCTTGCGCTTTGAGCGGTCGCGTGTGCGGGCGCGGCCGGGCGATCCGGAATCGTTCGCGCAGTTTGCGGCTCGCGAGCGGCAGGAGAACAGCGCGAACCCGGCGGGTCAGCAGCTCCGCGCGACCTTCGCGCTCGCGGATCGCGTCCTTCACAACAAGGGTGATCTCCCCGCGCTGCAGCTTTCGGTCGATAGCCTGCTCCACGAGTTCGGCGCGATCCCCAAGGTGCGTTGAGATGGACGACGTCGTTCAAGATGGCTTCGAGGCGCTTGCCGGCGACGAACACGGCACCCGCAAAGGCGCGATTCTCGACCGCGTGGCGGAACCCGCCGACCTGAAGGCGCTCTCCCCGGTCGAGCTAGAGACGCTCTGCGCCGAGATCCGCGAGTACATCGTGGACGTCGTGTCACAAAAAGGGGGGCACCTCGGGGCGAGCCTCGGCGTCGTGGAGCTGACCGTCAGCCTCGCGCGCGTGCTCGATCTCCCCAACGACCGCGTCGTATGGGACACGGGTCACCAGGCCTATGTGCACAAGGTGCTCACCGGCCGCAAGGATGCGCTCTGGGGGATTCGACAGTACGGCGGCATCTCCGGGTTCTTGAAGCGCGCGGAAAGTCCTTACGACACCTTCGGCGCGGGGCATGCCTCGACGGCGATCTCCGCCGCTTTGGGCCTCGCGGCGGCTCGCGACCTCGTCGGGGGACGACACAAAGTCGTCGCGATCATGGGCGATGGAGCGATGACCGGCGGTCTCGCCTACGAGGCCCTCAACAATGCGGGCCATTCCGCGCGCGACCTGCTCGTCATCCTGAACGACAACGGCATGTCGATTTCGCCGAACGTCGGCGCGCTCGCGCATTACCTGACGAACATCCAGACCAACCCACGCCTCCGCCGGCTGCGCAAGGAGAGCCTCGAGGTGATGGGGCGGCTTCCACGGGTGGGCGGGACGGCTCGATCCTTGGCGACGCGCCTCGAGGCGGCGATCAAGACGGCACTCGTGCCGGGCGGGCTCTTCGAGGCGCTCGGTTTCAACTACATCGGCCCGGTCGACGGGCACGATCTCAGGATGCTCCTCGCCCTCCTCCCGAAGGTGCTCGACCGGCCGGGGCCGGTGCTCCTGCACGTCATGACGCGAAAAGGCAAGGGACTCCCGGCGGCGGAGGCCGATCACGAGGGATTCCACGGCGTGGCGCCGTTCGACAAGGTGACCGGGAAGGCGAGTCCCGCCGTTTCTTCCGGGCGGCCCGGTTACACCGCGGTGTTCGGCCAGGCGATGGTCGAGGCCGCAGCCCATTTTCCGAAGCTGGTCGCGATCACCGCCGCGATGCCATCGGGCACGGGACTCAACGCCTTCAGGGAGAAATTCCCGAGCCGCTTCTACGACGTCGGGATCGCGGAGGCGCACGGGGTCTGTTTCGCGGCGGGTATGGCGTGCGAGGGGGCGAGACCCGTCGCGGCGGTTTATTCGACGTTTCTCCAGCGGGCGTTCGACCAAGTAGTCCACGACGTCGCGTTGCAGCACGTCCCTGTGATTTTCGCGATCGATCGTGCGGGGGTGGTCGGCGCCGACGGTCCGACGCACCACGGCGTTCTCGACCTGTCGTACATGCGCTGCGTCCCCGGCATGGTCGTGTCGGCGCCGAAGGACGGCAACGAGCTGCGCGATCTGCTGTGGACGGCGCTCTCGCAAGAGACCGCTCCCTTCGCGATCCGTTACCCGCGCGACACCGTGCCTCACGGGTTCGACCCGGCGCGCCAGCCTGAGATCCTCCCCATCGGCTCGTGGGAGATCTTGGACGAAGGTCACGACGTCATGCTCCTCGCCGTCGGGGCCATGGTCGAAAGCGCGCAGGCGGCGTGCCGGGAGCTTCGGACGCTCGGACTTTCGGCGGGGGTTGTGAACTGCCGGTTCGTCAAGCCTCTCGATCACGCCACGCTCGAACGAGCGCGGCGGATGGCGAAGCTCCTCGTGACGATTGAGGAGAACAACCTGCCTGGAGGATTCGGCGAAGGCGTTTTGGAGGCGTTGGCCCTCGAGGGGCTGTCCCGCGATGCGGTCCTACGATTGGGACTTGCGGACGATTTCGTCACCCATGGCTCGCGCGCCGAGCTTCTGGCAGAGGTCGGTTTGGACGCCGCCGGGATTCTGAGTCGCGTTCGCGCCGCCGTGGCTCGATGAGCGCGCGCCACACGCCGCACTCCGGAGGCGCCCGAGCGATCGGGGGCCTGGCGTTTGGATTGCTGACCGTCAGCGATACGCGTGGGACGGGGGACGATGTTTCGGGGGGCGTGCTGCGCGAGCTCGTCCTAGCGTCGGGACACCGCGTGCAGGGAACCGCGATCGTGCCCGACGATCCCGCGGCCGTGCGCGGCCAAATCCTTCAGTGGACGCTCGACCCGGCCTGCGACGTGATCGTCTCGACAGGCGGCACGGGGCTGTCGGCACGCGATCGCACCGTCGAGGCGGTCGCCACGCTCTTCGACGTGAGGATCGACGGATTCGGCGAGTTGTTCCGGCTGCTCTCGTTCGAGGAGATCGGTAGCGCCGCGATGTTGAGCCGCGCCCAGGCCGGCGTCGTCCGGGGCAAGCCGGTGTTCCTCCTCCCCGGCTCGCCTGCGGCGGTAAGGCTCGCGCTCACGCGCCTCGTCCTACCGGAGATCGCGCACGTCGTGGACGAGCTTCGTCGCTAGTTCTGGAACTTCGGGTCGGGCGGGGGCTCCGAGGTCGTGACGGTGCCGAAACGCTGCTCGTAGCGCGCGAGGTTTTCCGCAAGTGCCGAGACCATGCGTTTCAGGTGGCCCGGGCTGACGATGACCCTCGCGTTCACGATCCCCTCGGGAGGGCACACGTTGATGAAGTCGATGACGAATTCCTCACGGCCGTGGCGGACCACCATCTGGTTCGCGTACACGCCGCGGAGGATCTCCTCCGGGATCTTGATGTGGATTTCACGCTCGTCGGCCATGGCGGCTCCTCCGCGGTTATCCTATCCCGGCCTGCTAATGTGGGCACGGGTCGATCGACCGCAAGGAGCAAATCATGGCTACCGTGACATGCACACGCTGCAAGAACGAGGCGCCGGGCCTCGAACGTGCGCCGCTTCCGGGCGAGGCGGGGCAGGTCATTCTCGCGAATGTCTGCGCCACCTGTTGGAAGGAGTGGCTCGGGACGCAGGTCAAGTACATCAACGAGTATCGACTCAGTCCCTTAGACCCGCGTCACTTCGAGTTCCTGCTCGAGCAAGCCCGCGCCTTCCTGATGCTCCCGGGAGCGGAAGCCGGGGCGCCTGAGCCGGGAACGCCGCGCCCATGACGAGCGGGCTCAACACCCGGTTGGCGGCCGCCATCGACGGACTGGCCAAAGACGGCGTCTACAAGACGCTCAATCACTTAGACAGCCCGCAGTCGGCGTGGGTGACGATGGAGGGTCGCGGTCGCGTCCTCATCCTCTCCTCGAACAACTACGTCGGGCTCTGCGATGTCCCCGAGGTGATCGAGGCGGGGAAGGCGGCTCTCGACCGCTTCGGTGCCGGCACCGGATCGGTCCGGTTCATCTGCGGCACGTTCACGATCCACCGCGAGCTCGAGGCGGAGCTTGCGCGCTTCGTCGGAACGGAGGCCGCGCTCTCCTACGTGTCCTGCTGGACGGCGAACGAAGGCCTGATGCCGACGGTGCTCGACGAGCAGGACGCGGTCATCTCGGATGCGCTGAACCACGCGAGCATCATCGACGGCGTGAGGCTGTGCAAGGCTTCGCGCCGTGTCTACAAGCACGCGGACATGGCCGAGCTTGCGGCCATCCTGAAGGAGACGAGCTCCGCGCGGACGCGATTCATCATTACCGACGGCGTGTTCAGCATGGAAGGAGATATCGCCAATCTTCCCGAGATCGTAGCCTTAGCGCGAGCTCACGATGCCGTGGTCGCGATCGACGACTCCCACGCCACCGGCGTACTGGGAAAAACCGGCCGTGGCACCGCCGAGCATTACGGGCTGGTCGGCGAGGTGGATGTCATCACGTCGACGCTCGGGAAGGCGTTGGGCGGTGCCGCCGGTGGATTCACGGCGGGGTCTTCGGTCCTCGTCGACTACCTGATCCAAAGGTCGCGCCCGCAGTTGTTCTCGAACGCCCTTCCCCCGACCGTCGCGGCGAGCGCCTTGGCTGCGGTGCGCTATCTGACGGCGCACCCGGAGCGCGTGGCGCGCTTGAACGACAACGCGCGCTATTTTCGTGCGAGTCTCAAGGAGATCGGGCTGCGCCCGCTGGCGGGCGAGACGCCGATCGTCCCGATCATCTTGGGAGAAACGGCCAAGGCGATGCGCGCGAGCGCGATGATGCTGGACGAGGGTGTATTCGTCACCGGCTTCGGCTATCCCGTCGTGCCGCAAGGGGAGGCGCGTGTCCGGTGTCAGGTTTCGGCTGCGCACACCAGAGATGACCTGGATTTCGCGTTGGCCGCGTTCAAGCGAGTCGGAACGAAGCTAGGGCTGATCTGAGGCGGGCGCCTCGAACGTCACCAAGACTTCCTGGTCGGTGAGTCGCTGGAGCTGCGCGATACGCCAGCCGAGGTCGAGCTGCCGCCGTACGCGCTCGTCATCCCTGGGCTCCAAACCGTAAGGAAGGGGAAGCTGGAGCTGCATTCTTTTGATCTCGGTCAATGCGGGCGCCTCCTAGGCTAGGAGAATATCCGTTTGACGAAGGCGTGGCCATACCGTACCTTTTGAGAGTTCACAGCGGAGGATTCGACCATGATTCAGCTCAGCGAGCGGGCCGTCAGCAAGGTGAAGGAACTCCTGACGACGGACAACAAGACCGGCTACGGGCTTCGCGTCGCGGTCCAGGGCGGCGGGTGCTCGGGTTTCCAGTACGGGCTGACTTTCGACAACGAAGAAAAGCCGAACGACAACGTCCTCGAGATCGACGGTCTCAAGGTCTACGTCGATGCCATGTCGGGGATGTACTTAGACGGCGTCAAGATCGACTACATCGAGAGCCTCGAGGGGTCGGGGTTCAAGATCGAAAATCCGAACGCCAGCGGCAGCTGCGGCTGCGGCCAGAGTTTCCAGGCCTGACGATCCTCCCATCGTTGGAGCGGGTCGAGGGTGCGCTCGCGAGTTATGCGCAAACGAGCGCACTTTCCCGCGGCCGCCGTCACCTTGAAGCCCATCACGGCTACCGGTCGCTCTATCAGAGAGATCGCGACCGCATCGTGCACGCGCGGGCGTTTCGCCGACTCGAATACAAGACGCAGGTGTTCGTCAATCACGAGGGGGATCACTACCGCACGCGGCTGACGCACTCGATCGAGGTCTCACAGATCGGGAGGACCGTCGCGCGCGCGCTCGGCCTGAACGAGGATCTGGTGGAGTCGTTGGCGCTCTCGCATGATCTCGGCCATACGCCGTTCGGTCACTTGGGCGAGGACGTGCTCGACACGTTCATGAAAGGGCACGGCGGGTTCAACCACAACCGGCAGACGCTGCGGATCGTCGAGCTCTTGGAAGAGCGATATCCCGATTTTCCCGGCCTGAACCTGACGTTCGAGGTGCGCGAGGGGATCGCAAAGCATTCCGGCCCGATCGCCGCCAGAGCACCGGAGTTCGCGGAATACGAGCCTGCCCGGCAGCCGCCGCTGGAGGCGCAGCTGATCGATCTCGTCGACGAGATCGCGTACAACCATCACGACATCGACGACGGTCTGTCGTCGGGGCTCTTAGAAACCGAGGCCTTGGCCGACGCGGTGCCGCTCTTCGGCGAACCGCTCCTCAGAGCGCGCTCCCGCTGGCCGCAGTCCGACCCGCGCCGCGTCAGGACGGTCGCGCTTCGCGGGTTGATCAACGTCCTCGTGACCGACCTCATCGAGACGACGGCGTCGGCCATTCTCGCGGCGGGTGTCGCTTCACTCGAGGACGTCAGGAACGCCGGTCGCCTTCTGTCCGGTCTCTCGCCCGGCGTCTCCGATCAGAACCGCGCGCTCAAGTCCTACCTCAAGACCCACCTGTACGAGCACCACCGGATCGAGCGCATGAAGGACAAGGCGGGACGCGTGCTGCACGCGCTTTGCGAGCGCTATCTCGAGAACCCGAAGCTACTCCCCGACGACGCGCGGCGCCGGACCGAGGCCGAAGGGGTGCATCGCGCCATCGCCGACTACATCGCCGGGATGACCGATCGTTACGCCACCGAGGAATACCAGCGCCTTTTCGATCCGACCCTGCGGGTCTGACACCAGGAGACCACCATGGACCAGGTCGTTCCGCCCGAGCCCGGACGGCTGCTGATCGACGGACAGTGGGCGGACGCTCGCTCCGGCAAGACGTTCGCGACCGTCAACCCCGCCGACGAGAGCGTGATCACCCACGTGGCCGAGGCGGGTGACGAGGACGTCGACGCCGCCGTTGCGGCGGCGCGCAGGGCGCTGGAATCCGGACCGTGGAAGCGAATGTCCGCGGCGGACCGGGGCAAGGTTCTCTGGCGGATGGGCGAGTTGATCCTCGAGCGCTTGGCGCACCTGTCGCTCCTCGAGACCTTGGATACCGGAAAGACGTTGTTCGATTCGGGCAAGATCGAGCTGCCCATGGCCGCGCAGATCTTCCAGTTTTACGCGGGCGCCGCCTCGAAGATCGCGGGGAAGACGCCTTCCAGCCGGTCCGACGCTTTCCTGTTCACACTGAAGGAACCCGTCGGCGTCGTCGCTGCGATCGTGCCCTGGAACTTCCCGTTCCTCCTCTCTTCGTGGAAAGTCGCTCCGGCGCTCGCCGCCGGATGCTGCGTGATCCTGAAGCCGGCGAGCCAGACGCCGCTCACGGCCCTCGAGCTGGGAAAGATCGGGCTCGACGCCGGTCTTCCTCCGGGCGTGCTCCAGGTGCTCCCCGGCGCCGGCGCGGGAGCAGGCCTGGCGCTGGTGCGCCACGCCGGGGTCGACAAGATCGCGTTCACCGGGAGCACCTCGGTCGGGAAGACGATTCTTCGCGAGGCCGCGGCTACCTTGAAGCGAGTATCTGTCGAGCTGGGCGGAAAATCCCCGAACATCGTCTTTGCCGACGCCGACCAGGAAGCCGCGATGCGCGGCGCCTTCAACGGCATCTTCTACAACAAGGGCGAAGTGTGCGCGGCCGGCTCGCGCCTGTTCGTCCAAAAATCGATCCACGATGACTTCGTCGCGCAGCTCGCCGAGCGCACCGACGCGATCGTCTTGGGCGACCCCCGCGAGAAGGGCACGCGCATGGGGCCTGTCGTTTCGGCCGGTCAGATGGACACGGTGCTCGGGTACATCGCCTCCGGGAAGAAAGACGGCGCGCGAATCGCCGCCGGTGGACGGCGCGCGTCTGAGGTCAACGGCGGCCGAGGGTATTTCGTGAGGCCGACCGTGTTCGACGGCGTCTTACCGGAAATGAAGATCGCGCGCGAGGAGATCTTCGGACCCGTGCTCTCCGTCCTTGCGTTCGACGACGTGGACGACGTCATCGCGTCGGCCAACGGCTCGATCTACGGGCTCGCCGCCGGCATCTTCACGAAGGACGTCGCGAAGGCGCACAAGGTGGCGCGCGCGATCCGGGCGGGCACCGTCTGGGTGAACACCTACAACCTCTACGACCCGTCCCTGCCGTTCGGCGGCTTCAAGCAGAGCGGATTCGGACGCGATCTGGGAGACGAGGCGTTGGAAGGTTACCTCGAGACGAAGAGCGTGTGGATCGACCTGGGGCGCTGAGTTGCGCGCCGTCGTCATCCGCGAACACGGTGGTCCGGAGGTTCTAAAGTTCGAGGAACGGCCCGAGCCGATGCCCGGGTTTCGGGAAGTTCGCATCCGGGTCCGTGCGGTCGGCCTCAACCATCTCGATCTCTGGGTGAGAAACGGCGTGCCGGGGCACGCGTTTCCGCTCCCGATCGTCCCCGGGTGCGACATAGCGGGTGTGGTCGATGCGCTCGGACCGGGGGCTTCGGGAGTTGCCGCCGGCGACGAGGTCGTCGTGGCGCCGGGCCTCTCCTGCGGCCGCTGTCCCGTCTGTCGCGCGGGGAAGGACGCCCTCTGCCGGACCTACGGCATCCTCGGCGAGTCGCGGGACGGCGGTTGCCAGGAGTGCCTTGTCGTTCCCGACGAGGGTGTCGTCCCGAAACCGGCCGGCCTCGATTGGACACAAGCCGCCGCGGTCCCACTGACGTTTCTCACCGCATGGCACATGCTGAAGGCGCGTGCCTGCCTGGAACCGGGAGAACGGGTGCTCGTTCACGCCGCGGGATCCGGCGTCTCGGTAGCGGCGATCCAGATCGCGACGTTTCTCGGGGCGCGGGTCATCACGACAGCCGGGAGCGATGAGAAGTGCTCGCGCGGGGTAGCGCTCGGGGCGGAGGAGGCGGTCAACTATCGCACCGCGGATTTCGCGAAAGAGGTCCGGCGTTTTTCGGGCGGGCGCGGCGTCGATGTCGTGGTCGATCACGTCGGGGTCGACACATTCGATCGGTCCCTTCGCTGTCTCGCCAAAGGCGGCCGCTACGTCACGTGCGGCGCAACGTCCGGTTTCGAATTGAAGTCTGACTTCCGGCTCGTATTCTTCAAGAGCTTATCCATCCTGGGGTCCACCATGGGCGCCGCCCACGAGCTTGCGACCGTCCTCTCCCTCGTCGCTTCGGGGCGCCTCCGCCCGGTCATCGACCGGGTGTTCCCGCTCGAGCAGGTCGCGGAGGCCCACCGGCGCCTCGCGGCTCGCGACGCGTTCGGAAAGGTCGTTCTCACGGTTCCGTGAGGCTCGGGCGTTTGTGGTGCCTCGACACGGTAGTATGGGCCCGCAAGTGAGGTGGCGGCGCCATGGCAGGTGAGAGAATCCTCGTCGTCGATGACGAGGCCGAGATCGTCGAGCTTCTCCGAGACGTGCTGAGCGCTGAGGGCTACGTCGTGGACGCAGCCCGAGATGCCGCCTCGTCGCTTCAGCTCATCCGCGAGAACATCTACGAGGTCGCCCTACTCGATTTCAATCTGCCCGACATGGACGGCGTGATGCTGCACCACCAGATTCGCCAGATGGACGCCGAGCTCGCGTCGCGGACGATCTTCATGTCGGGCCTGCTGCAATCGGACGGAAATCTTGGCTATTACATGTCGCAGAGCGGAGGGTTCCTTGCGAAGCCCTTCGACATCCGCGACGTCCTTCGCCAGGTGCGCGCCGTGCTCGGCGACGGATCGTAAACAGGCTCGCGCTACGCCGGCGTCCCGGAAGCGCGCCGGCGCCCGGAAACCGGCCGTCGTGCGGGACGAAACATCTTCCCAATGGCGACATTGATCGGATTGGCGCGCGGCAAGAAGGAGAGCGGAGGACGCTTGCGCCAGCCCATGAGCCCGAGCTCGCGAACGATGTCGGGGTGATTCCTCTGCACCGAGAGGCCCTTGACGAAAGCCGCGAACGCCTCTTTCCGGCGGTCCGACAAGAGCAGGACGCGCCCGTAGTTCCAGAACAGATCCGCGTTGAAGAACTCGAGAGCGATCGCCTGGCGGCAGAGTTCCGTGCCCTCGCGCACCCGGTTCCCGTCCCGCGCGAGGCAGAAACCGTAGTAAGAGAGGTAGCGTGCCTGCGGTGCGCCCGCGCCGAGGCGTTTTCCGAGCGCAAGCGCCGCCTCGAACAGCGCGAGTGCCTCGAGGCTGCGCCCGTCGTTCAGCGCCACGAGGCCGCGCTGGAACCTCGTCTCCGCCGCCTGGACAAGCATCGATCCTCCTTGCGTGACCTTGGAGGAGTATCGAGTCGGAAGGGCCCCGCGGGCCAGTCCTCGTTTCGTGAGGTCGATCACGGGAACGTAAAGTGGCGGAAAAAGCTATCCGTTGACACCGTCGACGATCGGCTGGTTGATCTCGATGGTGTGCTTCTCGCGCAGGTTCTCGAGGAGGCCCCGCATCAATTGGTTACGGCGTTCCTCCAACAACTGGTCGCGCAGCGCCGCCTTGTCCGCCTCGAACCTCTTCGGGTCGAACGCATCGTGCCGCGTGATCTCGTAGGCGATCGCGCCGCCGGGCGCGGCTGCCGATCCCTTGGTGCCGATCGTGCTTCCCGCGCCGAAGAGCGCTGCGTCGAGTTCCGGGACGCGGCCGACCCCGGGAAGATCGACGCCCGCCGAGAGGTCGCCGCTCTTCTTGACGTCGAGCTTCATCGGCTTCGCTCCTTCGGCCAACGTGGAGCCGGCCGCGATTCGGCGCGCCACGAGGACCGCGGCCTGCCGTCCCCGCTCGTTCAGCAGGTCCTTCCTGACCTGGCTTTCGACTTCCACGAGCGGACGCACCGCGGATGGGACGATCTCGGTGCACGCGACGACGGCGAGACCGCGTGCGACACCCAACGGTGATGACACCTGGCCCGGTTGCATGGATGAGACGACGCCGGTGAACTCTGGGGAGGGGCCGAGGTCGGACGCGAGGTCGTCGCTGGACACGAGGCGCTCCTCGATCTTGAGCCCGGCCTTCGTCGCGACCGCGTCTAGGTCCTCAGGCTTCTTGATCTCGCTAGCGATCCGTTGTGCCTCAGCAGAGGCCAAATCCTGGGCTCTTTTGAGCTCGAGACGACGGCGGATGGCGTCTTTTACTTCGGCCAACGGGGTCGTTCCCGCGGCGCGCGCCTCCTCGACCCGAAGGACGTGGAACCCGTATTCCGTCTCGACGACCGGAGCGAGCTGCCCGGGGGGAGTCGCGAAGGCGGCGTCGTCGAACGGTTTCACCATCGCGCCGCGGCCGAACCAGCCGAGATCGCCCCCTTGCGCGGCCGAGACCGTGTCTTGCGATAGCGAGCGCGCGAGTCCGGCGAAATCCTCGCCTTTCTGGGCACGGGCCAAAACCGACGTGGCGAGGTCGCGGACAGAAGCTTTGTCGGCCGCGCTCGTTCCCGAGGGGAGCTTGAAGAGGACGTGACGCACCCGGCGCTGCTCCGGCCGTGTGTACTCGGACGTATGGCCGTCGTAGTCGGCCTTGACATCCGCGTCCGAGACGTTCGTTTTCGCGACTTGCGATTGGCGATCGATCACGACGAGACGGACCCGGCGGGCCTCCGACCTCTTGTAATCACCCTGGTGCGACGTGTACCACGCCTGCAGGGCGGCGTCGTCGACGCTCGTGTCGGAGGGTACGGACGACGACGGGACGAAGACGTAGTCGGCCGCAGCGCGTACGTTGCGCGAGCGCCACGCCTGCTCGATCTCCGCATCCGAGGTGCGCGCCGAGGCGGTCATCACCGCGAGCCACTGCTTCGCCAGGATGTCGTCGGCGAGTCGGCGCTCGAACCCTTCGACGCCTCCCTCGAAGCTCTGACCGATGAAGTCCGCGTACCTTTCCTTGCCGACGAAGTTACCGGACGGGTCCTTGAAATTGGGATTCTCCAGGATGGCCTTGGAGATGGCGCTCTTCGTCGCGACGAGGCCGAGGGAGCGCGCCTCCGTCAGGACGAGCCGGCGATCCACCAAGCTCTGGATCGCCTGCGAGCCGAGTCTCAGATTCTTCTTCATGGGCTCGAACTGCTCTCCGAGCATCTTTCGATAGTAGTCGTCCTGGGTGCGAGCGAGCTCCATGAACTCTTGGGTGGAGATCGACTGACCGTCAACGCGCGCCGCCCATTCGGACGACATGTCGCCGCGCGTCGCCCGTGGGTCGAAGTAGGAGCCCAAGTACATCAGCATGGCGAGGGCGACGACGACGAGCACCCACTTGAGGTGCTTCAGATTGTCGCGCATGACGTTGAGCATGGACGTTTCTCCGGTGACGCGTCGGGCAAAGCACGAATGGTAGTCCAGCGTGGGGTGCGTCATCAACACGGAGGAGGCTCAGAAGGTGCGCGGGGCCCGCCTTCGGTGGTTTCGGGCGGGAGCGCGTGTTAGATTCGCGCCGACCCGGGCAGGCAGGCTGCCGACCCCGGCGGAGGACGGTCCCCCGCATGCCCGTAGAACCACAAAGGCCCAGGGTCCTTCTCGACTGGTTCACCGTCAGCTACCGCAGCGTCGCGGCCGGGGTCGTCCTGTTGATCGTCGCGCTCCTCGCCGTAGGCTGGTACCTCTTCTTCTTCGCGCCGAGCAAGCCCCGCCAGGAGGCGCAGGAGGCGATCGTCCGCGCGGAGAAGCGTCTGGCGGAAGCGTCGCGCTATGCGGGCGCCGACCACCTCGA
Source organism: uncultured Acidobacteriota bacterium (assembly GCA_964619965.1). Taxonomy (GTDB): domain Bacteria; phylum Acidobacteriota; class Polarisedimenticolia; order Polarisedimenticolales; family DASRJG01; genus DASRJG01. Next base: position 61,421 of record CAZUGP010000058.1, read on the forward strand.
CGAGGTCCGCGGGAGCGCCCGGTCCGCCCTCGCGGAAGGGCGCGACGCATTCCAGCGTAGCCAGTACGACGACGCCCGTGTCGCAGCGATCCGGTCGGAGAACTTCTCCCAAAAGGCGATCGACATGGCACGGGGGGAGGGAACGGCGTCGAAGGAAGTCCAGATCTACAAGATGGAGGGGGACGTCCGCGTGAAGCGCGCGGGGGAATTCAACTGGGAGTCGGCGGATCGCAAAATGGTCCTGCAGGTCGGGGACCAATTGAAAACCGCCGGGTCGGGCTCGGTCCAACTCATCTACTTCGATGGGACGCTGACGACGATCACCCCCGGGTCGCTCTTGGAGATCCGGGAAATCCACGAAGACCCGACGACGAAGGTGAGACGCGTCAGCGAGAAGTTGAACTGGGGCGAGGCTTTGGCCTCGACGCAGAAGAAGAACGTCGATGGGTCGTTTCACGAGGTCGCGACCTCGAACGTGTCCGCGCGCTCCGAAGAAGCCGGCGAGTTTCGTGTCGTGTCCGACAAGGAATCGCAAGCGGCGGCCGTCGATGTTTTTCGAGGACGCGTGCAGATCGCTTCGGGAGGGCGCGTCGAACGTCTCGAGCCGGGAGAGCGGATTCGAGCCGACGCGTCCGGTCAGCTCCAGGCGAAGGAGATCCTGCCCGCGGTCCCGCGCCTCGTCGCCCCCGCCGATCAGAAGATCTTCGTCCACGAGGATCCGTTGAAGGCGATCACCACGCTCGCGTGGGACAAGACCGCCGGCGCGGCCCGCTACCATCTGGTGATCTCGGACCGTTCCCTCTTTACGGCCGCGCTCTATGACGCGGACCGCGCGGAAACGTCGGTTCAGCTCGACGGTATCCAGCCGGGGGCGTACTACTGGAAGGTCGCCTCCGTCACGGCGGCGGGTGTTCGCGGCCCCTACAGCGAACCGTGGCGATTCCGGGTGACCTCGCAGAGCCTCCACGATCGGGAGGACAGCACCCCCCCGATCCTGGAGATCACGGAGAACGTTCAGTCCGGGCCCATGCTGATCCTCAACGGACGGACCGAACCCGGGGCCCTGTTGTGGGTGGACAACGAAAAGGTCGAGGTGACGGACAATGGGACCTTCTACGCTGTCATCCGGCTCCGCAAGGAGGGTGTCAACGAGGTCCTGCTCTTGGCCCAGGATGCGTCCGGCAACGTCAACAAGCTGACCCACCGCGCGTACGTCGATCCCTACTGAGATTGGCGACCGGTTTTCTTGCTTTTCTTCGTTTCCGGCGACTAGATTACCGATTCCAACATCGGCGCGGCCGACGCGCCGGGTATGGCGAGGCGCTCCCATGTCGTTGTCTCCTTCTTCTTTCTTGTCGATGTTCTCGAACGACCTCGCGATCGACTTGGGCACGGCGAATTCGCTCGTCTACTCGAAGGGACGCGGGATCGTCGTCAGCGAGCCGTCGATCGTCGCCGTCAACCAGAAGACGGGCAAGGTCGAGGCCGTCGGCAAGGAAGCCAAGGAGATGCTCGGTCGCACACCCGGGAACATCATCGCCATCCGGCCGATGAAGGACGGCGTGATCGCGGACTTCGAGCATACCGAGCGGATGCTCTCGTATTTCATCGAGAAGGCTCACAACCGGAAGTTCGGCGTGCGGCCCCGTATCGTCATCGGCGTTCCGAGCGAGATCACCCAGGTCGAAAAGCGCGCCGTGCGCGACTCCGCAATGCGCGCCAAGGCGACCGAGGTCTATCTCGTCGAGCAGGCGATGATGGCGGCGATCGGCGCCGGGCTACCCATCACCGAGCCCACCGGCAACATGGTCCTCGATATCGGTGGCGGCACATCGGACGTCGCCGTCATCTCGATGGCCGGCATCGTCTATGCCCGTTCCGTCCGCGTGGCCGGCAACGAAATGGACGATGCGATCATCCAGTACATCAAGCGCAAGTACAACCTCCTCATCGGTGAGCGGACCGCCGAGGAGGTCAAGATGAAGCTTGGCTCGGCGTTCCCGCTCGACGAGGAGCTCACGCTGGAGATCAAAGGGCGCGACCTGGTAGAAGGAGTCCCGAAGACGATCGTGGTCTCGGACGAGGAGATCCGCGAGTCGTTGGCCGAGACCGTCGCGACCATCATCGAGGCCGTCCGCGCGGCGCTGGAGCAAACGCCTCCGGAGCTCTCGGCGGACATCGTCGACCGCGGCATCGTCTTAACCGGCGGAGGGGCGCTTCTCAAGAACCTCGACAAGCGACTCCGCGAGGAGACGGGTCTCCCGGTCTCGATCGCCGACGACCCGTTGACGTCGGTCGTGATGGGCACGGGCAAGATGCTCACCGACTTCGATCTCCTCAGGCGGGTTGCGCTCGACTAGCATGTAGCGCGCGGCGGATTAGGTCTCCGCGCGTTCGAGGCGATCTCCATGGCGGCCGTTTCTCCCGCCCGTGCCAACGCCCTCCTCCTGGGGGTCATGTCGTTCGCGCAGCTGCTGCTGATGGCTGCCTCCGTGCGCGCCGGCATGGCCGCGTCCGTGGTATCCGCCGTCGTCGGCGCCGCCTCCCGTCCCGCCGTCTCGGCCGAGCGCTCGGTCTCCGGCATCCTCGTGGACGTCGTCCACTTCTTCCGCGACGTGCACGCGGACACGGTCGAGAACGTGAAGCTCCGCCGCGAGGTCACGCGCCTTTCGGGCGAGTACGAGCGAACGCGGGAGCTCGCCCAAGAGAACACCCGGCTGCGAAGGCTGCTCGGCATGCGCGAGGATCTGGTGCCGAAGTCGATCGGCGCCTCGGTCGTGACGTCGCGCCTCGGAGGACAATCCCGCGTCATGTTGGTGGACCGCGGGGCTTCGGACGGCGTTCGTCCGGACATGGCGGTCGTCGCGTGGGGAGGAGCGGTCGGGCGCGTCGTCAGCGTCGAAAGAGGATTCGCCCGCGTCCGCCTGCTGTCCGATCCGAACAGCGGCGCGTCCGGAGTGATCGTCCGGAGCCGCGCCGAAGGGATGATCGTCGGGCGGGGCAGCGAACCCATGGAGATGATCTACGTTCCCAAGTACGCCGACGTCGTCGTGGGGGACCGCATCGTCACCTCGGGGCTCGACGGCGTCTTCCCCCGCGGGTTCGGGCTCGGTCGCGTCACTGTCATCGGGGAGCCGGTCGGAGCGAGCAAGTCGATTCGGCTGGAGTCGGAGGTCGACGATCACTCCGTCGAGGACGTTTTGATTCTCCTCGAGCCATCGGGCACGCGATTGCTGACCACTGACGAGCCGGAGGCCGCCCCGTGATCGTCCTGTTCGCCCTCCTGGGAATCGGACTCTCGCTCGGGTTCGAGCTGGGCGTGGGCCGCTTTGCGCCGGGAGTCACGCATTACGTCGGGTTGATGACGCTCCCACTGGCGGCCTATGCGCTTCGCACCTCCCAGCGCTCGGCCATGATGGTCGGTTGCGCGTCGGGCCTCCTCGAGGACTACTGGATCGAGCCGCGCCTCTTCGGGTTGAACGGTCTGGTGAAGACGATCCTGGGGTGGGCCCTAGGCGGCATCGGCGCCCGGTTCGACCTGAACAATTTTTGGGGACGTTGCGCGTCCGGGGCCTCGCTCCACCTCGTCGATGCGGGGCTCCAGACCGCATTGCGACGTCTGTTCGGGGAGGCCGTGGTCCCGCTGACTGCAGCCTCCCTGGGAATCCGCGCGATCGCCGGCGGGTTGCTGACGGCCGCAGTTTTGACCGTCGTGAGCAAGTTCGGGGCGAGCCGTCGCCCGACCCGACAAAAGAGCCGGAAGGCGTAACCCATGGACTACCGAGAGCGCTGGGAGCTGAAGGAATACCAGAGCGAGCAGCGGCTCGGCCGTCGCGCGATGCTCCTCCACGCCGTCATCGTGATGGTGCTCGCGGGCTTTCTCGGCGTGTTCTGGTACTTGCAGATCGTCAAGGGGGGCGAGTTCGCTTTGCTCGCCGAGAACAACCGGCTCCGCCGTATCGCGCTTCCGCCAATGCGTGGGGTCGTCCTCGACCGCCGGGACGAAGTCTTGGCGTCGACGCGTCCCGCGCTGAACCTCGTGCTCGTGCGTGAAGGGCTGTCCGACGCGGAGGGGCAGCTGAAGCGTCTCGAAGGCGTCCTCGGCATCCCGTCCGTCGATTTGCAGGCGCGCCTCCTCGCGATGCGCCACCGCCCGACGTTCGAACCGCTCGTCATCAAGGAAGACGTGCATCTTGCCGAGATCGCCAAAGTCGAAGCACGCCGGGAGTGGTTCCCCTCCGTCGAGGTCGAGCAGTCGACGCTCCGCGACTACCCCGACGGTCCGGCGGTCGCGCACGCCGTGGGCTACGTCGGCGAAGTGAACGAGGCACAGCTCGCCAAGATCGCCGACGGCTCCCTCCAGCAGGGGGACATCGTCGGCAAGACGGGCGTCGAGCGCGAGTACGACGAGATCCTGCGGGGTCGTCGCGGGTGGAAGCTCCAGACCGTCAACAGCCTCGGCCGGCCCTTTGGCGCATCGCAGCCGGGTCGCGTTCCCGAGGATGGGCTTCCGCTTCACCTGACGATCGACAAGCGCATGCAGCGCAAGCTCGTCGAGTCGCTCGCCGACGAGGTCGGCTCGGGGATCTTCATGAACCCGAAAACGGGCGAGGTCCTGGCGCTCGCGTCGACTCCCGGCTACGACCCGAACGTGTTCACGGCGCCCGTCTCGCGCACGACCTGGACCGCGCTGATCAGCGATCCTCGCCATCCTCTGAACGATCGGGCGATCTCGTCGTTCTACGCGCCCGGCTCGACCTTCAAAGTCCTGATGGCGATCGTGGGATTGGAGACCGGCGCGATCACCCCTCAGACCGTGGTGTCGTGTCCCGGCTCGGTGATGATCTACAACCGGCGCTTCATGTGCTGGAAGAAAGGGGGGCACGGAACGGTCGACGTCCACCATGCGCTCGTCCATTCGTGCAACGTCTTTTACTACTTGCTCGGCAAGAAGGTCGGCATCGACGCCATCACCAAGTACGCCAAGATGTTCGGAATCGGCGAGCTCTCCGGCATCGACATTCCGGGCGAGAGCCGCGGCACTCCTCCGTCGGTGGAATGGAAGCAGCGCATCCACAAGGAGCCTTGGTACCCGGGTGACACGATTTCGGTGTCGATCGGGCAAGGGCTTCTCGCCGTCACTCCCGTTCAGATGGCGACGATGATCTCGGCGGTCGCGAACGGCGGAACGCTCGTCCGGCCGCATTTGGCCAGAAACGCCACGTCGCGATCCGTCAAGATCCCCGTGTCCGCGTCCACTCTCGCCCTGATTCGTGACGCGTTGGCGGACGTCGTCGAGGAAGGGACCGCGACTCGCGCGCAGCTGGGACCGATTCTCGTCGCCGGGAAAACCGGGACGGCGCAAGTGTTCAAGAGATCCGTTGGCGTCGACGCCGACAAGCAACCGAAGAACGAGCGCGATCATGCGTGGTTCATAGGATACGCACCCGCGGAGAACCCCGAGATAGCGTTCGCGATCGTCATCGAGCACGGTGGCCACGGCGGAACGACGGCCGCGCCCGTCGCGCGGCAGGTGCTCGAGGTCTTCTTCGAAGACAGGCTTCCCCGCCGGGACGAGGTCCCCGCGCTCCGGGCGGACCTGACCGCCCACCCCGAGGCGCAAAGTGCTGCGGCGTCGACTTCTCGATAGGCTCGACGTCCCGACGATCGCGGCTGCGTTGGCGCTCGCCGCGGTCGGCATGACGGCGATCGCGTCGGCCACCGCCTTTCAGCCCGGCCGCTCGGGCCTGTGGAAGGCCCAGCTCGCCTGGCTCGGCATCGCCTCTTTGGCGGCCGTCGTCGTAATCGCGGTCGACTACCACATTTGGGCGGAGTTCTCGCTCAGCCTCCATGCGGTGGCTGTGGCGATGCTCGCGGCGGTGCTTCTTTTCGGCAAGGAGGTCGGCGGCAACCGGTCGTGGCTCGCGATGGGCCCTGTGACGTTCCAACCGTCCGAGTTCGCGAAGTGGACGACCTGTCTCGCCATCGCGGCGTTTCTCGCCAAGAGGGTCCACGAACGCCTGCGCTTCCTCCAAGCGTTGCAGCTTGCGGTGATCATCGGCGTTCCCATGCTCCTGATCCTGAAGCAGCCCGACATGGGTACGGCGCTGACGTTCGTGCCGATCTCTCTGGCCGCCGTTTTGCTCGGCGGGCTTCGTTGGCGCTTCGTCGCCGGTGCGATGTGCGCCGTCGCCCTCCTGGCCCCTGTCGGTTGGCGGCACCTCAAGCCCTACCAAAAAGAGCGCATCTTCACGGTCATCGACCCGAGTCGCGATCTGTCCGGCGTCGGGTACCAGGTCCGCCAGTCGAAGATCGCCGTCGGCTCCGGACGCCTCACCGGAAAAGGGCTGTTCAAGGGGACGCAGACGCGGCTCAATTTTCTTCCGGCCCAGCACACCGACTTCGTGCTCGCCGTCATCGCGGAGGAGCTGGGCTTCATCGGCGCCGCGGGTGTTCTCGCGCTGCTCTACTACCTTCTCTATCGCGGTCTCCTCGCCGCGCGCTCGTCCCAAGACCGGCTGGGGACCTATCTGAGCTTGCTGGTCGTGTCCTGGCTGACGGGGCAGGCGGCCATCAACATCGGGATGGTCCTGGGCCTGATGCCGACGATCGGCGTCCCTTTGCCGTTTCTCTCCTACGGCGGGACGGCGCTGATCTCCGTGACATGCGGCGTTGGCTTGATCGCCAACGTGCGCGGGAGACGATTCGTGAACTAGGCCCCCTGCTAGAATCCCGCGGCGTACGACCGGACGCGCCCGGGGAAGAACCATGGCCCAGAGAACCGAATCGACAAGGGACGACGAAACCGCGTTTCGCGAGCTGTTGGCCGGCGTTCAGAAGCCGACCCGGTATATCGGCGGCGAGTGGAACGAAATCGTCAAGGACCATCGCGGTGTGGCTTTGACGTTCGCCCTGGCATTTCCCGACGTTTACGAGATCGGGATGTCGCACCTGGGTTTCCGGATCCTCTACCCCCTCTTGAACGCGCGGGAGGACGTCGCCGCCGAGCGGTGTTTTTGCCCCTGGCCCGACATGGCCGACGCGCTGCGACGCCACAACCGCCCGCTGGCGACGCTCGAGACCGGGACACCGCTCGCCACCATGGACGTCGTCGGCTTCTCGCTGCAATACGAGATGACGTTCACGAACGTCCTGGAGATGCTCGACCTCGCCGGTATCCCGCTGCGCTCGGTCCAGCGCGGCGAAGCGGACCCTTTGGTCGTGGCGGGCGGCCCGGTCGTCTTCAACTGCGAACCGGTCGCCGATTTCTTCGACTTCGTGTTCGTCGGTGACGCGGAAGAGCTGCTCCCGGAGTTTCTCGACACCCTAATGGCGTTGAAGCGCGCGCGCGCTCCACGCGCGGCGCGCGTTCGCGAGCTCGCCAAGATCCCCGGCATCTATGCGCCCGCGCTGTACGATGTGGAGAACGACAACGGCCTTTCGATTCCCGTGGGCAACGGGCAAGCACCGTACCCGGTCAAGCGACGGATCGTCTACGACATCGACCGATTCCCGTTCCCCGACCGGATCATCGTGCCGCACGGCGAGATCGTGCACGACCGGGTCTCGATCGAGCTGATGCGCGGCTGCCCGGTCGGTTGCCGTTTCTGCCAGGCGGGCTACATCTACCGCCCCACGCGCGAGCGCGACCCGAACCAGGTGCGCGACACCGTGATCCGCAGTGTACGCGCGACCGGGTACGATCAGTTCTCGCTGGCCTCGCTGAACACCGGCGAGTACGGCGCGGTCCAGCCTTTGTTGTTCGACCTGATGGACCGCTTCGAGCCGGAATCGGTCTCGGTCTCCCTCTCGTCCTTGCACGCGTCGACGATGACGGAGGATCTCGCGCGGCAGGTCCGCCGGGTGCGGAAGTCCGGGTTCACGATCGCTCCGGAAGCGGGCACGCAGCGCCTGCGCAACGTGGTCAACAAGAATCTGAACGAGGAGCAGATCCTGAACGCCTGCCGTCTGGCCTTCGAGGCGGGTTGGGATCTCATCAAGCTCTATTTCATGATCGGCCTTCCGACCGAGACCGACGCCGACGTCGACGGACTCGTCGACCTCGCGCACGAGATCCTCGCGGTTGGGCGGAGATCGGGCAAGGGAAGGCGCCCGGAGGTGACGCTGTCGGCGTCGTCGTTCGTGCCGAAGCCGGTCACGCCTTTCCAGTGGCTCGGCCAGGATCGGATGTCGAATCTCTATCGCAAGCAGGACCGCATCAGCTCGCGCGTGCGGCGCGGCGTGCGATTCAAGCACCACGAGTGCGAGACCCCGTTGCTGGAGGGGGCGTGTTCTCGGGGCGACCGCCGGCTGTCCGCGGTCGTCGAGCGAGCCTTCCGCCTCGGTGCCCGTTTCGACGGATGGGCGGAACACTTCAATCTCGACGCATGGCAACGCGCGTTTCGGGAGGAAGGCATCGACCCGGAACAGTACGCCTACGGCGACTGGTCGACCGATCGCCGCCTCCCGTGGGACGTGCTCGACTCGCTCGTGAACAAGAAGTGGCTGGCGCTCGAGTTGAAGCGCGCGCTCGCCGAGGGGACGCTCTCCATCTGCGGCCCAACCGATTGTCACGGCTGCGCCCCGTTTGCAAAGGAGTGCGTGAAAGGCGTCGTCAAGGAGACCACCGGACGTCCCCTCGATCACGGGCTCACGATCTTGGCCACGCCGTCCTCGCAGGGGCCTGGCGTTCCCGCACGGGCCGTCGATGCGCCGCGGGCGTTGACTTTCGCCGAGGCCGCGGCCTTCAAGGCGTCGCTAGGCGAGCTGCCGCGCTTCCGGTACCGACTGCGCTTCGCGAAGACGGAGCGGCTCCAGTTCCTCGGCCACCTCGACCTCACGCGCACGATGCTTCGCGCTTTCCGTCGCGCCCGGATCGTGCTCGTGTACTCGCAGGGCTTCAATCCGAAGCCGCGCGTGCAGTTTTCGCCCGCGCTCGCCGTTGGGATCGAATCGCTGAGCGAGTACCTCGATTTGTGGTCGTTCACGCGGCTCGATCCGGAAGCGGGGATGGCCGCTATCAACGACGCGCTGCCCCGCGGGCTTGCGGTGTCAGCGCTAAGCGAGGTCGGAGTCGACGCGCCGGGCCTCTCCGAGTCGGTGCGCGCCGCGCACTACCTCGCGAAGCTCCCGGAAGGCCTAGAGCCCTCCCGAGCGGAAGCGGCCTTTTCGGCGCGTGACGGGCTGTCGGCCGCGAGAGAGAAGAACGGGAAGTCCGTCGTCTTTCCGCTACGCGACTGGCTGCTCGACGTCGTCGCGATCGACCACGGATCGTTCCGCATGACGCTGGCGAAAGGCGGCGACGGCGCCTCCGTGCGGCCGGACGAGGTGCTGACGGTGATGTTCGGCGATGCTGCGAAGGAGATCCGCCTGGTACGTCTCGACCTTCTGGTCCTTTCGGGTGAACGGCTGGTGAGCCCGATGCTCGCCGATTCCGTGGCGGTACCGGTTGTCGAGCGAGCTGCTGGTTAGCCGCGCGGGCGGCCGGACGTGCGCCGCGCTCCGGGAAGACGGCGTGACCGTCGAGTTGCGCGTCGAGGACGACGGCAGCGCGCTCGCGGTCGGCCAAATCGTCAAGGCGCGCGTCTCGAAGATCCTCCCGGGAATTCAGTCCGCGTTCCTCGAGGTCGGCCAAGAGAAAGACGCATTCCTCCATGTCACCGACCTGCTGCTTCCGGGAGAAACAGCCCCGCCGCCTCGCGAAGGCTCAGGCATCGGCTCGGCGACCGAATCCGAGGACGGAGCGGACGTCGGTCCTCCCATCCAAGACCGACTCAAGGAAGGTCGAGAGCTTGTCGTGCAGGTCGTGCGCGAGGCCTTCGGCGGAAAAGGGCCCCGGGTTACGTGCTTCATCACGCTTCCCGGACGATATCTGGTCCACGCGCCGCAGGCCCCGTTTCGAGGCGTGTCGCGCCGGATCCACGATCCGGAGGAGCGACAGCGCCTGCGCGACATCCTTGCCGGTCTCCCTCAGTCTTTAGGCGGCTTCATCGTGCGCACCGCCGGCGCGGGCGCCGAAGCATCTGCGTTCGAGGCCGACGCCAGGTTCCTCGTGAAGACCTGGAAGTCGATCGAAGACTCGATCGGGCGATCCCCAACGCCCGCGATCCTGCACGCCGATCTCGACCTCTTCTTACGCTCGCTGCGCGACGCGCCTTCCGCCTGCCTCGACAAGGTCGTCGTGGACGACGAGCGGATGTACCGCGCGGGGATCGATTACTTGCGTGAGCTCGATCCATTGCTCGCCTCGCGGCTGCAGCGGCACACCGGGCCCGCTTCGCTCTTCGACGCGACCGATGTCTCCCAGGACATCGAAAAGGCTCTGCGGCCGCGCGTCTGGCTGAGCTCGGGCGGTACGATCGTGATTGAACAAACCGAGGCGTTGGTCAGCATCGACGTCAACTCCGGGAAGTTCGTCGGCTCGCGGCGGCCGGAAGAGACGGTGCTCAAGACGAATCTCGAGGCTGCAGACGAGATCGCGCGCCAGCTGCGCCTTCGGGATCTGGGCGGGATCATCGTCGTCGACTTCATCGACATGGATCGTCCCGAGCACCGGCAGCTCGTGATCGAGGCGGTCGAGCGGGCCTTGAAGCGCGATCGGTCCCGAACGAACATCGTCGGACTCTCGGAGCTCGGCCTGCTCCAGTTGACCCGCAAGCGCACGCGTCTTGGCATCGGCGCCGCGCTGACGCGTTCTTGCCCTTCGTGTTCAGCTACCGGCCGCGTGAAGACTCCCGAAACCGTGGCCTATGAAGCCCTGTCCGAGGTCCGCCGGATCGCGTCTTCGTTTTCGACGGGGGAGGTGACGGTTCGGACTCACCCCGACGTTGCGCGGGCCCTGAGAATCGCGCTGGAGCTCGCGTCGCCTGTGGTCGATCGCTGGCTCGTCGAGCGGCTGCGCGTCCTTGCGGACCCCGAGGCTCGGATAGACCAGTTCGACGTCAATGCGTGTTAGGCGCGGCGCGCGATGCGCTCGCGGCGGCGTGTAGCCGCTGCGACCGCGCGCTCGCGTTCCTCGTCCGACACGAATTCGAGGCTCGGCGCGGGCGCCGGGCGTCCCTGCGGTCCCATCGCGACCATCGTGACGAAAGCCCTCGTCGTAAGGTGGCGGGCTCCTGTCAACGGGTCTTCGGAATGAACTTCGATCTCAATCTCCATCGAACAACGGAACACCGCGTTCAAACGCCCATTGAGAACGAGAACGTTTCCGACGCGCACGCCGCTTCTGAAATCGACCGAGTCGAGCGACGCGGTCACCACCTCGGACCTGGCATGGCGCATCGCGACGATCGCGGCGCACTTGTCGACCAAGGCGAGAACCCGGCCTCCGAAGATGGAGCCCCGCGCGTTCGAATCTTCCGGAAGGACGATCTCGGTCATCTCGACCACGGACTCGGCGGTGAGCCGGGTCCGATCGCCTGAACCGTCTTCCCTCGGCCCGCTGGCGCTCAGCGATGGGTTCCGGGGTCCGCAGGAGGCGCCGACTTCGCCGCGTCCTTGGCGGGCTCCGCATTGAGAACGGCGGCGACCGTAGCCCCCGCCTTCTTGGGGCAGCCTTTCGGATCGTGGCCCGCGCACGGCTTCCGGTCCGAGGCCACCGCGACCTTTGCATCGACCGCCGCCGCTTTCGCGTTGGCGCAGCACGGCATGTCGCAACCTTTCGCATCGTGGTTCGCGGCGACCGCCTTTACGTCTTTGACCTCGGCGGACTTCTCGGGCCGATCGCACGCGAATCCCGCGGACGCCGACACCGCAACAATTACAGCAGCCAGGGACCATCCAGCCGATCGTTTCATCACGTCGATTCCCCTTTGTGCACCCCGAGGTTCACGAGGCGATCATCGCCCAGCGCGCCCCGAGTATAAGGGTGGTCGAAAGACGCGTCCAATAACGTGTCGCGAGTTTGACAACCCTCGAGGCGTTCCATAAACTGTTTCCTTCTAGTTGAGAACCGTTCGCAACTAGAGAACGCATCGCACGCGGATGCCGTGAAGCGGGGGGTCGTTGGCCGAAGTCGTCCCGATTCCCGAGGAGTCCGCAGAAACTGCCGCCGGCGAGAGCATCATCCTCGTCGGCAACCCGAATGTCGGGAAGAGCGCCCTGTTCGGAGCGCTGACCGGGCGTTATGTCACGGTTTCCAATTACCCCGGGACCACCGTCGAGCTGACGCACGGGCACCTCGATCTCGACGGCTCGCGCGTCGCGGTCATCGACACCCCGGGGACGAACTCGCTCAGCCCTTCGTCCGACGATGAGCGCGTGACGCGGGACGTGCTGCTTAGCGCGCGCCCGCAGGCCGTCCTCGTCGTCGGCGACGCGAAGAACATCGAGCGCACGCTGCTCCTGGCCCTTCAGCTCGCCGAGATGGAGCTGCCCCTCGTCGTAGCGCTCAACATGTGGGACGAGGCGACGGAGCGCGGGCTGATCCTGGACGTCCCGACCCTCGGACGGGAGCTCGGCGTCGAGGTGGTTCCGACGGTTGCGATCCGCGGCGAGGGAGTCGACGCGCTCCGCCGGGCGTTGTCCAGGCCGCGCCGCGGAGTCGCGCACCTCACGTACCCGCCGCCCATCGAGCGCGCGATCGCGTCGATGCTTCCCGCGCTTCCTTTTGGATCGATCGCCCCGCGGGCGCTCGGCCTCCTGGCGCTCAGCGGCGACGAAGCCTCCCGTGCCACCCTTCGAGGGCAGGTGAGCGAGAGCGCATTCACGATCATCGAGGACGCCCGCATCGAGGCGCAGTCGGCTTGCGATGATCCGCTGGCGGCCGTCGTCAATCACACTCGGATGCGCGCGGCGTGGGAGATCGCGGATCGAATCCGCTCCCGTCGATCGCGCGCCGTCGTGCCGGTTCGGCGCGCCGCGGCGACGCTCGAGCGCTTGGCGACGCATCCGTTGTGGGGAGTTCCGGTCCTTATGGCCGTGTTGTGGCTCGCTTACGAGTTCGTCGGCGTCTTCGGTGCGACGACGCTCGTAGGGCTCCTGGAGAACGGGCTGTTCAACGGTTGGATCAACCCCAACGTGACGTCGTTCTTCGACGCTTACGTGCCCTGGGCGGTCGTTCGCGATCTGGTCGTCGGGCCGTACGGTGTGCTGACGATGGCGCTGACGTACTCCCTCGCCCTGGTGTTCCCGATCGTCGGCACGTTCTTCATCGCCTTCGGAGTCCTCGAAGACTCCGGCTACCTTCCCCGGCTCGCGGTCATGGTCAATCGCCTGTTCAAGAAGATGGGACTGAACGGCAAGGCCGTGCTCCCCATGGTTCTCGGGTTGGGCTGCGACACGATGGCCACGCTGACGACGCGCATTTTAGAGACGCGCAAGGAGCGGTTGATCGTCATCCTGCTGCTGGCGTTGGGCGTGCCGTGCTCGGCGCAGCTCACGGTCGTCCTGACCATGCTCGGATCGCTTTCGCCGGTCGCGATGTTCATCTGGCTCGGCGTCGTGATGGGGACGATTCTGTTCGTCGGCGCGCTCGCCGCCCGGGTCCTGCCGGGAAAGGGAAGCGACTTCATCCTGGAGCTGCCGCCGCTGCGCGTGCCGCGGTTCGGGAACATCCTGGTCAAGACATTCGCGCGAATCGAGTGGTATCTGAAGGAGGCCGTGCCGCTGTTCGTTCTGGGGACCCTCATCCTCTTCGTCGCGGACCGTCTCAATCTGCTCTCCAAGCTCGAGGCGATGGCGGCGCCGGTGCTGCACGGTCTTCTAGGTCTCCCGCGCGAGACTGCAGCGGCATTCATCGTCGGCTTCCTGCGCCGCGACTTCGGTGCCGCCGGGCTGTACCACTTGGCGCAGACCGGGCAACTCGATCGGGTGCAGATCGTCGTCGCCGTCGTGGTGATCACCCTGTTCATCCCGTGCATCGCGAACTTCTTCATGATGGTCAAAGAACGAGGCTGGAAGACCGGTCTGGCTATCGCGTCGTTCATCTTCCCATTCGCGCTGCTGGTTGGCGCCACCCTCAACTGGGTGCTGCGCGCGATGCACGTGACGCTGCAATGAGCCAGCCGCGCCCCGACGACGTCCCCTTCGTGCCGTTAGCCGAGGGGCCGGGAGAGGCGACCGAGTTCTCGTGCGCCCTGTGCGGTGCGCGATTCACGCACGGTCAGCTCGTCTGCGTCTCGTGCCCGTTGAACGCCGGCTGCGAGGTCGTCAAGTGTCCGTCGTGCGGCTATCAGTCGCCACGCCGTTCCCGGATCGTGGATTTCGCGCGACGCCTGTTCGGATCCGAAAGAGCGCGGTGACTCCGAGTTTCCTGCGCCCGCGCCGCAACAACGCGACGGGTCCGCGATCGGTCTCGAGGCTTCGCGCGGGAGAATCGGGGATCATCGTCCGCATCGCGGGGACGGCGCCGGAGCGCCTCGTGAAGCTGTCGAGCCTCGGCGTGATGCCGGGGGTGAGGGTCACGCTCGTCCAACGGAGCCCGGCGGTCGTCCTTCAGATCGCCGAGACCACGATCGCGCTCGACGGCGAGGTCGCGGACGCCATCCTCGTGGAGCCGGCGGTCGCAGACTCCGGACCCTAGCGGTTCACCGCAGCGTTGCCCATCGCCGGTGCGGCTGCGATAATCGCGATTCCGTGAGCCGGCAGGCGCCGTGAAACGAGGGAAGCCATGAGTCGACTGTTTTCCATTCTCGCCATCGCCTTGGCGGCCGCAGTCAGCGGGGTCGCGCACGCGCAAGGATCGGAGCTCGTCGGCAAGGTCCTCGATGCCAATGGGAAGCCGGTCGTCGGCGCCGAGATCTCGACATTCAACACGGCGTTCCCCGACCGCGTGTACAAAGGGACGAGCGACAAGAAAGGGGCCTTCTTCGTCAGCGGCTTGTTGTACGCCGCCCAGGCGCCGATGTGGAAGGTCGCCATCAAGGCCGACGGCTGGGTTCCGCTGACGGTGAAGGTCGTCGGGCGCGATGGCCAGAAGACCCTCTACTTCTCGGACGACGCTAAGCTTTCGCTGGAAAAGCCAGACACCGAATTCAAGATGCGCGCGTTCGCGGAGATCCGCCTGGAGTACACCCTGCGGCCGGCCGAAGCCGCAAACGAAACGCCCGTCGCGTCAATTCCGGTGCCGGGTGCTCCGACGGCTCCGGGCGCACCCGGCGCACCGGAAACCGCCGGTTCGAACGACCCCTACGCCCAGGCGATCGAGAAGGTGCGTGCGGGGGACTCGGAGGGATCGGTCGACCTGTTCAAGAAAGCGATCGAGGACAGGCCGGACGACTGGGAGCGCCGAGATCTCTTCGCCAAGGTTCTCCTCAAGCTGGACCGGCAGGGTGAGGCGACGATTCAGGCCAACAAAGCGGCGCAGTCCGCTCCGGACAAGGCCGGCCCGCTCGTCACGTTGGCCGACATCTACATGGCGCGCGGCCTGAACGAGAAGGCCGCGGATGCGATCTCCAAAGCGCAACAGCTGGAGCCCGAAAACGGCAAGGTGTTGGAGCGCGCGGCGGCCGTCGCGGCCGGCGCGGGGAGAATCGACGAGGCAATCGCGCTGAACGAAAAAGTCATCGCCGCGAAGCCGGACAACACCGAGGCCTTGGTCGCCTTGGCCGACCTCTACAACCGGAACAAGCAGCCGAAGAAGGCTGAAGAGGTCCTCAACAAAGTGGTGGCGCTCGACCCCGCCAACGCGCACCGGACGTTCTACAACCTGGGTGTGGTCATCGAAAACCGTGACGACGCGACGGAAGGCGACCACCGGAAGGCGGTCGAGGCGTTCCGCAAGGCCATCAATCTCAAGCCCGACTACGCGATCGCGCATCGCGACCTCGGATTCGCGCTGCTGCGAACGGGCGATCTCATGGCGGCGAGCAAAGAGCTCCAGAAGTACGTGGACCTCGACCCGCGCGCGAAGGACGCCGCGGAGATCAAAGCGACGGTCAAGAGCCTCTCCACGACGAAGTAGGCGGGAGGCGTGGCTGGATCGGCGTGGTATTTCGAGGACGTCGGCGGCGTCCATCTCCTGCGCTGCCAGGCACTCTTAGAGATCCCGCGGGTGGCGCACGCGTTCAGCACGCGGATCGCCTTCGGACGCGCGGACTTCGATCTCGGGCCGGCCGAGGACGAAGGCAGCGAGGTGAGCTCCCGCCGCGTCGCGTTCTTCGGCGCAGCTGGACTGGGTGCCGCGCGACCGGCAATTCTCCGGCAAGTGCACGGCCCCGTGATCGTGAACGCGGCGCCGGGGAACGCCCGCCCTCCGCTCGCCGACGGGGTGATACGCGTCGCTCGCCATGGTGGGAACGCGCCCGTCCCCGCGATACGAACCGCGGATTGCGTCGCCGTTCTCCTCGTCGATCGGGGAGCAGGTGCCGTGGCGGCGCTGCACGCCGGCTGGCGCGGCGTAGCCGCCGGGATCGGAGCGAGCGCCGTCGGACGATTCGCAGACTTAGGCGTGGACGCCGCCGGCCTCGTCGTCGCGCTGGGGCCGGCGATTCTAGGGTGCTGCTACGAAGTCGGGGAGGAGGTCGTCGGGGCGCTTTCGGCCGCTTGCGGAGAACCCGGGGCGTATGTCGCGCGGGGCCCGTCCGGGCGCACGACGGTCGACCTTCATGCGGCACTTCACGCGCAGCTGGTCGCGGCAGGGGTGAGCGCCACGTCGATTCATGCGGCGCCTTGGTGTACCGGTTGCCGGACCGACCTATTCTTCTCGTTCCGTTCCGAAGGCAAAGCCGCCGGAAGGCTCATGGCGGCGGTCGGTCCGGCCGCCGGTCCTTGACGCCTTCGGGACGCTGGGTCACAATCCCGGCTTTCGTCCCGCGCCGTTCGCGGTTCGGGGTTTGTGCGACCGCGCTGCGGGAGCCGCAAGGCTTTTGATCATGAGGGCTCGATGCTGATCGCCTCCGCGTTGTTTCTCGCCATGGGGACGCCGCCGCAGGGCGCACCACAGCAGCAGGGGAACTTCCTCCTGCTCATGATCCCGTACGCGCTGATCTTCGTCGTTTTTTATTTTCTGATGATCCGGCCTACGCGGCAACGTCAGAAAGAGCATGCCCGCCTGTTGGACGCGCTGAAGCCCGGCGACAAGGTCGTTTGCGCGGGCGGCATCCACGCCACGGTCGTCGGCGTGACCGATGCGACGGTTCAGGTGAGGATCGCGGATCAAGTCCGCGTCGACGTGGAAAAGGCCTCGATCACCGCCGTCAAGCGGCCCGAATAGTCCCCGGCCAAGAAGGGGAAGGGACCTCATGAAGACCATCACCTGGAAACTCGCCCTCATCGTCGGCGTGGTCACGCTGTCGGTTTGGCTGTTCTACCCTCCGAAGGACACCATCAGCCTCGGTCTCGACCTCCAGGGTGGTTCGCACCTCGTGCTTCAGGTCGAAACCAGCGCGGCGATCAAGAGCGAGATCGATCTCGCGATCAACCGCATCGGCCAGATGTTGAAGGAGAAGGGGATCGCCTACACCGCGCTCACCCCGGCTTCCGGCGGTTTGGGAATGGACCTTACGGGAGCCGACCCGGCGCGCGGTACCGAAGTGCGGGAGATCCTCGATACCAACGTGTCCAGCTGGACCATCACGTCAACGGGCGGCGACTGGTCCATGAGGATTCCGGATTCGATCCGGCTGCAGCTCGAAGCCGCATCGGTCGAGACCACGCTCACCGTGCTCCGTCAGCGCGTCGACGAGCTCGGCGTCAAAGAGCCGATCATCCAAAAGCAGGGGAGCTCGGGCGATCGCATCGTCGTCGAGCTTCCCGGCATCGACGACCCGGAGCGCGCCAAGAACGTCCTGCAGGATCAGGCGAAGCTCGAATGGAAGGCGGTCGCCTACCCGCCCGGCGTGACCGATTTTGAAGGGTGGAGGCCGCCCCCGACGAAAGAGGCGATGATCCAGATGTTGGGCGGTTCGGTGCCGCCGAACGTCGAGCTTGCCCCCGAGATCTACGTCGAATCTAACGGCACCAAGACCGAGTTCTGGTGGCCGCTTCAGTCCATCGCGGCGATTGTCGGCAACGACCTGCGCTCCGCCCGCCGCGGGGCCGATTCCATGCAACGCAATGTCGTCGACTTCGTGCTCTCTCCGGAGGCCGGCAAACGTTTTCAAGCGGCCACGCGGGAGAACGTTCACAAGAAGATGGCGATCGTCTTGGGCTCTTCCAAGGGCAAGGTCGTGATCTCCGCGCCGGTCATCAACGACGTCATCAGCGACCGGGGCCAAATCGCTGGACGGTTCGACGTCAAGTCGGCCGAGGATCTCGCGCTCAAGCTGCGATCCGGCGCCATTCCCACGGCGATTACGATCATCGAAGAGCGGACGGTCGGTCCCTCGCTCGGTCGGGACTCGATCCGAGCCGGGGTGTTCGCCTCGCTGCTCGGATTCGTAGGCGTCGCGCTGTTCATGCTGGTCTACTACAGGCTCTCCGGCGTGAACGCCGTGATCGCGCTGCTGATGAACGTCGTGCTCGTGCTCGGAGCCATGGCGTACTTCGGTTCCACGCTGACGCTACCCGGCATCGCGGGTCTCATCCTGACCGTCGGCATGGCCGTCGATTCGAACGTCCTGATCTTCGAGCGAATTCGAGAGGAGCTGCGCCTCGGCAAGGCCGTTCGCACGGCGATCGACCAGGGGTTCTCCCGCGCGTTCGGAACCATCGTCGACACCCACGTGACGACGATCGTCTCGGCCTTCTTCCTCTTCACGTACGGAACCGGCCCGGTGCGAGGATTCGCGGTCACCCTCGTCATCGGATTGGCGTTTTCGATGTTCACTGCGGTGTTCGTCTCCCGCGTGATCTACGACCTCGTCTTGGGCGATCGGCGCGACGTCCAGTCGCTGAGCATTTGAGGGAGGCGATCGTGCTCCAGTTGTTTCACGATACGAAGATCGATTTCATGGGCAAGCGCCGCATGTGGGTCGGCGTGTCGCTCTCGCTCATCGTGATCTCGCTGGTCATCCTCGGGACGAAAGGCATCCGCAGGGGGATCGAGTTCGAAGGAGGCGCGGAGGTCCAGCTGCAATACACCGCGGCTCCGGATGTGGGCGCCGTGCGTGAAGCGCTGGGTCAGGCCGGGTTTGCGGGCTCGATCGTCACGACGATCGGGAAGCCCGACGAGCACGAGATCTACATCCGCGTTCCGCTGATGCAGGGCGCGAAGGACCAAGATCTGGCGCCGCAGGTCGTCGCCTCGCTGAAGAGCGCCCAAGGGGCGGAGGCGTTCATCGTCCGGAGCCAGTCCTACATCGGCCCAACCATCGGCAAGGAGCTCGTGAGGAAGGCTCTGGGAGCGATTTTGGGCTCGATGGCCGGCATGCTGATCTACATTTGGATCCGGTTCGAGTTCCAGTGGGGCTTAGCGGCCGTGATCGCCATCGCTCACGACACGATCATCACGCTGGGACTGTTTTCGTTGTTCGGCTACGAGATGAGCCTTCCGGTCGTGGCGGCGTTTCTCACGCTGGTCGGTTACTCCGTCAACGACACGGTGGTCATCTTCGACCGAATTCGCGAAAATCTCCGGGCGAAGGGCGGGACGGTCACGGATCTTCCGGCGCTCATCAATACGTCGATGAACCAAACGCTCTCGCGAACGATCTTGACCTCGTTCCTCACCTGGATCGTCTGCGTGTTCTTGTTCGCGCTCGGCGGCCCGGCGCTTCGAGACTTCTCGTTCGTCCTCGTGGTCGGCATCGTGGTGGGGTCGTACTCCACGATCTACATCGCCTCACCGTTCCTCGTCGTATGGCAGGAGTGGCTGAGCGCGCGGGCGAAGAACAAGGTCCCTCCCAAGCCGCCGACGACCGTCGCCAAGAAAGTCCGCGCGGCCAAGGTCTGACGGAGATGGGGCCACTCAGGGATCTATAATCCCTCCTCATTCGGAGGGATGAAAGAGTGGTGCGCCGCTTCGAGGAAGTCCTGGATCGGGTCGAGGGATACAACCCCTCGGCCGATCTCGACCTTCTCCGGAGGGCGTACATCTTTTCGGCCCGCGAGCACCGCTCTCAGGTCCGCCGCTCCGGCGAGCCCTACCTGATTCATCCGATCGAAGTCGCCTACGTGCTGGCCGACCTGGAGCTCGACACGGCGAGCATCGTCGCGGGACTCCTCCACGACGTCGTCGAGGACACGCTGACGACGATTGAGACCGTCGCCGACTACTTCGGCCCCGATGTCGCGCACATCGTCGCGGGCGTCACCAAGATCTCGAAGCTGCAGTTCGCCAGCAAGGAGCAGGAGGAGGCCGAAAATCTCCGCAAGATGATCCTCGCCATGGTGGACGACATCCGGGTGATTCTGGTCAAGCTCGCGGATCGTCTCCACAACATGCGCACGCTGGAGCACCTGCCGCAGGACAAGCAGGAGCGCATCGCGAGGGAGACCGCCGAGATCTACGCTCCGCTGGCGAACCGCCTCGGGATGGGCCGCATCAAGACCGAGCTGGAGGACCTCTCCTTGCGGTTCTTGGAGCCCGAGGCGAACGCGGCGCTGGTGCACGCTTTGGAAGTGAAGCGCAAGGGGAGCGACGTCTTCATCGCGGAGATCCGGCGAAAGTTGGAGGCCGCGCTCGCCGAGGCGGGAGTCGAGGCGAAGATCTACGGTCGCATCAAGAGCGTTTCGTCGATCTACAGGAAGATCAAGCGTCAGAAGATCGACGTGGACCAGGTTTACGATTACGTAGCGTTCCGGATCCTGACGGACTCCGTGAAGGACTGCTACGGCGCGCTCGGCATCGTGCACTCGATCTGGCGACCCGTGCCGGGGCGTATCAAGGACTTCATCGCCATCCCGAAGCCGAACCTGTATCAGTCTCTGCACACCTCCGTCATGACCGACGTCGGGCAGCCTTTCGAGGTGCAGATCCGGACGGAGGACATGCACAGAATCGCCGAAGAGGGCGTGGCCGCGCATTGGCAGTACAAGGAGCACTCGAAGGTCGAAGGCGGCGAGACGGCGCGTGTCGCATGGCTCCGCCACATCCTCGAGTGGCAGCAAGAGACCAAGGACCCCCGCGAGTTTCTCGAGATGGTCAAAGTGGACCTCTACCCCGACGAGGTGTACGCGTTCACTCCGAAGGGCAAGGTTTTGTCCTTTCCCCGAGGGGCGACGGCGGTCGATTTCGCCTACGGGATTCACACCGAGATCGGACATCGGCTCACCGGGGCCAAGGTGAACGGACGTCTCGTCGCCTTGCGAACGCCATTGGGAAACGGCGACATCGTGGAGATCC
Source organism: uncultured Acidobacteriota bacterium (assembly GCA_964619965.1). GTDB lineage: Bacteria > Acidobacteriota > Polarisedimenticolia > Polarisedimenticolales > DASRJG01 > DASRJG01. The sequence goes on from CAZUGP010000058.1 coordinate 82,584, forward strand.
TCACGCACGCGAATGCACACCCCAGCCGCGATTGGCTCATCCTCGCGAAGACCTCCAGGGCGCGTGGCAAGATCCGGGCGTGGCTGAACGCCAACGAACGCGAAAAATCCGTGGTGCTCGGGCGTGAGCTTCTAGAGAAGGAGCTTCGGAAGTTCCGCCTCTCGCCGCGGGAGGTTCTCGACGCCGGAAAGGCCGTCCCCGTCCTGAAGAAGTTGGGATTCTCGGGCATCGAGGACTTGTTCGCCGCCGTCGGGTACGGGAAGGTGACCCCCCGAAGCCTCGTCGCCGCCCTGCTTCCGGACGTCGAGCTCACGCCGAAGGCCGACGGCGTCGTTGCGCGGGTGGTCAAGAGGGCGCTTGGCCTAGGCGAGCGCCGGGTCAAGGTGCGAGGGATGGACGACATGATGATCATCCTCGCTCGCTGCTGCAATCCCGTACGAGGGGAAGACATCGTCGGCTACATCACACGCGGCAAGGGCGTATCGGTGCACTCTTTGACATGCACCAACGTGCGTAGCCTGATGTTCGATCCCGAGCGTCGCATCGAGGTCGAGTGGGATCTCGAAGGAATGGCCGGAGCGCTCTTCGACGTCAAGCTCCAGCTCGACGTGAGCGACCGCCAAGGATTGCTCGCCAAGATCGTGGCGGTGGTCGCCGAGGAGAAAGCCAACATCCGGAACGTCGAAGCCAAGACGTTCGAAGGAAGCGATGCCCGCGTGACGATCGTGATGGCGGTGGCCGACCGTCAACAGATGGAGCGCGTGATCGCGCGCGTACGAAAAATCGAAGGGGTCAGGGACGTCGAGCGTACTTCGCGCTGACGCCTAGAGGGAGGGGATGAGGGTGACGAGGATGACGGTCCAAACGAGCGCCGCGCCCAAGGCGATCGGGCCCTACGTGCAGGGGGTGCGGGCGGGGAGCCTGCTTTTCGTCTCGGGCCAGGTGGCGCTCGATCCGACGACGGGCGCGTTAGTCGACGGTGGGATCGAAGAACAGACTCGACGCGTGATGACCAATGTCGCTGCCATCCTCACGGCCGGAGGCAGCGGACTGGAGCACGTCGTCAAGGCGACGGTCTACTTGACGGATCTCTCGTCGTTCGAGGCGATGAATCGCGTCTACGCGAGTTTCTTCCCGGGGGACAAGCCGGCCAGGGTTTGCGTCGAAGTGTCCCGGCTTCCGCGGAATGCGCTGGTCGAGATCGACGCGATCGGGACGGTCCAGGACGGAAACGGCTAGCGGGCGGCCTTCATCACGGAGCCGGAGCGGATGCAGCGGGTACAGAGCCTGACCCGCCTCGCATTCCCTCCCGGTACTTGAACACGCACCCGCTGGAGATTCGGGATAAACGTCCGCGAGCTGACGTTGTGGGCATGGGAGATGTTTTTCCCGAAAATGGTCTTCTTGCCGCAGATGTCGCATTCTCGAGCCATGCCGTCACCTTTTCGAGCCGGGATGCTGGGTCCAATCGTTCCGGAAATGCCGCAAAATCCTAGAGGAAGGGTCGGGGACTGTCAAGCCGGGTACCGAATGCTATTGCTTTCGTAATCCCCGCCTTTATATTAGCCCCCGCGTCGGATCCGGAAGGTCCGGACAATCCCGACGTTGCCGTAGGGGGCGACGAGCATGAATCGGGGACGCGGGAGGCGGTACGGTGGGCGTCGAGACTCAGCGGCTTGTTCGAATCCGTCCGAAAAAGGTTCGTCTCGCCCGCAAGCGTTTCTTCTTGACTCGCCGGGAATCAATGACTTAGGTTAAAGCTCCACCTGGGGAAGGGGGATTCGATCCGCTCCAGGTCGCTTCAACCACGAGGACTGACATGCTCTTCGGACGAAGCCGGAATTTGGTTGGCCTGGATATCGGCGACAGCTCGATCAAGGTCGTCGAGCTGAAGGATCTCGGAAAAGGGCGGGGATTCCAGCTTGCCAAGATGGGGTCCGAATCGCTCTCTGCGGAAGCGATCGTCGATGGGGCCATCATGGACTCGCAGCTGGTGATCGAAACGATTCAGCGCCTCTTTCAGCGCCTGAAGATCAAGAACACCCAGGTTGCGACGGCGGTTTCGGGCCACTCGGTCATCGTCAAGAGGATCAGCCTCCCGGTGATGACGGCGGCCGAGCTTGCCGAGTCGATTCACTGGGAGGCGGAGCAGTACATCCCGTTCGACATCGACGACGTCAACCTCGACTACCAGATTCTCGAGGGCTCGTCCTTGTCCGGCGAAGGCAACATGGACGTCCTCCTCGCCGCGGCCAAGAAGGACAAGATCAACGACTACACGAGCGTCATCACCCAGGCGGGCCTCCAGCCCGTCGCGGTCGACATCGCGGCCTTCGCCTTGCAGAACGCTTTCGAGGCGAACTACGAGTTTGAACCCCACCAGATCATTGCGCTCGTCGACGTCGGCGCCGCCGTCAGCTCGATCACGGTGCTTCACGGGGGGACGTCGGTCTACTGGCGCGACATCAACGTGGGCGGCAACCAATACACCGACGCCATCCAGAAGGAGCTCAACCTCTCCGCGGAACAGTCCGAGAAGTTGAAGCGCGGGGAGGAGATCGACGGAATCCCGTACGAGCGTGTGCTTCCCATCCTAGGGGCGGTGAACGAGGACGTCGGGACCGAGATCCAGAAGACGCTCGACTTCTTCAAGCAGATCTCAGCGACGGACGAATCACTCGACCGGCTGTACGTGACGGGAGGCTCGGCTCAGGTCGTCCACCTCAAGGAGGCGCTGGGAGGGCGGCTGCACACGCAGGTCGAGTTGATGAACCCGTTTCGACGTATCCAGCCGGCAGGACGCGACATCCCACCGGATGTCCTCAATGAGATGACGCCGACCGCCTCCGTGGCGGTGGGTCTCGCCCTCAGAAAGGTGGGGGACTAGGCGCATGATCAAGATCAATCTTCTCGCCGAGCGAAAGGCGACGAAAGCCAAGGCCGCCACCTCGATCAACTTCGAGCTGGGCGGAAGTCAGAATCTGCTGCTCGCCGGCATCATGGTGGTCGGCCTCCTGGTCGCGGCCGGTTGGTCGTGGGCCCGCGTGTCGGAGCTGAACCGCGTCCGTCAGGAAAAGGTCACCGCCGAGGCCGAGTTGAAGCGCCTCGAGGACGTTCGAAAGAAGGCGGAGGCGTTCAAAAAGCAGAAGGAGCTCTTAGAGCGCAAGATCAACCTGATCACGGAGCTGAAGAAGAAGCAGGCGGTGCCGGTTCATATTCTGGACCAGGTGTCGCGCAACTTGCCCGAGTTCATGTGGCTCGACTCGCTCACGGCCAATGCCAATGCGATCAATATCGTGGGCAAGGCGACGACCTACAACGCGGTCTCTAACCTCTACGACAACCTCCGGGCGTCGGGACAGTTCAGCGACGTGGTCTTGGGCAAGACGACCGAAATCACCGAAGGGGTCTCGTTCAGCCTGACCTGCCGCTACGCTCCGCCGGGAGCGCCGGTGGCCGCCAATTCCGGCGCCCCTGAGGCGCCGCGGCCACCCCAGAGCTAGCGGGAAGGAAGGAGCCAAAACCATGCTCGAAAGACTGCCATTCTGGGGACAAGTTCTCCTCATGGTCGCGCTGGCGGCCGGGCTCGTCGGGATCGCCTACTACCTGTTTCCGAATCTCAAGGAGAAGGGCGAGGAGATCCGTGCGATCAGCGCCGAGCTCGAGGACCTGAACGCGAAGATCGTCGAGGGAAGAGCCATCGAACAGAAGCTCCCTGAGTTCGAGCAGGAGGTCACGAATCTCCAACGCAAGCTCGGCGACGTCCAGCAGATCCTCCCCACGGACACGGAGACGGGAGATCTTCTCCGTTGGATCAAGAACATGACCGACCAGTCGAACTTGGGGCTGAAGGCGTTCGCGCCGGGCGGTTTGCGCGCCGTCGACTTCTACAAGGAATTTCCGATCGAGATGGACGTCGTGGGCCGTTATCACGACCTCGGGATATTCCTGGACCGCGTCAGCAAGTACTCCCGGATCATCAACGTCGACAACCTTCGGATGAACTCGAATCAGGGAGGCGGCGACAAGACGATCCGCGCCAGTTTCACCGCGACGACGTTCGTCTACGACGACAAAGTCGCTTCCGGGGAGGTCCACCAGTGAGGCGGCATGGGGCAGGGTGGACGGCGGTCGCCGCGCTGATCGTGGCCGCGGGATTCAGTGCGCCGCTTCATGGTCAGGACAAGGCGGCGCACAAGGCCGACGCGGCCGACGCGGCGAAAGCTCAGGCCGACGCGGCGAAGGCTCAGGCCGAATCCCAACAGAAAGAGGGCGCACAGACGGTCGAGACGATCCTCCGTCAGCAGGAGGATCTCCTCACGGGGAGGCAATTCTCGTACGACCCCGGTGGGCGTCGCGATCCGTTCCGCTCGCTCTTCGAAGAAGTCGCGATGCGCCGCAAGGGTCCGAGGCCGCGGGGTGTGGCCGGCATGCTGGTCGTCGAGCTCGAGCTGACGGGCATCGTGCGCGACACGACCGGAGGCAACATCGCGGTCGTGATGGGAACCGATAACAAGGGGTATTTTCTTCACGTCGGTGACGAGGTCTACGACGGCGGGGTAATCGCGGTCGATCCGACCGCGGGCAGCGTGACCTTTCGCCAGCAAGTCGACGATCCGAGACTCATCAAGCCATACCGGGACGTAGTGAAGAGGCTGGTCCCGCAGGGCGAGGAGAAGGCCAATGAGTAAGTACGGCAAGTTGTCCCTGGCGGCGCTGACCGCGCTCCTCCTGGCCAGCAGCGGCTTCCAGGCGAGAACCGCCGAGCCTGAAGCGGGCGCGGAAGCGGCGTCGGCACAGGTCGCGGTACCCGGCGCGGTGACGTCCTCCTCGGAGCTGCGCAGCCTGAGCGTGGCCTCAGACGGCTCCGGGCGACCCGTGGTGACGCTCTCCGGCTCGGGCCCGCTGGCCTACACGACCCTCGAGCTCGAAAACCCGCAACGGCTGGTGATCGACCTCAAGGACACGGTGAGCCGGCTCGATCGCAGCCAGGTGCCGATCGATCAGGGCGGCGTCTTACGGGTGCGGGCGGGGCAATTCCGGCGGTCTCCGGAGCCGGTCTCGCGCGTCGTGGTCGATCTCGACGGCCCCGTGCCCTACCGGATCGAACCTTCGGCTGATGGCTTGACGATCGCCTTCGGATCCGGCGAGGAGCCGTCGAAGGCGGACGTCGCGACGTCGAACCCTCCCGCGCCTCCCGCCGCGCAGGTTCCGCCTCCGGCCGAGCCGACGGTCGTCTCTGCTACGGTCGCCGAGGCGAAGCCGCTCGAAGCGCCGGCGTCTCGATCCGTCTCCGTGGATACGATCGACAAGCTGCTCAAGGCGCCCGCGTTCGCGGCCGAGGAGCCGCCGCCCGGCATGACCGCGGTGCCGACGGTGCAGGGGAGCTTCGAGACCAAAACGATCGTCACCGACAAATCCAGCTACTCGGGGAAGAAGATCTCGCTCAACCTCGTCGACACCGACGTCAAACAGATCTTCCGCCTTTTCCACGAGATCTCGGGCCTGAACTTCGTGCTCGATCCGGCGGTCGACGGCAAGGTCACGATCGTGCTCGACAACGTTCCGTGGGATCAAGCGCTCGACATCATCTTGAAGAACAACGGCCTCGACAAGCAGTTCGAGAACAACGTGATCCGAATCGCGCCGACGGCAAAGCTGGCCTCAGAGGCCGCGCAACGGAAGCAGCTCAAGGAGGCGAAGGACCTCGAGGTCGAGCCGATCACGATCACCCGGACTCTTTCCTACGCCAAGGCGGAGGACGTCGAGAAGGTCATCCGCGAGGGAGGCATCCTCTCGACGCGGGGCAAGGTCATGGTCGACAAGCGCACCAACGCGCTCATCATCAGCGACATCCCGAAGAAGCTGCAGCCGCTCGATCAACTGATCTCGACGCTCGATTCCGAAACGCCTCAGGTGATGATCGAGGCCCGGATCGTCGAGACCTCGAAGTCGTTCTCGCAGGATCTGGGCATCAAGTGGGGCTTCAACGCGATCGCGGATGCCAGCAAGGGGACAGGCACAGGGCTCGTGTTCCCGGCGAACGCCTCTGCGAAGTACGGCCTCAATCTGCCGGGCGCAGGGACGGCCTCGACGCTGGCGTTCTCGTTCGGCAACATCCTCGATTCGTTCACCTTGGACATCGCTCTTTCCGATCTCGAAACCGAGGGACGCGGCCGCATTCTCTCGTCCCCGAAGATCGCGACCCAGAACAACGAGCGAGCCGAGATCGAGCAGGGCGTTCGCATCCCGGTGGTCACGACGACGGCGACGGAGATCAGCGTCCAGTTCGTTTCGGCGTCCTTACGTCTCGCCGTCACCCCGCAGATCACCGCGGACGGCACCGTGGCCATGGACGTCACCGTCGAGAACAACTCGCCCGATTTCGTCAACCGCGTCGGTGACGTTCCGCCGATCCGAACGCAAAGAGCCCAGACGAAGATCTTGGTGGCCGACGGCGGAACAGCCGTCATCGGCGGTATCTTCACGATCAACGAAGGTCAGAGCGAGGTGGGAGTCCCGTGGTTCCGAAAGATCCCGGGCCTCGGCTGGCTCTTCAAGACGAGGAACATCACGAACGAGAACCGGGAGCTCTTGATCTTCATCACTCCCAAGATCGTCAAGATCGGTTAGCGGAGGCCCCCATGCATAAGCACATGAAGATTCTGACCGGAACGGTCCTCCTCGCCGCCGCGGGCTGGTTCGCCGGCTGCAACGGCACGATCGACGACGAGCCAAACGTCGTCCTCGAGGTCGCGACTCTGACCATTCCTGTGATTCAAGCGCAAACGACCACGACCTGTATCTTCACGATCACGCAGGCGAGCGCCACCTTCAACAACAAGCCCAAGAACCACCTCGCGGGCGAGTCGCCGTTTCAAGACATCGTCATGGAGAGCGTCGACGTCAGCTACGTGTGGGACGATGGCGCGGTTCTTCCCAATCAGACGTTCGGAGTCCCCGGCACCGTCCCTGCGAATGGCACTCAATCCTCCACGTTCTCTGTGGTCAACAATTCCGTGCTGACATCGGGCGCGGTTACCCGCGCTGGTCACACGGCGAGTCTCAGTCTGGTCTTTCACGGGCACACCGTAAGCGGGGACGCCGTCTTGGCAACGACCGGCGGCACGCTGAGCGTCAACAGCTGTCCGTGACCCCTCCGGGGTGACTGGGCCGCCGGCTTTCTTGCTATCCTCGGCCCCTTCGCGCATCGCGCGAAGGGGCCTTTCACTTTCCAGGGAGGTGTCGTCAAGGTGGCGCCGGGAGGATCGTTTGCGACCCTGACGCACGCGCGCCTGCGGGCCGCGCAGGGGGACGTTGGGGGCGCGACGAGAATTCTTTGCGTGATCCTGGCGGTCCAGCCGGGACACACCGGCGCGCGCCGATTGCTGGCCGAGCTGGAGGGTCGAGTCGCCGCCGTCCACGATGAGCCGCCAGACGTCGCCGCTCCCGCCGTGATGCCCGCGACCGCAGAGGGACTGACCAGTCGCTTTCGGGAGGCGCTGGAGGTCCGCGCAAGGAGCGTCCGTGTCGGGCGGTTATCCCTCTGGCTCGAGCGGACGCAACGAAATCGGAGTACGCGCCGTGTTCGATGAGATCCTGAGAAACGTATTCGCCGAGCTCGAAGGCGCACAGTGCGTTCTCCTTGCGGGCGCAGACGGCATGGTCGTGGCGGCGACGGTCGCCAAGAACGGTCCCGC
>CAZUGP010000059.1:0-7555 GCA_964619965.1 uncultured Acidobacteriota bacterium
GGTTGCAGTGTCGCCCCAGGTTGCGGTGTCGCCCCAGGTTGCGGTGTCGCCCCAGGTTGCAGTGTCGCCCCAGATCGCGGTGTCGCCCCAGGTTGCAGTGTCGCCCCAGATCGCGGTGTCGCCCCAAGTTGCGGTCGCAGCCTCGAGAATCGAAGGCGTCGGGACGAGTTTGAACCCACCGACGGCGTTCGGTTGAACGACCGGTGACGCGCTGTTGAAGCGAACCGCCCGGAATTGACCGGTCATCGCCACAGCGTGGATCAAATTGAGGTAGCCCGCGCCAACCGCGAAGCGGTCGGCGTTCGCCAACCGGTCGGCCGAGAAGAGGAGGATCGCCTTCACCTGGTCGGGGGTGAGGCGGGGATTCCGCTGCAGCAGGATCGCCACCGCACCGGAAACCACCGCGGTGGACATGCTGCTTCCGGACAGCTCGATCCGGTCTCTCGAAACGACGCGGTCCGGAAAGAGCCGCGCCAGCTTCGCTCCCGGAGCGAGCGAGGACACGATGCGATTGCCCGGCGCAACGAGATCGGGTTTGAGGACGTGATCGCCGAAGGAGGGGCCCTTGCTGCTGTAGGTCGTCGTGATGTCGTCTCCACGATCGGCTGTGTTCACGTCGTTCATCGCCCCGACGGTCAGGACGTACGGATCGTTCCCGGGCGCATTCACCGTGAAGTGTCCGTCGCGGCCGCGATTGCCTGCGGACGCCACGACGACGACGCCGGCGGCCCAGGCGCGCTCGACGGCGTGTGCCAACGGATCGGTGTGGTACGACTCCGCAGGGGGATGGCCGAACGAAAGGTTCAGCACGCGAATACCGTAGTCCTTGCGGTGGGAGATGGTCCATTCGATGGCTTCAATGACGCTGCTCACGTAGCCCTGGCCGTTCGCGTCGAGGACCCGCAACGAGACCAGAGATGCTCCCGGCGCAACGCCTTGGACCGAGCCCCTGGCGCCCGAGCCGGCGATCGTCCCCGCCACGTGCGTTCCATGTCCGAACGCGTCGATGCTTGGATGGGAGCCCGTGAAGTCCAAGCTGGCGAGTACACGGGAGGCCGATACGGCTGCGTTCGGGGTGAGGCCTGAATCGACCACGGCGACCGTAACCCCTTTCCCCGTGTAGCCGAGGTAGCGGGCCAGGCGATCGGCCCCGATCGTGGGAACGGCGACGTCCATGGTCGCTACGACCTTGCGATCGGGGGAGATGCTCACGACACGACGGTCGCTCTCCAGGGTCTCGATCTCCCTGCGGGTCAGAGAGGCTTTGATGAGAGTCGAGCCTGCAAATCGCTTCGCGGCCCGGCCGCTCTTCGAGACGAGTCCGAGTACATCCTTCTCATCCAGGCCCGGCGAATAAGTGACGATGACGCGCTGTTCGTGCGCGAGTGTCATCGAGCTACGGAGATCGGGCGCCAGCTTGTCGATTCGGTTCGTGCCCGCCACCAACGCGGAAGACTGAGCGAGTGCCGCCACCAGAGCACATCCGAAGATTTGTAGTCTCGTTGTCATCGTCTCACCCCCCCAAAGTGGTTCGTGCGTCATGCGCGTCCCGGCCGTCTTAAGAGCAACGGGTGGGCCGTTCCTGGATCGGAACGGTGGTGATTCAAGCTAAGTCACTCAAGGGCAATAGGTTGAGTCGTCCAGCGCGATCGAGCCGGAGGGAATCGCGCCCCCGGCTGTTCGTCTTACATTGAGACGACGATCGCCCGCGAGCTGATCAAAGGCCCGAGATAGAGACCCTTCCCCGACGTTCCTCTCGAAGGACACGGAGGTCTCACGGTGAGACGGGGGTTTTGAGCTGGACGCCTACCGCCGGGGCAAATGAGCCTTGAGGTGATCTATGCCTCGACGTAGACTTACCCTATTCGTTAGGCAAAATGTGAATGGCGGAGGGGTCGCGAGATGTATAGATCGAACGAGGACGTTGCGCGGCGTGTCTATCGGGCCCTCAAGACGCCGACCGACAACAGTCCGCGAACCGATCCCATCCTTGCGTTCCACTTCAAGGGAAAAGAGGACTACATCATGCTCCGGTGCAACAAGGCGCCGGAGTTGTCGATCAAGGGGAAGGACCAGACGGCCGGCGAAGTGAAGTTCTTTGCCTACAGCGATTTCTCGGACTACAGCGAAGCCGATGTCCTCTTCAAACTACGGGACGAGATCATCCTCGTCGAGCTCTACCGCAAGGGTGCGATCGAAGCCCAGTCGTTCAAGTCGTGGACGGAGTTCGAGCGATGGCTCGAGTCGCTCGATGAGAATGGAGTCCAAATTTCGCTGAAATTGCCCTGCCTGGTCTATGCCGCCGTGAGAAATCAGCCCCCGTCAATGCAAAACTTCATCGTCGAGGCCATCAAGAAAGCTCTGAAAACGGGGCTCGACTAGGCAATTCCCGCCGCGGGTCAGGCGCGTCCCATGCGCGGCCCGGCTCGACGGAGCCGGACGAGCCCGTCGCGGATCGCTTCCGCGCCATCGTCTCCGCCGAGCTCCGCCAGAGCACTTTCGAGGCGCAGTTTCAGCAGCCGTCGGGCCTGATACAGATTGACGCGTCCGAAGGGCGTTCCTTCGGGCCCGATGAAGGTCACCTGGCGGCCGCGCAGTAGGGTGGCCCCCTCTTTCGATTCCGGATCGACGATCCGAACGAGGCGCCAGCCGAGCCTCTCCTCGATCGGACCGAGTTTCCCCACACCGGAAATCGTCGCGCGAAACGTCCCTCGCCCGAGCGAGGGAGCAGCACCGTCAGCCATGACCGCACAGTAACACGCCCGAGCCGCGCTGCTCATTCTTTGTCGGGTACCAAGGCCCAATCCGGCAGGGGCGCCGGGGCGCCGGGACGGGCGAAGAGGAACCCTTGCGCGCAGCGCACGCCGACGTCGACGAGCGCGGCAAGTTCCTCGGACGACTCGACGCCTTCGGCGACGAGGGTGATTCCGGTGCTTTCGGAGAATCTCTGCATCGTGTCGATCAACTCACGCTTGATGGAGCTTGTGTGGAGCCCGCGAACGAGGTTCATGTCGGCCTTGATGAAATCGGGCGCAATTTCCGCGATCGCCTGCAGTCCCGCGTAACCTGAGCCGACGTCGTCCAAGGCGAGATGAAAACCCAAGGCTCGAAACTGATCGAGCGTTCGGCGGAACGACACGAAGTCGCGCACGGCCGAATGCTCGGTTAACTCGAGCACCACCTGCCGCGGCGACAGTCCCGCCGCCTTCAGCCCATCGAGGAACTGCGGGCCGGTCAGCTGAGGATCGTGCGCCGAGTCGGGCTCGATGTTCAGGAACAGGAACTGATCGGGCTCCAGCGCGGGCACTCCTTCGAGCGCCTTGCGCCGGCACAGCCGCTCGAGCGACCACAGCGCGTCGTTGGTGTCGGCGGCCTGGAACAACGTCTCGACGTTCTTGAAGCGGCCGCTTCCGACCCGAGTGAGCGCCTCGAATCCGATCACACGGCGCTCGACGATATCCACGACCGGTTGATACACCGAGCGCACCAATCCGAACTTGATGACGCGGGAGAGTTGAACGGAACGCCGGTGTCCCTCGCGTTCTTTCTCGCGCAACGCGTCGGCGAACGACTCCTCCAGGGCGCGATGAACGATACGCGCGAAAGGGATGCCGTGCTCAATGTCGACGAGCGCCGCGCCAACGTACGCCCCGAAGCTCTCGCCGACCGCGAGAGGGAGGCTCCGCTCGAGGTGCGTGCTGAGTCCGTGCTTGATCCGGGCGCAGACCCGGGCCAGAGCGCTCGCGTCGAGCTCGCGGCCGTCGCGCGGTGGCTCGATGAGAAGTGCATACGAGTTCCCATTCAAGCTGGGCTCGAACAGCCGGTCCTCGCGGCGCATGCGCTTGCCGTGATAGATCCTCAGAAACGATCCGATCTCGTGAATGATCGCATCGTATCCATGCCATCCGGTGGCCTGCTCGACCGGCCGCCGTTGAAGTACGGTGACGGAAATAAGGCCGATAGCTCCTCGGGACGACAGCCGACGTCCCGCGTCTTCGAGTATCGACTCGAGTCGCGGCAGCTCCGGCTGCGATTCCTCGGATCCTCCGTGCGGGGCGGGCGACCACTCTCCGCTCATCGCGTCACCGTTCGCCAAGGCTGTCGGCGTGGGGGAGCCACACCGTCTCGTCTCCACCGCCGCTCCCGATCTCGACACCTCTGAACTGAACGGTCCGATTTCTGCCGGCGGCCTTCGCTTGGTAGAGCGCTTGGTCGGCGTGGAGGATGAGATCGTTCCCGATCGTCCCGTCGACCGGAAACTGCGAGACTCCTCCGCTGATGGTGATCCGTCCGTCGGGCTGTGATTCGCAGTGGGGGAACTTCGTCGATTCGATCGCGGCTCGTATCCGCTCGGCGGCGGCGAACCCCTCCAATCCGCGCGCCCCGGGCATGGCGACGATGAACTCTTCTCCCCCGTAGCGGCAGGCCACGTCGCCCGGCCGCAGATTCTCGCGAAGCACCTGAGAGACGGTCTTCAAGATCTCGTCTCCGGCCAGATGGCCGTTGGTGTCGTTGTACTTCTTGAAGTAATCGATGTCGAAGATGAAGATCGACATCGCGCCGGCCTCGCGCTCCACGGCGTTGATCAGGAGCCCCAGGCGCTGGCTCATGAAGTAACGTTTGTTCAGGAGCCCGGTGAGGCCGTCGTGATTGGCGAGATCGCGGAGCTGCCGCATGCTGCGGGAGTTGGTATAGGCGATCGAGGCGAGGTTCGTCACCATTTGCAGCATCGCCTTCTCGTCACGGGGGCGCGAGAGCGGATTGCCGATGCACAGCACTCCGATCAACCGGTCCTTCCCGTCGTCGTGGTGGACGAGCGGACCGATGAGGTCGAGCCGTAGCGAGGGATGGTTGTCCTCGATGGCCCGCCCTTCCGTTCGCGTCATGTTCAACCAGTCCTCGGCGAGCATCTCGACCTTGGCGTTGGCGACCCACCCGATCTTCCCGTCGCCGATTGCGATCTTCGCTGCGGAGGGGGGGATGTCCGCGGCACCCGAGCGATCGACCAGATGAAGGATCTGACCGCGCTCGCCGTGACCCACGCCGGGTTGAACCAGGTACAAGAGCTTCTGCTCGGGTTCGAAGATCGAATCCACCAGCGTGAACACGAGCCGTGGAATTTGACGCTCGTCGAGATCCGATCGGTTGAGATCGCGGGCGAGGCTCGGCAGCAGCCGGGTGAAGCTCGAGAGCGCTCGTTGCTCATTCCTGAGCTTTGCGACCTGTCGCGACTGGTCCCTCGACTGGTTCTCCAACCGCGCGACATCCGATTCCAGGAGTTGGAGACCGGAGACCAGCTTCGATCGACCGAGGCGGCCGAGGAGGACTCCGACGCCGACACCCAGGGCCCCGGCCAGGACGAGCGCAAGAGTGCTCAGTGAATTTGGAAGACTCCCGATCACGCGCGCAAACTCCCTCCCGGCCTGCGGCACGCCGACCTACGGCGCCGCGCCCGCGTTTCTAATGTGTGTCCTACCCGCGACAGAGGCAAGGAGGCTGCTCCGCGGGCCGGTCCGCTAGAATGCCGCGGTCATGCGGGTCAACGAGATCTTCCATTCGATCCAGGGAGAGTCGACGCACGCCGGGCGTCCCTGCGTGTTCGTCCGTCTGGCCGGGTGCAACCTGCGCTGCGTCTGGTGCGACACGGCGTACGCGTTCCACGGGGGCGATGCCTTGACCGTCGACGAGGTCGTGGAGCGCGTGGCGACCTACGGCTGCACGTTGGTCGAGGTCACGGGGGGCGAGCCCCTCCTTCAATTTGAGGCGATCGAGTTGATGCGCGCACTGCTCGCCCGCGGGTACGAGGTGCTGCTCGAGACCGGAGGCAGTCTGCCGATCGAGCACGTGCCGGAAGGGGTGCGGCGTATCGTCGACGTCAAATGCCCGGGGAGCGGGGAGAGCGATAGCAACCGATGGGAGAACCTGGACGCTCTGCGACCCGGAGACGAGTTGAAGTTCGTGATCGCCGACCGTGCGGACTACGAGTGGGCGTCCGGCGAGCTCCGTTCCCGCGCGCTTCACGAGAGGGCAACCGTGCTGTTCTCCGCCGTCCACCAACTTTTGCCCGCAGGCGAGCTGGCGCGCTGGGTACTCGACGACGGGCTCCCGGTCCGCATGCAGCTCCAGATCCACAAGATCCTGTGGCCCCAGGCGATGAGGGGCGTGTGATGCGTCCCGCCGTCGTACTCCTGTCGGGTGGGCTCGACTCTGCGACATGCCTCGCCTGGGCGCGTCGCGAAGGGTTCTTAGCGCACGCGCTCACCGTGGACTATGGCCAGCGTCATGCGATCGAAATCGAACGGGCCGCAGCGGTGGCGCGACACCTCGGAGCCGCGTCGCATCGAGTCCTTGCGATCGATCTATCGTTCCTTGCGGGGTCCGCGTTGACCGACCGGACCGTCGCGGTACCGAAGGCGCGCAGCCCGATCGAGATCGGGGCGTCCGTCCCGTCGACGTACGTGCCCGCACGCAACAGCGTGCTCCTTTCGCTCGCTTTGGCGTGGAGCGAGTCGATCGGCGCTCGGGACATGGTGATCGGCGTCAATGCCGTCGACTACAGCGGTTATCCCGACTGCCGCCCCGCATTCCTCCGTGCGTTCGAGGCGCTCGCCGGTTGCGGAACGAAGGCGGGCGTCGACGGGGAGGCGTGGCGCATCCACGCCCCGCTCATGGACTTGTCCAAAGGCGAGATCGTCCGCCGCGCGGTCGCCTGGGGCGTACCTTACGCCTCGACGATCTCGTGTTACGACCCGGACCGATCGGGGATTCCGTGCGGCGCGTGTGACGCGTGTGTGATCCGCGCGCGCGGATTCCGCGAGGCGGGAATCGAGGACCGGACGCCCGCCGTCTGAGAGGCGCCTCAACCGCGCCGCAGTCGCTCCGCGTCGATCGTCTCGGCGAGCCGGTTGATGGAGTCGGCAAGATGCTTGAGATGGTCTCGCCGCCGAAGTCGAACACGAATCTCGGACCGGCCGTCGCGGATCGCGTCGACGGCACGCCGGATCGCGAAGGCGGCCCCGGCCGTTCGGTGGGATTCCAACAGGCCGACCACGATCACGCCGCCCAAGAACACGGCTGATCCCGCGAGCAAAAGGAACCATGACACCCGGTCCTGCCCTGCGAAGGCGGGCCGCGCCGCTTGGTCGGCAATCCCCGCGGACGGCGCCGCGATGCGGCCGGGCAGCATGAGCGAGGCGTTGAGCAGCACCAGGAGCACGATCGCGACCGTTCCGACCAGAACGCCCGCACGCAGTTGGTAGCGCCCGTCCACGACCCACTGGCGCCGTCGCCACCCGAAGGGTCCTAAGGCGGGTGCTGCGCCGCCTTCGATGGGGTCGTCCGGTTTGGGTTCGGGCAAGGCGTCGTCTCCACCCAGAACATAGCGGCCGGCGGCAAGGGGGGTCAAGGGTGGCCGCCTTTCGCGATCGCCCCTTTCGATTATTCCCGGCGACCTGTTAGGATTTGCCGGTGGCGGGAGTTCCCTCCCCGCCCGACGGAGACCGGTATGGAGCAGAAGATCGTTGTCAACATGCGGAGCGGCGTCGTCCACAAGGGT
>CAZUGP010000060.1:0-8526 GCA_964619965.1 uncultured Acidobacteriota bacterium
CCGGTCCTCGCGCAGCGCAACGAGGGTCGTCCCCAACGCTTCGACCAGCTCGCGCCCCAGGGCGTTGACGGGGGGCTTGTCGATCGTCAGGACGCGCACGCCGTCTTCGCGCGAGTCAACACGGACGAAAGGGCCGCTCACAGCTCGCCCTCGGGCTTCAGGGTCCCGAATAGACCGACCTTCTTAGGCTCGTAATCGTCGGGCACTTCGACCAGCATCCGCAGAAGCGCCATGCCGTGCGTTTTTCCTTGAGCATCGGTCTTGAGGGAAGCGCTCCCTCCACCGCCCAACGAGTCGTGCAGGATGAAGTTGAGCCCTCGCAGGTTGGGGAGATCGTAGCGGTCGACGCGCCCTTTGACGATCTCTCCGAAGTGCGCCTTGACTCGATCGGGTGTGAGCCACGCCTTCAAGATCTCGTACCCGCGATCGTCGTAGGCGAGGACGCCGACGTTCGATCCGTCCCCCTTGTCGCCGGAACGCGCGTGGGCGATCGCGTAGAGCGGAAGGCGCTTCAAGGGACCTCCTCCACGACGACGTGAGGAGAGACGAGGCGCTTCGGGATCAACGCCGGCCAGTAGCCTAGAACCTCGGTGGCCTTCGGCCGACCGCCTGCGAACCCGGTGACGCCGGGCGGGCCGGATGTGACCAAGGGGGCGAGCTCTTTTCCGAACCTGTCGACCTTGCCCTTGGAGCGGTCTTTGACGCCGACGCGAAGAACGATCTCGCCGGGAGTCGCGTTGCCCCTCGTGAGGGGACCGTGACAGGCGTCCACCCCGACGAGCTCGGTCAGCGTTTGCTCGAACGTCACCCCGGAATTCGCGAGGCGTCCCCAGATCGCGTCGGCGCAGATCCGCGCTTTGGCCTCCGCGTCGGGACCGGACACGGTCAATTGACCGACGGCCTTGTACCCCTCGAGGTAGGAGATCGAGACCTTGTACGTATCGGTTGCCGGACCGCCTCTGATCCCAGAGACGCGCACGCGGTCCGGCCCCGCGGGCGCGAGCCGGATCGAGGTGAAATCCGCGACGCAGTCCGGCGTGAGGTAGCGTGCCGGGTCGCCCATCTCGTACACCAGCTGCTCACCGACCGTGTCGACCGAGACCAACCCGCCGGTTCCTGTGTGCTTGGTGACGACGAACGTCCCGTCGGGGGCAACCTCCGCGATGGGGTATCCCATCCGGTCCCAGCCTTTCACCTCCCACCATCGGGAGAAGTTCCCGCCGGAGCACTGGGCGCCGCACTCGAGGATATGTCCGGCGATCGTCCCCGCTGCCAAGAGGTCCCACGCATCGGCCTGCCAGCCGTACTCGGCGATCAAAGGCGCCAACACCAGGCCGGGGTCCGTGGATCTGCCGCTGACGACGATGTGGGCGCCTCTGCGGAGCGCTTCAGCCCCGGGAAACGAAGAGATGTAGACGTTCGCGGAAAGCACGTGCGCTCTGACCTCTGCAAACGGCCGTCCGTCGTCGAGGTTGACGAAGGGAACGCCCCCGTCGACCAGCTCGTCGAGCCTCTTGAGGATGTCGTCTCCGGTCACGGTCCCGATGCGCAGGCCCTTCGCCCCCTGCTCCTGCGCCAAGGCGATCAGGGCGTCGCGGCAGCCGTCGGGGTTCACGCCGCCTGCGTTGGCCACCACGCGAATGCCCTTCTTGCGGAGCGCGGGCAGGATGTCCCGGATGAGCTCGACGAAGTCGGTCGCGTAACCTGCGTGAGGATCGCGTTGCCTCGCCTTCTGCATGATCGACATCGTGACTTCGGCGAGATAGTCGAGAGTGAGATAGTCGAGAGGGCCTTCCTCGACCAGACGACGCGGCGCATCGACCGAATCCCCCCAAAACCCCTGGCCGTTGGCGATGCGTAGCGCTCGACCCGATGCGGTCACGGGAAACCCCCGTCTTATCAGTAGGAGTAAGGATTATATACGCGGCCTATCGACGATGGCACCGGCGCCGGACGCAAAACCGGTCAGTTCCCGGCGACCGCCGACGTCTTTGCGAGGAGACCGTGGGCGATCTTCAGGAGCTCGTCGATCTCGAACGGCTTGTGCACGACGGCGGTGATGCCTCGCTTCGTCGCGTCAGCCTCGTCGAGGCTCGTTCCCCAGCCGGTGATGAGGACCACCGCCAGCCCCGGCTTCAGGTCGTTGATCTTCTCGGCGACCTCCCACCCCGACATGTCCGGCATGCCGAGGTCGGTAAATACGAGGTCGTAGGCCGTGAGCTCGATCATCTTCAAAGCGACGGTTCCCGAGATCGCGGTGTCCACCTCGTGCCCGGCGATCACGAGCACGTCCTTGACTACGGCCGCCACGTCGGCCTCGTCGTCCACCACGAGTATCCGTCCGGGGCGCAACAGCTGCGGAAGCGCGGCGCCGTCGGTACCGGCGACCGGGACCTGCCGCTCGCGCGTGACGGGGAAGTCGAGAACGAAGGTCGTTCCGCTCCCCAGGGCGGTCTCGACATCGATCTTTCCGCCGTGGCGCGTGACGATGCCGTAGACGACGCTCATCCCCAGACCCATCCCACGCGCCCCCTTCGTCGTGAAGAACGGGTCGAAGATGTTCTGGCGGATGTTCTCGGTCATTCCGACTCCGGTGTCTTGCACCTGCGCGATCACCCGGTCGCCTTGCTTCCGGCAGGACAGCTCGAGGCGGCCGCCTTGAGGCATGGCATCGACCGCGTTCAAGATCAGGTTGGTGAAGACCTCGCGCAGCTCCGAGGCGTTGCCGAGAATCAGAGCAGACTCTTCCGCCTGGAGCACCGGGTTGATGTGCACCTTCCGCAGCAGCGCGTCGTCCTTCCAGCGGGTCCTTGTGATCTGGAGCGCATCGGACAGGATCTCGGCCAGATCCACCGGCGCGAACTTCTTGTCGCGGCGCGTGCGCGAGAACTCTTGGATGCGTCGCACGGTCTCGCGTCCGTCCTGAGCCGCCTTCTCGATCACGGCCAGATCGGAATCGACCTCCGGCGCCATCCCCTGCCGGCGCAGCAGCTGCGATCGTCCCAGGATGGCGCCCAAGAGATTGTTGAAATCGTGCGCGACCCCTGAAGCCAGCTCGCCCAAGGCGCGGAGCTTTTCTGTCTCTGAGAGCCGCTCGCGGAGCCGCTTGGACTCCGTCATGTCGACGAGCAGGCATTCGGCGGCGGCGCGGCCGTGGTACTCGATGCGGCTTCCGCGCAGCTCCATGTGGCGGACGCGGCCCTGCGCGTCCTTGCCGAGCACCTCGGCAGGGCCCGGAGTCTCCCCGCGCTCCCATGACGCGATCCGCCCGCTTGCCAACGCCGCGGAGGACGGGTCAAAGATGCGGGACAGCCGGAAGTCGGGATGCATGAGCTCGCCTTCCCGAATGCCGAACGTTTCGGCGAACGCGCGGTTGACGAACCGCACGACGTTGTCCTGAACGATGAGGATGGAGTCGGGGGAGGACTCGACGAGCGACTTGTACTGCACCGTCGATTCCTCGAGCGCATGAGTGCGCTCCAAGACCTGGTGCTCGAGAGTCGCGTTCAATCGCTCGATGGCGTCCTGAAACGCCCTGGACTCGCGGGCCTTCTCCTCGAGGCGATCGGACATCGTGTTGAACGCCCGCGCGAGATCGGCGAGCTCCTTCGCGCCCGTGACGGGAATGCGGTGTTGCAGCTCGCCCGCCGCCAACGCCTCCGTTCCCTGCGCCAAGACCCGAAGCGGTGCGGTGATCCGGCGAGCGAGCCAGCGCACGCACAGCACCGCGACGATCGCCAGAAGCGCGCCCAGGAGGACGAGCTGCATGCCGAGACGCCGAAGCTCGCTCGCGACGATGTCGTAGGACAGGCCGACGCGCACGCGGCCCCACGCCTCGTCGACCCCGTCGACCTGGACGGGCACGGACACCTCGATGACCCGCTCGCGCTTGCCCTTGCCGACGTCCCGGCCCACCTCGACGTCGCGGGTCGCGGCGTTCGACGACATGACGCCGCTCGAATCTCGAGTTCCGTCCGGAGCACGTCCCGCCACCCCGGCGAGCGCGCCTTCCTTGTCGTGGATCGCCACGAAGACCACGCCCTCGTTGCCGGCGGCGCCCTCGGCGGCCATCTGGAGCGCGGCGTAGTTGTACGCGAGGAGCGAGGGGGTGGCGACCGCGCCGATGCTCTTCGCGATCGCCGTGCCGCGCTCCTCGAGGCCGCGTCGCATGTTGGCCTTCACGCGGTTCTCGACGACGGCCATCGAAGTGCCGATCAGAACGAGCACGAGCAGCGCCGTCGAGATCGAGAAACTCTGTTCCAGGGTGCGGCCGTGGAGGGGAGAACGCATCAGCGGACGCCCCCGTCGGCGTCGATCCAGACGTGCTCCAACGCAAGCGCCCCGATGCCCATCGGCCCCGACTTCAGTCCGTGAACGCTCCGGCGCGAGGCGATCATGCTGATCGAGTGGAAGAGCGGAACGAGTGGGGCCTTGTCGAGGACGGTCTTCTCGATCTCGCGATAGATCCGGGCGCGCTCCAACGGGTTCGTCTCCGAAGCACCCCGCGCCAGCGACCGTCCGGTCTCTTCATCGAAGAAGTCGAAGTAGTTCGCCGATCCGCCGGGCTCGAAAAGCGTTCTCAAGAACGAGTCGGGATCGGGGAGGTCCGCGACCCAGCCGAGCTGGAACAGCGCCGCGGAGTGCCCCTCGATTCGCGCGATCAGCTCGCGCCAGGTGACTTCATGCACTTCGAGCGTGATGCCGACCTTGGCGAGATCCGACCGCATCTGCACGAGGCTCTTGGCGACAGCAGAGCTTCCCGACTGGGCCGTGTAGAACGGGATGGGCAAAAGACCGCGGCCGCCGGGGTGCCCGGCCTCGGCGAGGAATCGCCGGGCGGCTTCGACGTCGTAGGGAAGCGCCTTCGGCGCGGGCGAGTACGAGGGTAGGCCCGGCGGCAGGATTCCCTGCGCCTCGCGGCGCGTCTGCGGGGAAATGCCGGCCAACGATTTGCGGTCGATCGCGGAGGCGATCGCGCGCCTTACGCGGACGTCGTCCAACGGGGGGATTCCCGTATTCATCCCCATGAAGCTCATGCTCAGATCCTGATAGCGGTGGACCTCGACCGTAGGGGAAGCAAGGAGCGACGGCAGCGTGTCGGACGTGGACTCGACCATCTCGGTCTCCCCACGCGAGAACCGCGCGTTGCCGGCGTCGTGCTCGTCCGGACGAGGAAACAGGATGACCACTTGGTCCAAGTAGGGCGGGCCTCCGAAATAGTCGGGATTGGCGTCAAGCGTCAGCTCGGAGTCCGTCCAGGACCCGAAACGGAAGGGTCCCGTGCCCACCGGCGCGCGGCGAAACGCGTCTTCGCCCATGGCCGTCAGGGTTTTTTCCGGAACGATGCGCAGATCGTCCATCGCGAGCACTTCGAGAAACGACAAGTAGGGACGCGTGAGCCGGATCTCCACGCGGTTGGCGTCGATCGCCACGATGCCGGGCAGCGCGTGGGAGCGGCCCGCGGAGTACGCCGGAGCCCCGTCGACGACCTGGAGGTACGACACGCCGATGCTCTTTTTTTCTCGCTTCGGATCGAGCAGACGCTTCAGGCTGAAGACGACGTCGGCGGACGTGAGCGGCGCACCGTCGTGAAAGCGGACGTCGTCGCGCAGGTGAATCGTGTAGATCCGGCCGTCTCTGGAGATGGTCCACGTGTCGGCCAACCCCGGAACGATGTTGAGCCCGGGATCGAGAGCGACCAGACCGTCGAAGATTTGCCCGACCGGGAGCGCGTCGTAGACGGAATCGACGACGGCCGGATCCAGATAGTGGGGCGCCTCGACGACGAGGTGGAACACACCGCCGCGGCGAGGAGCGCGGTTTGACGCGGGATCGGAGTCCGTAGAGCGTGCCGCCCGCGAGTCGCAGGCCGAAGCCGACGCGGCCGCGGCCAAGAGCGCGGCCAAGCCTACGCGTCCGAAGCCGACTCTTGTCCTTCGACGGCGCTGCACGGTTCGACGACCCCCCACCCGGTTCGAAGGACGACAACCATCCAACCCGGAAGCGATGGAGAATCTGGGGAGCCGTACCGGCTAAGTCAAGGAATCGGTCTGAGCGCGGTCACGCCGGATCGAAAGTCCCCTCGATGCCGCCAGAACCGCAATCCGATGTCGCCCAAAGTCACGCCCAGCGCGAACAACGTGGCCGCCATGGCGATTCCCGGCCGGGCTCCGCCGAAGAGGGCCCAGAAAACCAAACAGCCGCAGGCGGTCTGGATCCCGGAGCGGATCAGGTCCGGCCCCGCGCTGCGTGCGTACCCCATTTGCGCCAGCGAGTTGTCGAGACCCCCGGCTGCAAATTCCGCCGCGAGGAGGCCTAAGATGGCGAACGTCGGATCGTCGGATCGATCCAGCGCGGGGAGGTAGAAAACCGGGACGGCCAAGGACAACGCGGCAAGGCGCACGGCCTCGATCGGCGAGCGGAGGAACCGCGACCGCAAGACGTGGCGCATCCCCCACACGTACTCGGCCCCCGAGTACAGGGTGATCGCGACGATCGCCGTCATGAGCGCGAAGATCGCCGGCTTCTGCGGCAGCGCCCACCGTATCGCGAGAATCATGGCTCCCAATCCCGCCGAGGACCAGGCCATCCATCCCGGCCGGCGCCCGCGCCTTACGGCGGCGATCGCAGGGACCAAGGACGCAGCCAGGGCGACCATGAGGATGGGTCGAATGGTCCCGTCCTCGGGGAAGAGCCAGACGATGAGAATGAACCCGGCGCCGGCCATCTGGACGGTCGTCTTCAACTTCGCGATCGAGCTGGTCTTGAACGAGAAACCCTCCTCGAGCGCGATGCTCCGCAGGGCGGTCACGGCCAGCTCCCGTATGAAGAGGATGAAAACGAGCGTCGTCGGCATGATCTGGAAGTCGGCCAGCGGCACGAACCCGGCGACGAGAAAGATCTTGTCCACGACCGGATCGAGCAGGGCTCCCAACGCGGTCGAGCCGTGCTTGCGCGCGAGATACCCGTCCAAGACGTCGGTCAGGCCGAGCAGGATGTAGATCGCCAATGCGCCGAGCATGAACGCATGCGTGTTCCGGTAGACGAGCGCTACGGGCAAAGGCAGCAGCACGAGGCGGGCGAGCGTGACCTGATTCGCGGTGATGCGCACGCTCGGATGCTACCAACGTTCTTCACCCATGTGTTACAGTGCCTGCGATCGCGCACCTGCCCCTACGTGAGCGCTTCTGAGGCCTTTGGCTTCGCCCAGCGGCTCCGTAGAGAGGTGAACGTCGCATGGAGCGACGCGAAGCCTAATCGGCGGGTCCGCCGGAGAACGATCCAAACGATGTCCAAAATCATGCTGGTCAACGTGACGCACGTCGAAGAATCGCGCGTCGCAATCCTGGAAGACGGTGTCCTCGAGCAGTACGAGATCGAAACGATCAACCGCACGAATATCAAGGGCAACATCCACAACGCCGTCGTCGAGAACATCCACCCCGCCCTGGACGCCGCATTCCTGAGAATCAGCGGCGACATGAAGGGCTTCCTCCCGATGGACGAGATCAACTTCAAGCTGCTCCCGCAGCGCACGGACTCGCGCGCCAAGGGACGCATCGGGCAGCACCTGCATCCCGGGCAAAAGCTCATGGTCCAGGTGGTGAGAGAGCCGTTCGCCGCCAAGCCTCCGACCGTGACGACCTACTTCTCGCTGCCCGGACGCTACCTCGTCCTCATGCCCGGGGCGGACTCGGCGGGCATCTCCCGCAAGATCCAGGACGACGAGCAGAGAGAGCGCCTCAAAAAGATGGTCGAAGAGCTGAATCCCCCCGAGGGGTTCGGACTGATCGTGCGCACCGCCGGCGTCGGGCAGAGCAAGGCCGAGCTGCAGCGCGACCTGCGCTACCTGCTCCGACTGTGGGATTCGATCCAGAAGGCTTCGCGGGCGACCGAGTTTCCCGGCCGGGTCTATCGCGAACGCGACCTCGTGATCCGGACGATGCGGGACTACTTCACGCAAGACATCGACGAGGTCTGGATCGACAGCCAGGAAACCTACGATCGCGCGCTGGAGTTCGTCTCGGACGTCATGCCTCAGAAGGCCAAGATCATCAAGCTGCACAGCGGCGATCGGCCGCTGTTTTCGAAGTTCAACCTCGAAGAGCAGATCGAGAGCATCTACATGCGCCGCGTCCCCCTGAAATCGGGCGGCGAGATCGTCATCGACGGGACGGAGGCGTTGACCGCGATCGACGTCAACAGCCGGGGAGCCGGAAGGCAGGGAGACGCCGAGGAGAACGCCACCCAGACGAACCTCGAGGCGTCCGAGGAGATCGCCCGGCAGCTGCGCCTGAGGGATCTGGGCGGCATCGTCGTCATCGACTTCATCGACATGATGGCCGCGCGCAACCAGAAGAAGATCGAAAAGGCGATACGCGACGCGATGAAGCCCGATCGCGCCAAGTACGACATCACCCGGATCTCGAAGCTGGGCCTGCTCGAGATCTCGAGGCAGCGCATCAAAGCCGAGAAGATGGGGGCTTCGTATGCGACCTGCCCGATCTGCGAGGGGTACGGCCTCGT
>CAZUGP010000061.1:0-8227 GCA_964619965.1 uncultured Acidobacteriota bacterium
GATCAACCTCGCCGGTCTCGGGGTGCCAACGCTCCGGACCGAGGTCGCGTGGGAGGACACCACGTTGCTCGGCTTCTTCCACAGGGAGAGCTTTCGGCCAGCCGCGCGCCTCTGTCTCGAGCTCCCCGTCACGCATCGGCCTTAGGAGACACGGGGAAAAGGGGAGTGTCCCCTTTTCCCCGTGTCTCCTATTGGCGCGACGCGGCGTCGACGGCGGCGCGCAGCGTGGCGAGCCGGTCGCTCCGCTCCGCGGCAAACCGCTTGATCCCATCGAAGATGTGATCCGGCCCGAGATGGGCCTCGTCCACCACCTCGTCGACGGTGCCGCCCGTGCGCCAGCGGTTGTCCCAATCGGAGGCCAGCGAATACTCGGCGACCACCGGGTTGGCGATCCACTCCCGCATCGTGCGTAAGCTGCGGTTCGTGATGCACATCGCGTCCCAGCGTGCCGCCGTCGACGCGATCGACTCGCGGTAGGCCGCATCCTGGAGCGCGAAGAGCTGAGGGCTGATGACCGCGACGATGCGCACGTTCACTCCGGCGGCATCGAGCTTCGGGAGAATCGTCACGAGATTCGCGGTCGTGCTCGTCCCCTGGATGAACACGGTCCCCTGGCGCGGAACTCCCGGCTTGAAGTCCCGCAGGAGATACGCGCCGCGCGCCGCCTCGAAGTGTGACGCCATGCCGAGCTTCTCGCGATCCGGGATCGTCACCGGAGGCCGCGTCAGATGCAGCGCCACGATCGGCGCCTTCTGGGCGAGCGCGGCGCCCAGCACGACCGGGACCTCGTTGTACTCCCAAGGGTGCAGGTCAATGACATGCCCTTCGGGGAAGAGCTGCGTCACCGCGGTCTCGAAGATCCCGAAGTGCGTGCGAGAGTCCTCCGCGGTCTCGGGGCCCGAGTGACCCGCGACCCAGAGGACTTTCCCGAGCTTGAGCTCGCAGTCTTGCGCCAGCTGGGAGAAGAGGCGCATCGCCCCGTATTTCAGGTACGAAAACGAGCCGTACGTCGAGCACGCCCCCCAGAAACCGTCGAACGAGTTCATCGGGTCGGCGGCGAGGTTGACCGAGGCGAGACCGACCGTGATCCCCGCGTTGGTGAACTCGGTGATCTGCTGCGGGAGGAGGCAGCCTCGCGGGTTCTTATCGCGCTCGTACCATCCCCAGCCCGTCTCGCCTAGGAAGTCCTTCGCGAAGCCCGAGATGTTCGTCGAGTCGGCCAGGTCGGCTGAGCACGCGATGAAGAGGGGCCGGCCGTAGTGCTTCTTGGCGTAGGTGTTGACCCAGGCCCCCCACGTGCCGAGCGCGGCCCGGTTCGGCTGCTGGTCCCCGGGCTTCTTGTACATCGATGCGGGGTAGCTCTTGAAGTCGAAGAGAGCCGGATCGGAGAACACCTCGGACGTCTTCCCGGAAAGGTAGACCCCCGCGATCCGTTCGGGGACGGCGTCGCTTGCTGCGGCTATGCGATTGCCGATCGTCTCGACGACGTCGGTGCGCCGCTTCAGGATCGAAAATGCGATGTCGAGATTGGCCTTGGCTTGAACGGTTCGATCCTCGGCGCCCGCAGGTGCGGCTTGATCGACGCCTCGGTATTCGACGCCGTATTTTTCCATGAAGGCTTTGCGGTTCGTCCAGAACTCCGGGGAGTTCATCGGCCAAGGGGTGCCGTGCGACTTGTTGTCGTACTTCCCGTAGCCGCGCCCCTTGCGCGTCTTGCCCCACACCATCGTGGGCGTGTTCCCGGGATTCTCACCTCGGGCGCCTTCTAAGACGACGCGGGTGATCGACGCCCAGTCCGAGCCGTGCTCGGTGCCCAGGACGCGCCATCCATACGGCGCGAACCAATCGACGGGGGTGCCGTGCACGACGGACGAGATCGCGTTGTCGTCGATCCCGAAATCGTTCCAGTCGACGAGGAAGACGAGATTCGAAAGGCCCAGTCCCCACGCCGAGTTCTTCGTTTCGTGGGAGGCTCCCGGCGTGAGGCCTCCCTCGCCTTCCATCACGAAGACCTTCACGTCGCCTGCCCCGGCGAGCTTCAGCGCCAGCGCCTCGCCCGCGGCCGGCGGCATGCCGTGTCCGGACGGGCCGGTGTTCCACTTGAGGAAGAGGGTCTTCCCTTCCATCTCGGCGTGCCCCGGCAAGCCGCCGCGCCGCCGCAGGTTGACCAGATCGCCGTAGGTCAAGGCCCACCGTCCGGCGTCGGGAAACGCGAACCTCGCCTCCCCGGCGCTCGCGCGTTCCTTGGCGATCTGGTTCAAGGTCGCAAGCGTCGCGTAGACGAGCGGCACGGTGTGCCCCGCAGAGAGCACGAATCGGTCGCCGTAGGTGCGCCACGGACGGATCAGGTCGAAGCGCATCGCGCCGGAGAGCATCGTCGCAAGCAGGGCGTGCACCTTCGAGCGCGAGCCGCCGGGGTGCCCCGACTGCCGGTAGTTCAGCATCAGGTCGATGCACTCGTCCACGAGGTCCTTGACGACCTCCCACTGGGCGAACTCGGCTTCGGCTTTCGCGTAGAGAAGATCGGTCGAGGGAACCGCTACGGTGCCTTTTGTCATCGGGTGTTCTTCTTCATGAAGTCGGCGATTCGGCGTAAGCCCTCGTCGATTGCGGGAAGCGACGACGCGTACGAGAAGCGGATGTGCTGCCCCTCGCCCGCAACCGGGGTGCCGAAGTGAATGTCGGCCAAGACCGCAACCCCGGCCTCGTAGAGCAGGCGTTGACGAAGCTCCTCGCTGCTCCCCGCCCCAACCCGCTTGCAGGCGTCCGTGACATTCGGCCAGACGTAGAAGGCGCCGCCGGGGGTCTGGCAGCTGAACCCCGGGATCTGGTTCAGGCCGGAAACGATGTGGCCGCGACGCTCGAGGAAGACATCGCGCATGCGCTCCGACGGCGCTTGCGACGCGTTCAACGCCTCGACCACCGCCCACTGGTTCGGATGCGGCGCGCAGGAGTCGGTGTTGGTGACCCAGCGCGTGAAGAATGGCGCAAGCCGAGTGTTCGCGGCGTAACCGATCCGCCAGCCGGTCATCGAGTACGTTTTCGACGCCGAATCCGCGATGATCGTGCGCTCCTTCATGCCGGGAAGGGCGGCGATCGACTGGAACGCGCCGTCGTAGACGAGCGCGGAGTAGACCTCGTCGGAGTAGATCCAAAGGTTCTCGTACCGGGCGCAAACCTCCGCGACCTCCATGAGCTCCGCGCGGCTCAGGAGGTTGCCCGTCGGATTGCCGGGGCTGCAGAGGATGAGAAGCCGAGTCTTCGCGTTGAGCTTCTTCTTCAGCTCGTCGAGGTCGAAGTTGAACCCGCGCGACTCACGCAGCGCAAGCGGCACCGCGACGCCGCCATGCGCCTTGACCTGCGCTTCGTAGATCGGAAAACCGGGGTTCGGGTAGATGACCTCGTGCCCTTCTCCCGGGTCGACGACCGATAGGATCGAGTAGCCGATGAACGGCTTGCCTCCGCAGCCGCAGACGACGTCCTCGGGAGTGACCTCGGTGCCCCGTGTCCTCGTGAAGTACCGGGCGACCGCCTCGCGCAGCTGCGGGATCCCCGGCGAGGGTGTGTACCCGGTCTTCCCGTCGGTGATCGCCCTGATGCCCGCGAGCCGGATGTGATCGGGGGTCGCAAAGTCGGGCTGGCCGATGCAGAAGGAGACGATGTCCTTCCCCGCAGCCTGCAGCTTCGCAACCTCACCGAGCACGACAAAAGCGTTCTCGGTGCCGAGCTCCCGGCTTCGACTCGAAATTGGAAGCATGATTCCCTCCCCACTAGAAGTGCGCGATTGTAGTGGGGAGGGATTGGGAGGGGCAAGGACAGGACCGGCCTGAATCGGTCCTCAGACGAACTGCGCCGCAGCGCAGGGCGGCATCGGCGGAGCGGGCGGCGCCGGCGCCGCCGGAGGGGGGGGAAGCGTCGGCGGCGCGAACGCGGGAACAGGAGCCAAAGGCGCGATCCCGGGCACGCGCCAGACGGATGCACGCGGACCGGTCGGTTCGTCCTCGGGCTCGTCGATCTTCGGGAGAACCGCCTTGACGTGAATCGTCTTCTTGTCGCGGACGACGTCGAGATCGACCGTCTTGCCCTCGCGCTTGCCGATCGCTTCGCCGAGATCGCCGGGGTCGGCGACCTTTTCGCCGTCGACGGAGAGGATGAGGTCACCGACCCTCAAACCGCCCTTCTCGGCGGCGCTGCCGGCGAGCACCTTTCCGACGAGAACGCCCGCGTCCTTCGTTCCGCCCAGCGCCTCGCGAAGCTCCGGGGTGGTTTCGATCATCTCGACGCCCAGGAGAGGCTTGTTTCTGCCGAACAACATCATGCCGTGGCGTCCCGGCGCGTAGAACTTCATCTTGCCGATGCGGTTTCCCAGCTCGGGCAGCGTCTCGAGACTCTTCAAGGATCTCTCGATGTCCTTTTGAGATTCCTCGCTGAGAGGCGCGCCGTCGCCGGATCGGTAGCTCCACGCCATCGTGGGTCGCTCGCCCAGCTCGACGGTCATCTTCTGTGTCTTGCCGTCGCGGCGGATGTCCAGCATGACCTTTTCGCCGGATTTCGCCGCCCGGAGCTTCTCGGTCACCTTTGCGGGACCGCGCACGATGTCGCCACCAAAACCGACGATCACGTCGCCGTCCTTGATGCCGGCTTTCGCGGCCGGAGAATCGTCCACGACGTTCTTCACGAGCGCCCCGCCCTCGCTGCTTTTGGTGTCTTCGCGGAGCGAGAGCCCGAGGTAGCCACCCTTGCCCCAGCTGTTCTCCTCGGCCGCTTCGAAAGCGGCCATCGCCTCGGCGTCATCGCCGGGGACGGTGACGATGCGCACCGTCTTGTCCTTGTCGCCCGCGTCCGCCAGGCTGTCCTTTCCCACCGCGAGGAACAGCCCCAAGGTCAGCGCCGTCGCCCCGGCGGCAGTCGACGCGGCCGCGATCGTCCATGAACGGGTCATCTTCAGGTCCTCCATGAAATCGTCTCCTTGCTTCACTTCGCGTCACGGCGCCGCCCGGCCGGTTCGTGGCCGGACACCGAGGTAGTACGCCGGCCGGCGGAAAAAGTCGACCGAACCGTCCCTCCCCCTATACTCAGCCCGCAATGACCCTGAGGACCCGGATCGTCGCCGCACTGGTGTTCGCTGCGTTGATTCCGATGGCGGTCGTACTGGCGGTTTGGCTGGTCCAGGCGGAAAAACGCGCAAGCGACGAGACTGCCTCGCGGTTGGAGCATGCGCGCAGACAGGCGGAGATCCTCCTCGAGATGGAGCGCACGGAGACGCGAGGCGCCGCCGACTGCGCGGCCGATTCCTTGGCGAACGACCGTGCGAGCCTCGCCGCCGTCGTGCGCGGGCCGGAGTCGATCGCGCAACCGGTCGCGTCGGGGCTGGCCGAGCGCTGCGGACTCGACCGCGTCGAGGTGCTCGGTTCGACCGGAACGACGCTCGCGGAGTTCGGCGCGGCAGGTGGAACCGTAGACATTGCCGCCCTGGTGGAACGGCGGCCCGTGTCGACGGCGGGCGAGGCGCTGAGTCTCGTTGCGACGCGAACCCTCGGGGAATCCTTCGTGGCCTTGGTGGCCGCGATTGCGGGAGGCGACGCCCGGCTCGGGTCGCCGGGGGCGCCCGGGTGCTCCGAGCCTCATGTCGAGGTTCCCGTCGCCTCCGGCGCCGCGCTGTGCGTCAGCGTGACACCCGCCGATACGCGAAGCGTGCGCCGCGACCTCGTGAAATCGTTCGCCGGCGTAGCGCCGTTCGCATTCCTCGCCGCGCTCGCGGTCGGCCTCGTCCTCGCCGGCCGCATCGCGCGTCCGATCCGCGACCTCGCGGAGCGCGCGGAGTCCATTTCCGCGCAGCACGCGCGACCCATGACCTTGCTCGAAGAAAGGGACGAAACGCGCAGGATGACGCTTGCGTTCGATCAGATGATCGATGCCCTGCAGGCGAGCGAACGGCTGAGGCTGGCCGCGGAGCGCGTGGCGGCGTGGGAGGAGATCGCCAAGCGACTCGCGCACGAGATCAAGAACCCGCTCTCCCCGATCCAGCTCGCGGTCGAGAATTTGAGACGGACGAAAGAGCGCGCCCCGGCGTCGTTCGACGAGGCGTTTCTCGTCGAGACCCGGACGATCCTCGAAGAGGTCGGATCGTTGCGCGCCTTGGTGGACGAGTTCGCGCAGTTCGCGCGCCTCCCGAGGCCGCACGTCGCGCCGTGCGATCCGCGGGCGATCGTCGAGCAGGCGCTCGGCTTGTTCACGGGACGGATCGAAACGATGCGCGTCACGGTGGCGGTCGAAGACGCGTCGGCCCCCGCCACGCTGGTCGCGGATGCGGAGCAGATCGGCCGCATCTTCAAAAACGTGATTGCGAACGCTTTGGACGCGATGGAAGGGGCGACCGATCGGAGGCTTTCGGTCACGTTGCGCGGCGAGGGCGATCGCGTCGTGTTCACGGTGCGCGATTCCGGCACCGGCTTCGACGCCGAGACGCTCGCCCGTGTCTTCGAGCCATACTTCACGACGCGTGCCGGCCGTGGCGGCACGGGACTCGGGATGGCGATCGCGCGGCGCATCGCCGTGGAGCACGGCGGATCGCTGACGGCTGCGGGCTCGCCCGGGCGCGGCGCGACAATCACCCTGACCTTGCCGATCGCCGACACTTCGCCAGACCTCGCGTAGACTTCAGGGGGCGTGTCCCCTGACCGGAGGCGAAGGATGCCGACCGTCTTAATCGTCGACGACGAGAAGAATATTCGCGCCACGGTGGCGCGGGGCCTTCGCCTGGAGGGTTACCGCACCGAGGAGGCCGAAAACGGTCGCGAGGCATTGACATCCTTGGACGACGGAGGGATCGACCTCGTCCTTCTCGACGTCCAGATGCCGGAGATGGACGGCCTCGCCCTCCTCTCCGCGATGCGGGAGCGCGGGTCCCGCGTTCCCGCAATCGTTCTTACGGCCCACGGATCGATCGAACGTGCCGTCGCCGCCGTGAAGCTCGGGGCCTACGATTTCATCGAGAAGCCGCCTTCGATCGAACGCATCCTTCTCGCCGTGGCGAACGCGCTCGACCGGGACCGCCTCGTCCGGGAAAACCGTAGGCTGACCGAGGAGACCGGGCTCACGGACGAGATCTTAGGCACCGCCGAGGAAACGCTTGCGCTGCGAAGAACGCTCACGCGGGTGGCGAGCTCCGAGGCGACCGTGCTCCTGCTCGGCGAGAACGGAACAGGGAAGGAGCTGGCGGCGCGCGCGATTCACGCCGGGAGCCCGCGATCGAAGAAACCGCTGGTCATCGTCAACTGCGCCGCGATCCCAGAAACGCTCTTCGAGAGCGAGCTGTTCGGCCACGTCCGCGGGGCGTTCACGGGAGCGACCGAGGCGCATCGCGGAAAGTTCCAGCAGGCGGACGGCGGCACGTTGTTTCTCGACGAGATCGGCGAGACCCCGCCACGGCTGCAACCGAAGCTCTTGCGCGCGCTCGAATCCGGAGACGTCGAAACGATAGGAGGACGCGGCCCCGAGCACGTTGACGTCCGCCTGATCGCCGCGACGAATCGCAACCTCGAGGCCGAGGTCGCCGCGGGGAAATTCCGGCCGGACCTGTATTACCGGCTGGCCGTGGTCCCGGTCCGGCTCCCGCCGCTGCGCGAGCGCGCCTTGGACATCCCGATCTTGGCCGCGCACTTCCTGGACCTCGCGTGCCGGAAGAACCGCGTCAAGCAGAAATCCCTCGACCCCGGCGCCGTCGATCGACTCCTGCGCCACGCATGGCCGGGCAACGTGCGCGAGCTCAGAAACGCGATGGAACGAATCGCGATCCTGGTGCCGGACGACAGGGTCGAACCGTCCCATATGGCGTTTCTCGATCACGCGACATCGGCCGATGCGGCGACGCCGATCGACGCCGGACGCGACCTGGCATCGATGATGGAGAGCCACGAGCGGGTGCTCGTCACGAGCGCGCTGACGCGCAACCGTTGGCGGATGACGAAGACCGCGGACGAGCTGGGCCTCGAACGCAGCCACCTGTACAAGAAGCTGAAGGCCCTGGGGATCGAGAAGCCCGTCGAGGACTGAACGTAACCTCGTGTTAGATTCCGCCGATGCTCGCCCCCGGAACCAAGCTCGGTCCGTACGAAATCCTCGGCCCCCTCGGGGCGGGCGGTATGGGCGAGGTCTACCGTGCCCGCGACACGCGCCTGGGGCGTGACGTGGCGGTCAAGGTGCTGCCGGGGCATCTCGCGTCGAG
>CAZUGP010000062.1:0-4627 GCA_964619965.1 uncultured Acidobacteriota bacterium
CTGGATCCGGATCGACGGAACGTGAACTCCGAGCGCCCGCGCGGGAGCGCGGCCGCGAACTCCTCCGCGTCTTTGGCGGTATCCCAAACGGTGGCCAAGAGGACGATGGCGGCATCCCCGCGCGTCCACAACTCGAATCGATCGCCCCCCCAGCCCGACGCCGCCGCGTTCGTCCAGAGGACGCGGCCGGACGCGAGGTCGGCCGATTCCGGCGTTGTCGCGTTGACGAGGCTTCCTAGAGTCAGCTCGCCGAGCACCCCTGAGCCCGCGTGCGTCCAACCCTTGCCGAGCCGTTGCGCGGGATCCGGAATCGAAACGCGTCTGGGCTCGTCGCGCTTGGCCTGGTCCCAGTACTTCTCGGGGTGCAGGATCTGCTCCGACGATCGCGGCGGGTGCGCCCACGCGGCGTTGACGGCATCTCGCGGGAACCCGTCCTCGAGCCGCTCGACACCGCCGCGCGTAAGGAACGCCAGGCCGAGAGCATAGGGGCCCAGGAGCTGGCGCCGCAGCACGGCCGGCATCGCGTTCAAACGCTCCGTGCGCACCGTGTCGGCCACCGTTCCGAGATGGTCGGCGTCCAGTCTCCCGGCGGCCACGCCCTTCGCAACGTAGACCCCAGCGGCGATCGTCGCGCTTCCTTCGATGAGCGCAGAGAGAGCGAACGAGGCGTCGTCATCATCAATCACTTTCGCGATGCGGCCGTCGATGTCATAGCGCTGATCCTCGATCGCGTGCGTCATCTCGTGCGCCGCGAGGAGCGCGGTCATCTCCTTCGGCATGTCGTCCAAGAGGTAGAACGACTTGGTCCCCGGGTCGTAGAAGCCGCCCGCCTGCTCCTCGAGCACGTCGAGGAGCGTCGCAAGGACGTCAACCTCCCTAGGTACGAGCCCGAGCAAGCAAAAGACGGCCTGATCGGCCCGGATCTTGGCCTCGGGGGTCAACCGCCGAAAGCGCGCGAGCGCGTACTCGCGAGCCTTACGATCGTCGATCACCGCAACAGGGACCTTCTCCCGGAACTCGAATCCGCGAATCGCCTGCAGCTCAGGGAGGACCGCGGCGACGGCGGCCTCCGCCTCGGCCTGGGTCAGCTTCGTCTTCGGAGCCTGGGCCAAGACGACCGCGGCGAAGACGCACCCCGCGATGGCGAGCGGGATCACGCGCCGCGGTTTTGCGGTGCGTGGGGTCGCGACGGCTGCGGGCATCGTGGTAGCGCTCACGTGAGTGCGGGCGATTGTACGATGACCCGATGAACGAGCGCCCGGCAGCCGAAGTGGAAGCCTGGTACGCGGCGCTGGAGGCGCGCCACCTGGCGACCCTGACGTTCGCCGAGGTGCGACGGGCGCTTCAGGCGCTCTCGTCGCTCTACGTCCACCGTCGCGATCGCCTGGGACGGGGCGCCGCGCTCGACACAGCCGGCAAGCGCGCCGCGTTCGCGCTGTTCTACGGACCCCTCCACTTCCTGATCGTGCGCGAGATCGTGCGAGCTCTCCACGCCGTCGATCCCCCCCCGCGCCGCATCGTGGACCTAGGATGCGGGACCGGCGCCGCAGGCGCTGCATGGGCGATCGAAGCGCGGGGACGCCCGGCGCTATCGGGAATCGATGCGAGCGGGTGGGCGGTCGGCGAAGCGGAGTGGAACGCGCGGACGCTCGGCCTGACCGCGACGCTTCGTCGTGCCGACCTCTGCCGAGCCCCCTTGGGGGCCGCCGGCGAGGGGATCGTCGCGGCGTACGCCGCCAACGAGCTCGACGACCGGTCCCGCGAGGAGCTGTTGCGTCGTCTTCTCGCGGCCCACGGCAAGGGTAGCCGCGTGCTCGTGGTCGAGCCGATCGCGCGACGCCCGGTCCCCTTCTGGCCGGCATGGGTCGCCGCCTTCCGCAAGGCGGGCGGCCGGGACGACACCTGGCGATTCCCCGCCGCGTTACCTGAGAGAATGAGGCTTCTCGACAAGGCCGCCGGGCTCGACCACCGCGAGTTGACAGCGCGGTCGCTGTGGCTTGGTTGAGGACGACGTTGACAGCGCCAGGTCGGGCTTCCTATCCTCCGGCCGTGGACCTCCATTCTCTCGAGGGAAGGCGGGCTCTCGTCTGCGGGAGCACCCAAGGGATCGGCCGAGCGGCTGCGATCGAGTTGGCCTCGCGCGGGGCCGCGGTCACGCTCTTCGCGCGGGACGCGACCGCGCTCGACCGCGTCAGGGCGGCGTTGCCGGGGACCGGTCACACGTTCTTGGTCGCCGACTTCCATGACAATGAGTCGGTCCGCGGTGCGATCGCGGCCGAGGTTCGCGATCGTGGCGCGATCCACGTCCTCGTCAACAACACGGGCGGACCGCCTGCCGGACCGATCGCGGACGCCGCACCCGACGCGTTCGTCGCCGCTTTTCGCGCGCACCTGCTCAACAACCAGATCCTCGCGCAGGCTTTGACCCCCGGCATGAAGGACGCGGGGTTCGGCCGCATCGTGAACATCGTGTCGACGTCGGTGCGAGAGCCGATCGCGGGCTTGGGAGTGTCGAACACCGTGCGCGCCGCCGTTGCCGGGTGGGCGAAGACGCTTGCCGGGGAGCTCGCGCGCTTCGGCATCACGGTCAACAACGTCTTGCCCGGCTACACGAAGACGACCCGCCTCGACTCGATCATCGCCTTACGCGCGAAGACTGCCGGACGCACGGCGGACGAGATCACGCGCGGCATGCTCGCGCAGGTCCCGGCCGGCCGCTTTGCGGAAAGCTGGGAAATCGCCGCGGCGATCGGTTTCCTTGCGAGTCCTGCGGGCGGGTACATCACGGGGGTCAGCCTGCCGGTCGACGGCGGTAGGATCGCGGCGCTGTGATCAAGATCCAGCAGTTCATCGACGGCGCCTTCGTCGAGCCCGCCTCCGGGGCGTACCTGGACGACGTGGATCCCGCCGTGGGCGCGCCGTACGCGCGCGTCCCCGACGGCGACCGAGCCGACATCGACCGTGCCGTGGCGGCGGCCAAGGCGGCATTTCCGGCCTGGTCGCAGACGCCGGCGGCCGAGCGCTCGCGGATCCTGCTCGCGATCGCCGACGGCATCGAGCGGGAGATCGACGAGCTCGCGCGCATCGAGTGCATCGACAACGGGAAGCCGGTCGCGCTCGCGCGCTCGTCCGACATCCCGCGAGCCGTGGCGAACTTCCGTTTCTTCGCGACCGCGATCCTGCATGCGCGCTCCGAGCTGCATGCCACCGACGCGGCTGCGCTCAACTACACGCTGCGCCGTCCCCTGGGTGTCGTCGCCTGCATCTCGCCGTGGAACCTTCCGCTTTATCTCTTGACGTGGAAGATCGCGCCCGCGCTCGCGACCGGCAACACGGTGGTTGCCAAGCCGTCCGAGATCACGCCGATGTCGGCGTTCCACTTCGCGCGGATCGCGAAGGCTGCCGGGTTGCCTCCCGGGGTCTTGAACATCGTGCACGGCTTAGGCCCGAAGGTCGGACCGTGGCTGACCGGTCACCCCGACGTGAGAGCCGTCTCGTTCACCGGCGGAACCGCGACGGGAGCCGCGATCGCCTCCGTCGTGGCGCCCAAGTTCAAGAAGCTCTCTCTCGAGCTGGGCGGCAAGAACCCGAACGTCGTCTTCGCCGACGCGGACATGGACGAGGCGATCAAGACCAGCCTTCGCTCCTCCTTCCAGAACCAGGGGCAGATCTGCCTCTGCGGGTCGCGCATCCTCGTCGAGAGAAGCGTCTACCCGGCGTTCCTCGAACGCTTCGTCGCAGCCGCGGGGGCGCTGCGCCAGGGCGATCCGCTCGATCCTGCGACCGAGCAGGGCGCGATCGTGTCGAGGGCGCACTACGACAAGATCCTGTCGCACGTCGCGTTGGCGCGGCAGGAAGGCGGCCACGTGGTCTGCGGCGGCGGCCCGCCGGGTCCCGTCAACGATCGCTGCAAGAACGGGTATTTCATCCAGCCGACCGTGATCGTCGATCTCCCCATGGACTGTCGCACCAACCAGGAGGAGATCTTCGGCCCTGTCGTCACGATCGCGCCGTTTTCGACCGAGGATCAGGCCGTATCTCTGGCAAATGGAACCTCGTACGGCTTGTCGGCGACGGTGTGGACCCAAAATATCGCGCGTGCCCATCGTGTCGCCGATCGTATCGAGGCCGGGACGGTGTGGATCAACTGCTGGATGGTACGCGACCTGCGCGTCCCGTTCGGCGGCGTGAAGGGCTCGGGCGTTGGGCGCGAAGGAGGCGACGATTCCCTGCGTTTCTTCACCGAGCCCAAGAACGTGTGCTTGAAAACATGAGCGGGTCGAAAAACGACGTGATCAGCGGAAGAGCGCCCGAGCCCGTCGGGGCGTTCCCGCACGCCAAGCGGGTCGGGGACTTTCTCTTCCTGTCGGGGATCGGCCCTCGGAAGCGCGGCTCGAAGGAGATCCCCGAAGGGATCGCGGCGCAGACCTTGGCCGTCTTCCACAACGTACGCCTCGTGCTCGAGGATGCGGGCGCCTCGTGGGAGGACATCGTCGATGTGACCGTGTTCCTCACCGACATGAAGGCCGATTTCCCGGTGTTCAACCGTCTCTACACGAAGCATTTCGCGACGAACCGTCCGACGCGCACCACCATCGAGGTGGGCGCGCTTCCCACTCCGATCGCC
>CAZUGP010000063.1:0-16451 GCA_964619965.1 uncultured Acidobacteriota bacterium
GAAAAATGAGGAATCAGGCCGCGAATCGAACGTCTGATGCTCGCGACGTAAGGACGATTCACACGCACCGTGGTTTCGTCTTCGGGCTTCCGGTCGGGCCGGCGTCCGCTTCCCCGATGCGGGGCCGGATCGATGTCGTACACGTACCGCGATGTGGCCCCGACAGCGGTGCCGACGCCTAAGGCGTGGTCTTGGCGGCCGACGAAGACTTCCAAGTGATCGTGGACGATCGGCTCGGCGAGAGACGGGAGCTGAGCGTTACAGCGCGAATGGAAGAGGATCGCATGCCGGCCGAGGCGATCGGCGAGGCGTGTGACGGTGGTCTTGGCGCAGTGGAACGAGCGGGCGATCTGTCGATGGCCGGAGCACGCGGCAAGCCCTGAGGCAACGGCGACAAGCAGCTCGCGTCGCTTGAGGTAGTAGGTGGTCGAAAACGTTTGGCGGGAGCAACTGCCGTTGCAGTCGAGGCAAAGGAAGCGCGGGATGCGGCTCGGAGAGCTCAGCGTGCGATAGGAGCCGTTGCGGTGGAATCCCCGTCCTGGAGCGCGGTGGGCCGTGCAATCAGGCCAGGGACAGAAGGGCGGATTGAACCGCGAAGGACGCACGCTTTGGACGGGCAGAAAGGGCCAGTGCATGAACGAGCGGGAGAGCAAGCGGCAGGCCGAACGAAAGCAGCGGAATACGTTGGTTTCGATGTCCGCAGACTGTCCGTTCGTCCGCCCGCGGACACCAAGGACGATCAGTCAATCAACAAGCTTGCGGCCACCGTGGGGCGGTAGCGGACGGTTTTGAGTACACTCGACCCCGAGGTCCCAGACGATGCCACGTCGCCTCGATCCCGCGGTGGTTCCACTCGCTGAGGCCATCGATCGGCGCGCGGTTGAAGGGCTGCTCTACACGAAGCTCGAAGGCGGCCGCGTGAAATGCGTCGCGTGCGCCCACCGCTGCACGATCCTCCCCGGCCTCGACGGGATCTGCCGCGTCCGATCGAACCGTGACGGGACGCTCATGGTTCCCCGCGGCTACGTCGGTGCGCTGCAGATCGATCCGATCGAGAAGAAGCCGTTCTTCCACGCGTTTCCCGGGGCCCAAGCGCTCTCGTTCGGCATGTTGGGGTGCGACCTTCACTGCGCGTACTGCCAGAACTGGGTGACCTCCCAGGCGCTGCGGGACAAGGCGGCGCTGGCGGGGCCCCGGGACATCGAGCCGGACGAGCTTGTCGCGCTCGCCGTTTCGCGCGACGCCAAGGTGTTGGTGTCGACCTACAACGAGCCGTTGATCACCGCCGAGTGGGCCGTCGAGATTTTCGCGAAGGCGAAAGCCGCCGGGATCGTGTGCGGCTTCGTCTCGAACGGCAACGCCACGCCCGAGGTGCTGGAGTTCATCCGCCCCTATGTCAGCCTCTACAAGGTCGATCTCAAGGGGTTCAAGGACGCGCACTACCGCGAGCTGGGCGGCAAGCTGAAAAGCGTGGTCGACACGATCGAGCGTCTCCACGCGATGGGGTTCTGGGTCGAGATCGTGACGCTGCTGGTTCCGGGGTTCAACGACGATCCCTTTGAGCTGCGCGACCTGACGAAGTTCCTCGTCTCCGTCTCGCCGGACATCCCGTGGCACGTCACGGCCTTCCACGGGGACTACAAGCTCAAGGCGACCCGGAACACCCAGGCCTCAGACCTGATCCGCGCCGCGGCGATCGGCCGCGAGGAGGGATTGCGCTACGTCTACGCGGGGAACCTCCCGGGCGAGGTCGGCGGTCTCGAGAACACGAGCTGCCCGTCGTGCGGCTCGACCGTCATCGAACGGCGCGGCTACCGCGTCGTGCGGCGCGCCCAGGACGCCTCGGGGTGCTGTCTGGCCTGCGGAACCCCGATTGCGGGATACTGGAACGCATGACGAGTCCTCCTCGCAGCGTCCTGTACATCCCCGCATCCCGTCGCAGGTTCCTCGAGAAGATTCCGTCCCTTCCCGCCGACCTCGTCTTGATCGACCTCGAAGACGGCGTCGCCCCGGGGCAGAAGGACGAAGCACGCGACAACGTGCGCAGCGCGGTCGCGTCGGGGGTCCTCTCCGGGGGCCGCGCGTGGATGCTGCGCGTGAACGGCGGACGCCTCGGGCCTCCACCCGAGGACTTGACGCTCGTCGGCTTCGCCAAGCCCACCATCGTGGTGCTCCCGAAGGCGGAGGACCCGGCGTTCGTCCGCGCGCTCGCCGGACGGTTCGCCGACCACGGCTCGGCTACGGCCCTGATGATCGAAAC
The DNA here is from genome assembly GCA_964619965.1 of uncultured Acidobacteriota bacterium. Taxonomy (GTDB): domain Bacteria; phylum Acidobacteriota; class Polarisedimenticolia; order Polarisedimenticolales; family DASRJG01; genus DASRJG01. The sequence continues at coordinate 2,261 of CAZUGP010000063.1, forward strand.
CGCCACGGGGGTCGCCTGCGCCATGGAGCTCCTGGGGGCGCACGCCTCGGTCTGCATGACGCTCGTCGGCTCCGCCGACCTTCGGGTGTCTCTTCGGGCGCGACCCGATCCTTTGCGCTCTTGGGAGCATCATGCGTTGAGTCAGATTCTCCTGGCGGCCCGCCGCTACGGCCACTTGGCGATCGACTCCGTTTACTTTCGCTACCGCGACGATGTCGGCTTGCGCGCCCATGCGACCATCGGGCGGGATCTGGGCTACGACGGGACGAGCTGCATCCATCCAGACCAGATCGCCACGATTCACGCGGTGTACCAGAGCGCACCGGACGAACTCGACTGGGCGCGGCGCGTTCTCGCCGCGTGGGCCGCGGGCAACGGCGGCGCGAAGGGGATCGCGACGATGGACGGCGAGATGATCGAAGCCCTTCACGTCACCATGGCGGAACGGATCCTCTCTCGGTCCTCTAGTGCCGATCGAGCTCGTTGAGCCGGGGTAACAGGTCGGTGCGGCCAAGCGCGACCGCGCGACGATAGGCCTCCGCGGCTTCCGTTAACCGTCCGGCCTCGTAGCGCACATGACCCAGCTCCGCGAACGCGCGGGCGCTTTCGGGATCGAGCAGCGCCGCCTTTCGCAGCTCGCGGTCGGCGGCGTCGAGCACACGCTGGCGATGAAGGACGATGCCGAGGTTGAGGTGCGGCGCGGTTCGGGTGGGGTCCAGCCGGATCGCCTCGCGGAGCGCGCGCTCCGCTCCCAGGAAGTCGCCCGCCTTCGCGAGCGATACCCCTTTGTCGTGCCAGGCGCCCGAATAACCCGGCCAGTTCGCGATCGCGTCATCGAAGTTCCCGAGCCAGAGCGGCGCCCGTGGGCTCTTCGGGTTGTTCCGCGCGGTCGCCGCAAAGATGGTCGCATCGTCTTTCCAGTCCATGGAGCGCGCGAACATCGCGATGCCAAAGACCGCGACCGCGGCGATCGCCGCCGCACGCGCCCGCTCGCCGATGCTCCCGATCGCCCAAGCGGCGAGCAGGCACACTCCCGCCACCGGGAGGTAAAGGAACCGCTCGGCGAAGATCGCACCGACGGGGACCAGGAGGTTGCTGACCAGAAGATAGGGGAGCACGGTGATCGCGACGAAGAGGGCCGCGACACGGCCGCGCGTCGCCGTAGCGGCGAGTGCTCCGAGAATCCCGAGCCCCATCAGCGGCCGGAAGGCCACAATCGACGCTTCGATCGGGATGGAGGCGCCGGAGTAGTCGTTCGCCAGGCCGAACGGGAACACGACGATGCGCGCGTAGCGGGGGACCAGTGCGAGCGCCGTCGCGAAGTAGCGAGCGCCGTGTTCAAGAACGAGCGGGTTGTCGATCTCCGGCACGATCTGCGGCGGGAAAAACGCCAGAAGCGCCCGCGTCCGCAGGATGGCGAAAATCGTGAACGCGAGGACGCTCGGGGCGATCATGCCGGCGGCGTCTATCGCCCGGCTGCAGCCGAAAGCGACGAGGACGACGAGCGGGAGCGCGACGACTCCGGTCTCCTTCGAGCAGCACGCGAGAAGCACGCACGCGGCAGCGGCCCAGGCGGCGCGCCGCGACCCCACAACCGAAGCGAGCCGAACCGCCGCGAGCGTGAAGAGCGCCGCCAAGAGCTCCGAACGGCCGACCACGTTGGCGACGGCCTCGGATTTCGACGGACAGACCGCGAACAGGAGCGCTCCCAAGAGTGCGGCCGCAGGGTCGATGCCGCAAGAAACGGCGAGGCCGAAGAGGACCCAGCACACCGCGGCGTGGAGGGCCAGGTTGATCGCGTGCGACACCGCCGGGTGCGCGCCCCCCGCCGCCGCGGTCTCGATCGCGAAACTCCCGACGGTCAACGGCCGGTAGAGCGTGAAGTCGCCCCCACGCGCCGCTTCCCAGTACGACGCAGAGACGATGGCGGCGGGACTTGCTTCCTCGACGATCGTGTTTCCTTCGAGGGCGACATGGTCGTCTTGGACGTACCCGGAGCCTAAGAGGGGGAGGTGCGTCACGAGAACGGCGGCCGCCAAGACGGCGGCGGCTCCCAACGGCCCCGCTTTCACCTTACGGAGCCCAAGGCCTCTAGGATTTCCGGCCCGACGAGCAGCTCACGAGGCTTGCTCCCGTCGGCGGGCCCGACGATTCCCTCTTGCTCCATCATGTCGACGATCCTGGCGGCGCGCGCGTATCCCAGGCGCATGCGGCGCTGGATCAGGGTGATCGAGCACATCCCTTCCTGAAGGACCAGCTTCACCGCCTCGATGTACATCGTGTCGCGCTCGCCCGGGTCGAACGGCCCGTCCTTGGCGTCTTCGGGCTCCTTGAGGACGGATTCGTCGTAGGCCGGCTTGGCCTGCTTCTTCAGGAACGCGACGATGCGGTTCAACTCGGTCTCGGTGATGTAGCCGGAGTGCAGGCGCAAGAGGCGCCCGGAGCCCGACGGGAGGAACAGCATGTCGCCGCGGCCGATCAGGTGCTCCGCCCCCTGCTGGTCGATGATCGTGCGCGAGTCGACGCGCTGGCTGACCCTGAAGGCAATCCGCGCGGGGAAGTTGGCCTTGATCGTCCCGGTGATCACGTCGACCGAGGGACGCTGGGTCGCCAGGATCAGGTGAATGCCGACGGCGCGCGCCATCTGCGCGAGCCGCATGATCGACTCTTCGACGTCGGCCGAGGACACCATCATCAGGTCGGCCATCTCGTCGATGACGATGACGATGTAGGGGAGGCTGTAGAGCGACTTCTCCTCGCCGGTCTTCTCGTCTTTCAGGGTGCGCCCCGGCTGCTCGGAAAGCGCTTGGTTGAACTGCTCGATGTTCCTCACGCCCACCGAGGCGAGCTTCTTGTAGCGTTGCTCCATCTCACGCACCGCCCACTTGAGCGCGGTCGACGCGTGCTTCGGATCGGTGACGACCGGGATGAGAAGGTGCGGGATGTCGGCGTACATCCCCAGCTCGATCATCTTCGTGTCGATCATGATGAAGCGGACCTCGGCAGGCGTCGCCTTGTAGAGGATGCTCGTGATCATCCCGTTCAGGCCCACCGACTTGCCCGCGCCCGTCGCGCCCGCGATGAGGAGGTGGGGCATGCGCTCGAGCTCCGCCGTGAAGACGTCGCCGTTGATGTCCTTCCCCAGGGCGAGCGTCAGCTTGGACCGGGTGTGTCGGAACTTCTCCGAGGCTAGAAGCTCGCGCGGGAAGATGACCTCCTGGTGCTTGTTCGGGACTTCGATGCCGACGGTCGAGCGCCCGGGGATGCGGTCGATGCGGATCGACTCGGCCTTTAGCCCGAGGCAAAGGTCGTCGACGAGCCCGACGATTTTCGAGTAGCGCACCCCCGCTTCGGGTGCGAACTCGAAGGTCGTCACGACGGGCCCGGGGTGGATCGCGACGACCTTTCCCAAGACGGCGAACTCATGGAACTTGTCGGTGAGCAGCTGCGCCCGTGCCAAGAGGTCCTTCTCGTTTTCGCCCTCCTGCGGCACGGGATCGTTGAGCAGCTCGAGCGGAGGAAGCGTGTAGCCCATGGCGGGCTGCGTCTGTAGGAGCTGTTGCTGCTTAGGAGCGGGGGCGGGCTTCGGGAGCACGGGGCGGGTCGAGACCTTCGGGCGCACCTCCCGCAGCTCGAGCTCGTGCGCGTCGTCCAAAGGGATCGAAGGCCGGGCCGTCGACGCGACGGAGACCGGTGTCACGGCCGCGGTTTGACGCTCGGCCGCGATCTTCGAGTGCTTCTTCTCCACCGCCCTCTTCTGCGCTTCGCGGCGACGGGTCTCGCGATAGGCCGAAAGCCAAGCGCGCACTCCCGCTAGCCGGCCCCCCATCCCGTCCCCCACGCGGAGGGCGGCGCGCGCGAACGAAAAGCTGGTGGTCACGATGATCGTCGCCGCGAGCAGGGTCGCCGCGGTGAGGATCGCCCCTAGGGGGTTCATCAAGGCCGTCATCAGGCCGGCGAGCTTCGTGCCGACGTAGCCGCCGGCGGGGAAGATCTCGCCGCCGTAGCGAATCGAGCCGTAGAGGAGGTCGAGGAGCGTCGCGAGCGAAGCTGCCAACGCCAGCAGTCCCAGCAGCCGGCCGTAGGAGGACGCGACGCTCTTCCCGCGGAAGCGATTCCAGCCCGTGACCGCGAGAACGACGGGCACGAGGAAGGCCGCGGTTCCCAGGAGCTGCAACAGCAGCTCGGCTAAGGTGGCGCCGACCCGGCCGGTCCAGTTCGCGGCGCTGTGGATCGCGGGCTGCGACTGGAACCAGGTCGCGTCCGTTCCGTGGTAGCTGAGGAGGGCGCCGATCGTGATCGCTGTGAACAGCAGGAGCAAGAGCCCCGCGACCTCGTCGAACCAACCCTTCTTCCGGAGCTTCGCAAACGTCACGTCCATAGGGCAGCCAGTCTACAACTCAACGATCACGGGGATGATGAGCGGCCGTTTTTGGGTCCGCTTGCGCAGGAATCGGCGCAGTCCCGCTTGAATCTTGGCTTTCAAGAGGCCCTCGTCGGTCCGCTCCTCGCGCGACGTCTCGGAGAGCGAGCTGGCGACGACGCCCTTCGCCTCCCTGAGGAGCTCTTCTTCGGTGGCATCGGAGACGAACCCCCGGCTGGCGATTTCCGCCAGGCCCGAGACGAGCTCGCCGTCACGGTGCACCGCGACGACCGCGACCACGATCCCGTCGCCCGCGATCTGGCGCCGATCGCGAAGCATCGTGAAATCGACCCGGTCGAGCGCGCCGTCGATGAAGACCTGGCCGACGGCCACCCGGTCGACCCGCCGGAAGTCGTCCGCAGTCAGCGCCATCAGATCGCCGGATTCCGCGAGCAGCACGCAATCGGCCGCCAGGCCGCAGCTCCGACCGATCGCGGCGTGCGCGGCGAGCTGCCGGTACTCGCCGTGGATCGGAAGGAGGAACTTCGGGCGGAGGAGGTGGATGAGAAGCGCCAGCTCGTCGCGGCGCGGGTGCCCCGAGACGTGAATGGGCGCGTCGTTCGCGGTGACGACGGTCGCACCGCGCCGCAGCAGGTGGTTGATCATCCGGCCGATGCTCTTGTCGTTCCCCGGAATCGAGCGCGCCGAATGGAGGACGAGATCCCCCTCCGAAATCACGACGTCTTTGTGCTTGTCGACCGCGATGCGGGCCAAGGCCGACGTCGGCTCGCCTTGGGAGCCCGTGACCAGGAAGAGGGCGCGCTCGGAGGCGAGGTTCATCGCCGTTTCGGCTCCGACGAAGACCCCGGCGGGGACTCTGAGGAGGCCGAGGTTCGTAGCGACGTCGGTGTGGAACTCCATCGACGAGCCGACGATCGCGACCTTTCTCCCGTGAGCGATCGCGGCGTCGATCACCTGCTGGAGGCGGTGGATATTGCTCGCGAACGTGGTGACGAGAACGCGCCCTCTGACCCCGGCGATCGCGGCATCGAGCGCGGGCCCGACCGTGCGCTCTCCCGCCGTGAACCCCGGGATCTCGGCGTTGGTGCTGTCGGAGAGGAGCGCCAACACCCCCGCTTCCCCAAGCCTCGCCAGGCGGGCGAGGTCGGTGCCTGGCCCGCTCAGGGGATAGGGATCGAGCTTGAAGTCGGCGGTGTGCACGATCCGCCCGACGGGCGTCTCAAGGACGAGCATCGACGATTGCGGGATCGAGTGCGAGACCGGCAGGGTCGTCACCGTGAACGGACCGAGGGTGAGCGGCGCGCCGTCTTGCGGAAGAGCGACGAGCCGCGGCGCGGCGTCCAGGTCGTGTTGGGCGAGGCGGCCCCGCACGAGGCCAAGGGTGTACGGCGACCCGTAAACCGGGACGTCGCGGCGCGCGAGAAGGAAGGGGAGGGCGCCGATGTGATCCTCGTGCCCATGCGTGAGAATGACGGCGTGGACGGTGCCGCAGCCGTCCAAGAACTCCATGTTGGGGACGACGACGTCCACTCCGAGGTGCTCGGCCCCGGGGAACATCATCCCGGCGTCGACGACGAGACAATCCTCGCCGTAGCGGTAGACCATCAGGTTCATGCCGAATTCGCCGAGGCCGCCCAGCGGGACGATTTCGAGTGGGAGGTGGCGGGGCACGTTGGGCATCATATCGTAGCCGCTCGATCAGGCCGGCCACGCGCGCGCCAGCGCGACGAACCCTTCAGGCGAGATCATCTCGGCGCGCAGCGCCCCGTCGACTCCCGCTTGGTCGAGCAGGCGGACGGCGGCGTGGTCGCCGCCTTCCAGCGTGGCGCGGAGGTTTTTCCGCAGCGTCTGGCGCCTTCTTGCGAACGCTGCGCGGAGCACCGCCTTCAGCGGCACAACGAGGGAACAAGGGAGCGCGTCATCTTCTCTTTTCGTCCATCGGGTCACGGTCGAGACGACCTTCGGACGCGGGCGGAACGCGCCCGGCGCCACGTCGAACAGGCGCTCGATCAGGTAAGCGCGCCCGGTCAGCACGGTCAGCGGTCCGTACGCGCGAGTTCCAGGCGCAGCCGTCAGCCGGTCGGCAACTTCCCGCTGGAACATGAGCACGGCGCGATGGACGGCGTCGCGCTCGACGACGAGTTTCATCGCCACCGGTTTCGAGATGTTGTAAGGCAAGTTGCCCGCGATGACCAGCGGCGTCGGCGCCGCCAGGGAATCGAACGCGACGTCTAAGACGTCCTCGACGATCACGCGCAGGCGATCCTCCGGATAGCGAGCGCCAAGCAGCGCGGCCAGGTCGCGATCGATCTCGATGGCGGAGATCGCGGGAACCGCTTCGAGCAGCGCCTCGGTCAACGACCCCCGGCCCGGACCGATCTCGAGAACGTTCTCGCCCGCCGCGGGGGCCAGCGCGGCGACGATGCGCCGGATCGCGGACGCATCGATCAGAAAGTTCTGGCCGAAGCGCCGGCGTGCGTGCAAAGAGGAGGAAGCGCCGCCGGAAGAAGCGTCGTCATCCCGCGTGCTAGATTGCCTGCGTCTAGCGACTCTCGACACTCGGGGAGGTAACACCATGGCGAGCCCTCAGATCGTGCATCTTACCGACGACAGCTTCGACGAGACCATCAAGAACGCCCACGGTCCCGTGCTCGTCGATTTTTGGGCCGCGTGGTGCGGGCCCTGCAAGATGATCGCCCCCTACCTCGAGCAGATCGCCGGAGAAGTCGAAGGGAAGGCGACGGTCGCCAAGGTCAACGTGGACGAGAACGGCGACCTGTCGGCCCGTTTCGGCATCCGCAGCATCCCGACGCTCGTCATCTTCAAGGATGGCCGCGTCGTCGATCAGACGACCGGCGCCCTCCCCAAGGATCAGATCCGCAGCCTGCTCCAGAAGCACATCGCCTAGCCCCGACGCCCGCGCAAGAGTCACGGTGCGTCGCCGATGCGCTCGGCGACGACGATCTTCGGCAGGTCGTTTCGCGACCAGAACCACTGCGCGACGGGGTCGGGGTTGTTTCCCCAGTATGAGGCGGGTGCCTCGCTGGGAAGACGCTCCCACCGGTAACGCTCGATCTCCCCGACGAATACCGGCCACTGGGTGAACGGGACGCCGGGCCGCGCGACGAGGAAACGCGGGGGAGGCGCCAACGGGTCCAGGACTCGGAACGCCGGGATCCCCCCGCGGATTCGGTTGTCGGTGTAGAACATGAACGGGATGTCCTCGTAGGTGACGAGAATCTCGTCCTCGGGCCGCGCTCGAGCCTTGACGAGATCGATCGCCTCGCGATTCGGGTCGAGGCGACGGCCGAAGATAGCCCGGAGCGCGATCCCGACTTCCGGCCGGAACGCGATTCCGAGCGCGTGAAGTTCGGTCCGGTCGGTCGGGATCGCCCAGGACACGAGGTTTGAAGCGACGGGCGAGAGCACGATGAATGCGGCCAGCGCCGCTGCCGCGACCGGACGCAGCCATGGCCGCCTCGCCGCGCGGGCGACGCTCGACGCCGCCTCGATCATCCCCCACGCGGCCAGGACGCACGCGAGCGGCGTTGCGTGAACCACATAGCGATGGAAGTGCCACGGGCCGACCGTCGCGGACCACGGCACGGCGGCGGCCACGGTCGCCGCGCACGCCGCGAGAAGACAGGCCGCCGGGGGCTCGAGAGTCCTCCGTCGGCGGACCAGCACCGCGGTCACCGCGACAAGGACCACGATGGGCACCACGAACTGGTTCGTGTTGAACAGGAGTCCGAAGAACCGCTGCGTCCAGCTCTCCCATGGGACCTTCGCGCGCCCGGTCAGGTGATAGAAAAAGGCGAACGGGGCAACGGCTGCGGTGAGGGCCGCGCCCGCACGAAAGGCCGGCCACAAGCCCGGTCGCGTCGCCGCGCCCAGGAGCAGGAGGATGACGGTTCCGGGCCAGAAGGCTCCAAAATCGCACTGGAACCAGCACCAAGCGCTAGCCAAAAGCAGCGTTCCACCGAATCTCGCGCCGCGCTGCCAGCGCACGAATGCGACCACGGTGAGTAGCTCGAACAGGCTGGACAGTGCGTAGTAGCGACACTGCCTCCCGTGAAGCAGCCAGTACGGGTTGGCAAGGAGGAGCGCCGCCGCGACAATGGCCGCCAGTCGGTCCCTGAAAACGCTTCGCACCAGGAGGAAGAGCAGCACCACCGTGAGCACCGAGGCCGCCGCGAAGGGCGCCCTCGCCGCGGCGGTTCCCTTGCCGAAAGCGACGAGTGCGAGACCGGTCGCGACGAACTGTCCCCAAGGCTGGCCGATCCAGGTTGTGTCTTCCTTGAAATCCCCCTTCCTCACGAAGTACGCGACGGCGCCGCCGGGCTCGCCCGCGATGGTCGGCAGCGCTTCGACGTCCCCCGTCAGGGCGTAGTCCATCGTAATCAGGTTTCGGCCGTCGTATCCGATCGGTTTGCCGAATCGCATCATCCGCTCGGCCAAAACCGCCGTCGCCGCCTCGTCCTGCCAGAGGTAAGGGCGACCCAGTCCCCAGAAAATCACCACGGTGGCGACAAGAGACACGAGTGCGAGCGCAGCGAGGTCGGGAACGCTTCGTTGGAAGTTACCGTCTGAGACCGACGGTTCCCTCGGGTCAAGGGACTCCCTCACGGCGCCGCACCCGACGACGGCCCCTCAATCAAAACGAGCATCGGGGTCTCGTAGATCATCACGGGAAGAGCGGTCGCCACAGGCACCTGCCGGGCGCTTGCCGCGAACCGCCGGAGGACGTACCCCGCTTGCAGCCCCCATCCGGCGTAGTGCGGGAGCTCCTGCCAGCCCCACGGTCCCTGGGGCGCGGGGGGAAGCAGGGATAACGGCTCGTCGCCTTCCGGCACCTTTAGGTCACCGACCCAAAAGACACGGTGTCCGGCCTTCAGCGTGCGTTCGATCCGTAGAAGAAGCGGACGCATCGCCTCAGGGTCCATCATCTGGGGCTTCAGGAGGTCGAACCGGTGGAGCCTGTGGTCCGCAATCGGCGGAACGGTCTCCCACGCGGCCGCTCCCTTGTAGTACCTCTGGAACGTGATGCCGTGCTGCCACGGCGTGACGACCACCGTGTCATCGGGGGACGCAGCCTGCGCGATCTCGCGGGCAACCCGATCGATGTTGGTCGAGCGCATCCGCAGACGGCCAAAAACCGGGGCGACGGCGAGCGCGGCTATGACGAGCGCGGCAACCGCCGGCCCCCACGATGCTCGCGCGGATCCACGGGGACTCGCCATGATTCCGTCCAGGCAGGTCGCGACGAGCGCGAACAACGGGAGGAAGTACCACGGCTGGAGAAAATAGCTCACGGCGCGGAGGACGGTGAGGTAGGCCGCCACGCCGCTGACAAGGGCCGCCGTGCAAAAGAGCATCGGCTCGCATCGCTTCCGGGCGGAGACACCGACCGCCACCGCGGCGGCGGTGCAGATGAGCCAGATCCACGGTGCGGCCGGGCCGGTCGACGCCAGCGCCTCGATGTACTTGGTGTAGAGCCAGGAGAAATCGTTGGGGAAGAATAGGATCTGGCTCCACTCGCGCTGCCGGTTGAAGACCGCGATGTAGGGAAGAAGCGAGAGCGCTGCGAGAAGCCCGACCCCGACGACGGCGGCTGCCGTGCGCCACGAGCGTCTCAGGCGAGCGACGGCAAGACCCCCGGCGCATGCCGCGGCGAGGACGATGACGTTGTGATAGAGGAGTTGGACACACAGGACGGACGCGATCGAGGCCATCGCGAACGTCCGCCGGGTCGGCCCGGTCGCAACCTTGAAGATGAGGCCGATGGCGAGCGTGGCCGCGGCCATGCCGAGACCGAACCCGCGGACCGAATCGCCGAAGCGGATCACCGCCGCGTTGACGCCGCAAAGGGCGAACGAGGCGAGGGGCAACCCTCCCCAGAGGCGAGCGTTCCTCCAGAGCGCCGCCAGGACGAGGAGCCCGGCGAAACAGCCCAGCACCCGCAGTCCCGCGTCGGTCGTCCCAACGCCGGCTGCGATCCACACGCGCAGCGCGAGCGGCCACAGCATCGGAAACGAATCGAATTGGAGGTTGTTCCAGATCGCAACCCAGGAGGGAGCCGACGCGAGGTTCACGCTGTTCGCCTCGTCGCGCCAGAGCGCTCCTGCCGAGACGAGGACCACGACATGAAGGCCCACGGCGACGATGGCGAGGATTGCCAGCACGGCTTGCTCGAGACGTGGCGAGACGTTCGAGAGCGGCCTCGGCATTCCCATCGTCCGAACTCTACACTGGCGCCGGCTCCAGCGGCAGATTCGCAGGGTCGAGCACGAGCACGATCGATCCGTCGTCGAGCACCGACGCACCCGAGTACCCCCTGAGCGAGGACAGCGGCAGCGGCAACGGGCGCACGACGATTTCGCGCCGCCCGACGACCTCGTCGACCTCGATGCCGACCGTTTTTCCATCGACCGACTCGGCGATCAGCGCCATGCCAGCGCCCACGCCCGCGCCCGGGCCTGACGGCAGGTCGAGCACGTCGCGGAGCGCCCAGACCGGGATCTCCTCGGCTCCGAGGTTCCAGAATCGGCGACCGTCCCGCCAGGTCGTCCCCTGGTCGTCCATCGGCGCCATGCGCTTGAGCGCGGCCAACGGGACCGCGAACGACACGCCGCCCGCCCGGACGACATACGTTTGGACGAGCGCGACCGTCGGGGGGAGCACGAGCTCGAACCGGGCCCCGCGGCCGGGCCGCGCATCGATGCGCAGGCGTCCGGCGAGCGCCTCCACCGTATGCTTCACGACGTCCATCCCGACGCCCCGTCCGGACACTTCGGTCGTCGCATCGACGGTCGAGAATCCGGGGAGCGTGATCAGCGAAACGGCGTCGTCGTCCGCAAGACGAACGGCTTCGAGCGGCGTCAGCAAGCCTCGCTCGATGGCGACTTGCTTCAGGCGGCGCGGGTCGAGCCCGGAGCCGTCATCCTCGACCACGATCGAGAGCCCGGAGGCGTGGCGTAGGACCGCAACGCGCAGGCGGCCGGCGTTGGGCTTCCTCGCGGCGCGGCGCGCTTCGGGGGACTCGAGGCCGTGGTCGATCGCGTTTCTCACCATGTGGAGCAGGGGATCCATCAGCCGTTCGAGCAAGCTGCGATCGATGCGAACGCTCTCGCCTTCGACCTCGAAGGCGACCGTCTTCCCGAGCTTGCGGGACAGCTCGTCGGCGGCGCGCTTCAACCTCTGGGTCGCGACCTCGAACGGAACCAAGCGCATGTCGACGAGCCCGTCGTAGACGCGTCGCGCGAGCCGACGTGCGGACTCCGCTTCCCTCGTCAGCTGCGGGTTGTCGGCCTGGGTGGAGAGGCCTTCGTCGATGCGGCCGATGGCGGTCATCATCTCGAGGACATCCTCGATGAGGGCTTCGAGACGGTCCGCCCTCACGCGGAGCGACGCCTTCGCGCCCTGAGGGGCGGGCTTCTCGGGCGGCGCCTCCGCCGGCACGAGCGTGAAGTTGTCGACCTCGGGGAGCGCGGCGACTTTCGCCGCCAAAGCCCGTAGGGGCAGGTCGGAGACGAGCGTGACCAGGAGGCGTCCGTCGAATCGGCCGGTCCGAAGCGCGGCCATCGGCGGATCGATGCGCAGCAACCTCCCGAGCCTTCCGAGGCGTCCCAGGACGACCGCGGCGCGGACGGAGGGGAAGGCGCGGTCCCGCTTCACGATCAAGGCGAGCTTGACGCACCCGGCGGGTGTCGGCGGCGCTTTCGGTCCGGCGGGGCGGGCGCTGCCGCCCGGATCGACCGCCGGCTCGCGAGGAGAGACGTCTTTCGTCCCGCGTAGAAGGCCTCGCAGACTCTCTTGAAGCACCGGGCGCTCGCCGTCGTCCACCGGTTCTTTCGACTCGGCCCGATCGACCATGCGCTCGAGGCAGGCGAGAGCGTCGCACAGGATGCGTCGCGTCCCGACCTGCGGCGCGATCCGCCGTTGGCGCAGGAGATCCATCAACGATTCGGCGTCGTGGGCCAAGGCGCTCATCGCACCGAAGCCCATCGACGCCGCCATCCCCTTCACGGAGTGGACGTGACGGAAGAGCTCGCGGAGCCCGGCCTCGCCGGTTTCTCTCTGGTCGACCTTTTCCGCGAGCTCGGCCGCGACGCCGATGTGCTCCCGCGCTTCGGCCACGAACAGATCGAGATACGAGGAGAGGTCCATGTCAGTTGAACGCCGCCGAGCGCTTCACGAGCGCCTCGGCGTCTAGGAGGACGTGAAGCCGGCCGTCGATCCAGACGTGTCCATCGCTTGCGGGGCTCCCGCTCCCTGAGAACACCGCGGCAGGCACGAACAGCGCGGCGCCGGCGAGTGGGCCCGAAAGTCGCATCAGATGCGCCGCCCCTTGCGCCTCTGTGGGCTCATCGCTGAGCAACGACGGCAGGTCGATCACCGCGATCGCCCGCCCGCGACGCTCCGCCAATCCGAGGACCGCGGGAGGGGACAACGGCACGGGGTGGATGGGACCGGCGGGGGCGACATCCGCGATCGACTCCAGCGCGATCGCGTAGGGCGCGCCGCCGAGCTGGAAGTAGAGGAGGTCCACCTCAGCTCCGAAGCCTGAACGTCGCTATCAAGCACTTCATCTGGTCGGAGGTGCGGGCCAGCTCGTGCGCCGAGGCGGACAGCGCGTGCATGGATGCCGTCTGCCCCGACGTCGCGGTGGAGGTCGCCTCGGCGCCCCGGGCGTTTTCTCGTGCAATGCGGACGATGCGCTCCAAGGCTTCGTCGACCTCGCGGGCGAGGCGGCGCTGCTCCTCGACGCTTCGCGCGATCGCGCGCGAGCGGTCGGTGGTTCCGCGCGTGGCGTCCAAGACCCCGTCGAAGGACGCGGCCGCTCGTTCCACCAGGTCGCGCGCGGCGCCCGCGGCTTTGACGCTATCCCTGATGCTCCGAGCCAAAACGTGCGAGCCGCCTCGGATCTCGTCGGTCACGGACCCGATCTGATCGGCGAACCCTCGCACGTGATCGGCGAGGCGCCGCACCTCTTCGGCGACCACGGCGAATCCGCGCGCCTCGTCCCCTGCGCGGGAGGCCTCAATGGTGGCGTTGATCGCCAGGAGGTGGGTTTGCTCGGAGAGGGACACGATGAACGTCACGATCTTGCCGATCTCGTCGGCGCGGACCTGGAAGCCGTCCACGGCGTCGGCCGAGGCGTCCACCGCGTTTTCGAGCTCGACGATCCCTTCGGCGGCGCGGCGCGCGGCGCCGGCTCCGGTGTTCGCCCGGACGGAAGCCTCTTCCGCCGCCTCGTGCACCGAGGTCGCCGCTTCGGCAACCCGATCCGCCGACGCCTTGAGATCGCGGGTGAGCGCGGACGTACGCGATACGTCATCGGCTTGGGCGTCGGCCCCGCGGGCGATCGCCTGCGTGGCCTCGGCGATCCCGGCGGTCGCGGCGTTGACCTCTTCGGACGTTTTAGAGAGCGTGAGGGCCGAGCTGACGATCTGCGCGGCGCCGCTTTCGACTTCCGTCAACGCGTTCAAAAGGTTGACCAGCATCGTGCTGAAGGAGCGCGCGAGCTCGGCCGTCTCGTCGGTCCCGTCGACATCGACCGCCTGGGTGAGATCGCCGCTGCTGATCAGCGAGGCCGCGGAGGCGAGTTGCTTGATGCGGCGGACGACCAGCCAGGAGACCAACCAGGCGCCGCCGAGCCCGATCGCCAGGTCGAAACAGACGACGAGCACTGCGCTCCACATCGGGTCCGGCTGGAGCCGCGGGACGGCGACCGCGACGGCGGTGCACAGGAAGGTGACGAGAAGGAACGATGCGGCGAGCTTCTTTTGCACGGCGCGACCCCTCGGG
>CAZUGP010000064.1:0-11615 GCA_964619965.1 uncultured Acidobacteriota bacterium
TGCGGGTCGTAGCCGCTGGCCATCTGGTAGCCGGCCCAACGACGCCAGGTCTGCGCACGAACCAGCGCCGAGGTGCGCACGTGGAACGGTGTGGTCTTAAGCATGGGGCACGGCAGTATAAAAGGGCGGATGGGCCGGAACAACAGCGACAGGGGCTTTCCTCGTCGCGGGCTACGAGACGCTCCGCGCGGTGACCGGCGTTCGTTAGCCCCCGGGTGCCGCTACCCCGCGGCTCGCGCTGGTTGGACCTCGTTGTCTAGACGAGAACCGAGTCGGTCCTTTTCAAGTTCGAGATCATAACGAGTCTGGAGATTCATCCAGAACTGCTCGGTCATACCAAAATATCGGGAAAGGCGAAGAGCCGTATCCGCGGTGATTGATCGCTTGCCGTGCACGATTTCGTTGATGCGTCGTGCCGGCACGTTGATGTCCTTGGCGAGACGGTACTGGCTGATTCCCATCGGCTGGAGGAACTCTTCCAGGAGAATCTCGCCAGGGTAGATCGGCGCTGGTCGTTTTGGCATTGCGTCACCTCGCTAGTGGTAATCTACGATCTCTACCTCATGCGCGTGGCCGTCTCGCCAGTGAAAACAGATTCTCCACTGGTCGTTGATGCGGAGGCTGTGCTGACCGCGCCGATCACGACTCAATTTCTCCAGCCGGTTGGCCGGCGGAACCCTGAGGTCCTCCAGCGATCCCGCGGCATCGAGCACCAAGAGCTTTCGCAGCGCGATCCTCTGGATGCCGGAGAACCTCCTGGAGTGCCGCCGCTGGAAGACCCTCTCGGTCTCCTTGCAACGGAACCCCTTGATCATGCCTAATAGTAACGTGGCGCGATATTACTGTCAAGCGTTATCACGTCACGGCACGCAGGCAGGGGGGTCAGCCGCGAGAGGATCGCGCGGCCGAGCGAGCCCTGGAGGGCGAGCGTCGTCACCCTCGAAGAGACGTCCTCGATCCTCAGCCCATACCGACCGCGTTCATCTGGAGTCACCGCAACGACGAGTCGGCGCTGGTCAACCGATAGGCCGCCTCCGCAAGCCGGCTCAGCGCTCCGTCGTCCACCTCCTTGCCGGCCGCGGCGCTGCGAACCGCCGCGTACTCGCGATCGGGATGCGGGTCGTAGCCGCTGGCCATCTGGTAGCCGGCCCAACGACGCCAGGTCTGCGCACGGACCAGCGCGGAAGTGCGCACGTGGAACGGTGTGGTCTTGAGCATGGGGCGCGGCAGCATAAATCCGGGCCGGTCTAGAATCAGCCGATGCACGTCATCCTCTGGCGATTCCGCGCGCGTCCCGGCCGCGAGGCCGAATTCGAAGCGGCCTACGGCCGTGATGGGACGTGGGACTGCTTCTTTCGCTCGGGCGAGGGCTACCTCGGCACCGAGCTGCTGCGAGGGACGGACGGGGCTTACCTCACGATGGATCGCTGGGTCTCGGCGGACGCCTACCAGGCGTTTCGAGACGCCCACGCAGCTCGGTACGCGGAGCTCGACGGTCGTTGCGAGGCTCTGACGGTCGAGGAGACTTCGCTCGGCGCCGTCGAGGCGTGACGGCTAGCAGCAGCCCCCGCCGTCGTAGAACCAGGTGGACGGCGTGACGATGACGTCTAAGCGCCCGAGCCGTAAGAGATTGGCGGCGGTCTTGTCGCAGACGGACAGCGGCATGTCGCGCATCAACAGGTGACCCGCATGATCGTCGAGACTCGCCTCCGCGCCGAAGTAGATCGCGGTGCGCCCGGTGAAGACACAGGGGCCGTCCGCGGGGACCGGATCCTTGATCGCGGCGACCTCGACGCTCTCCAAGACCATCGGCGTCTTCGTCCCATAGCGCGCCGGATCCAGAACGCGATAGGGGCGCCTTGCGCGAATCTCGATCGTGCCGAACCCACAGCCTACGAGCGTCGTGACGTAGTTCTCGAAGGTCGTCGCGCCCGAGAGGCACATCGCCCGCAGCCGTTCGTCCGCGGTCAGGTGCTCGGGGAGCGGCGCCGGCGCGACGGGGTCGGACATGACGAGTCGGCCATGAGGCTTCAAGACACGATGCATCTCGGCGAGGGCTTTTTTCAGCTCCGCGTCTTCGAAGATATTGAAGAGGCAATTCTGCGCCGCCACGTCGACCGCGGCATCTTCGAGCGGAAGATCCAACGCGTCGCCGTCCATGAGGTTCACGAATTCCTCACGGAACCATGGGTTGACTCGCGCCGCTTCTTGGAGATTCTCCCGGCACGCCGCGCGCATCTTTGGGACAGGGTCCACGCCGATCACCGCGCCAGGCCTGCGAGAGAAGTAGGCGAATTGGAGGACCTCGAGCCCGCCGCCGACCCCCACGTAGAGCACGGTCGGCGAGCCGGCGAGATCGCGCGGGTTGACGGTCGTCCCGCATCCGTAGTTCATCTCTTCCATGCGCTTCGGGACCACGAGATCCGGCAGGGTCCATTTCGGGGTCGTGGTGCAGCACAGACCCGCGTTCGGAGTCTCGGCAGCAACGGAGTAGAAGTCTTTCGCGGTCTCGAGGTAGCTCATTCGCTTCTCCGCGCGATCAACGCAGAATGGTTGCCAGAGCGTATCCGAGAACGCCGGCGACCGGAAGGGTCACGCACCAGGACAACAGAATCTCCCGAATCGTTCCCCATTGCGCCGTCCCGGACACCGAGCCGATCCCGAACAGCGCGCCGCACGCCACATGGGTCGTCGAGACGGGAAGACCGAGCCGGGAGGCGGTTGCGACGAGGCACGCCGTCACCGCGGCGGCAACGGTCGCCTGCCCAGCGTTCAATGACGTGATGTTCCAGGAGAGTGTTCGCGCGACGCGACGCGAGCCGACGAGCCCGCCGATCGCCATGACGAGAGCGACCAGCGCGACGCCGCGTACTCCCCCGAAAACCGGTACGACGCACAGGAGCGCCGCGATCTTCGGCGTGTCGTTCATGCCGCGGAAGAACCCGACGCACCCCGATGCGATCAGGTGAAAGGTATCGAGCGCCGATCCGATGCGGATCGAGCCGGCCTCGGGCATTCCGGCGGCCGCGCACTCAGCGGGCTGGCCGATCCGGACGACCGGAACCCCGATCGATTGCATCGCGATTCCGGCCTCCCCCGCCATCCCCGGTGCGCCCTCGCCGACGCAGAGGCAGGAGTCCTCGTCGAGGGCCGTGGTCTTGCGCCAGGCTCGCAGGGGGGCGTACGCCATCGCGGCGGCCGCGCCTGCAAGCAGGGGTGATAGCAGCAACGGGAGGAGAAATGTCTTCCCGAGCGCCTCGAGCCGGATTGAGGCAAGCCCGGCGTCGCTGACCCCGGCCCCAACCAAGCCGCCGAGCAGGGCGTGCGTCGTCGAGATCGGGAATCCGAAGCGGCTCGCGATCACGACCGTGATCCCGGCCGCGATCCCCGAGGACGTCAGAAAGAACGCCTGCCCGACGAGGGCGTCGGGGACGAGCCCCTTGCCCGTGAAGCGGACCGCAAGCGTCGTCGCCAGCGCAAGCGACGCGATCGATCCCGCGAGAACGGTCAGCGTCGCCCACGCGAGCGCGACCTTGTAACCCAGCGTCCGGCTCCCCCATAGCGAGGCGACTCCCTTGAAGTTGTCGTTGGCGCCGTTGGCGAACGCCAAGAGCGTCACCATGAGGAGCGGCAGGAGCATGGCTCAGGATATCCTCTTTTTCGCATGGGATGACCTGGATAGGTGTCGCAGGGTGGGACTACCCCGACTGGAGCGGGATCGTCTACCCGCGCCGGTCGTCGCGGGGGTTCGATCGACTGGCCTGGGTCGCCCGCTTTCTCGACGTCGTCGAGATCAACGCGACGTTCTACAGGCCGGTCGACCCGCGCGTCGCCGCGACGTGGATCCGGCGCGTCGGCTCGCGCTCCGGATTCCGGTTCACCGCCAAGGCCCATCGAACGTGGACCCACGAGCCGTGGGACGATCCCGCCTCGGTCGTCACCCCGACGCTTGCCGGTCTCGCTCCCCTGCGCGACGCCGGCCTTCTGGGAGCCCTTCTGATTCAATTCCCTCAGTCGTTCCACCGGACTCCCGACAGCTGTACGCGTCTGGGCCGGCTCTTAGATGCCCTCCCGGGGTGGCCGGTCGTCGTGGAAGTCCGGCACATTTCTTGGGACGACGACCGCGCGGCCGCTTGGATGTGCGAGCGCGGCGCCGGTTGGTGCGTCGTCGATCAGCCTGTCATCCAGCGGAGCACGGCTCCGCCCCGTCCGCGAGTGACCGCCCAGCTTGCTTACCTGCGCCTTCATGGACGAAACGGTGCCTCCTGGTTCGACGCGAACGCCGGCCGCGACGCGCGCTACGACTACCTTTACGCGATGGACGAGCTCAGGTCTTTGGCCGATGCGGCGCGCGGCATGGGCGCGCAGGCGAAGGCGCTCTACGTGATCGCGAACAACCACTTTAGAGGCCAAGCGTTCGTCAACGCGCTCCAGCTCAAGCACCTGATCCAGGGCGTCGATCCGGAGGCGCCCGAGGAGCTGGTCGCGGCCTACCCCGAGTTGAGGGACGTCGTCAGCTTGAAGCGCGAGCGCCTCTTTTGACCTCGTCCTTGGCGGCCGCGGCCGCGTCCTTCTTGGCCGACTCCGCGAGCAGCGCTTTCGCCATTTTCGCGTACTTGCCCCGCGGATAATCGTTCAACACCTGGTCGAGCCAGACCCGCCCCTCGGCGGGACTCCTCGCGTCCATCAGCGTGCGTCCGAGCCAGTAGTAGACCTTGTCCTTCTGCCGGTACGACGGGAATCTTTCCAGAAGCCCGGTGAAGCGTTCGGATGCGGCCTGGTACGACTTCTTCTTCCAGTAGAAATTGCCGATGACGAACTCGTGCTCGGCGAGGCCGTCTTGCCCCTTGCCGATGAACTGCCGCGCGGCGCGCGCGAACGCCGAGCTCGACCATCGCTTCTCGATCTCCCTGAAATCGTCGATGGCGATCTGAGTCTGGGCCTGATCGCGACTCGCGGAGTAGATCTGCTTGACCGAGCACATTCCCGCCTGGAACTGCGCGTAGGGGGCCTTGGGATGATCGGCGTACAGGGTGACGAAGTCGAGGTACTTCGAGCGGGCTTCGATCAATGAGAGATCGTCGCCTAGGTAGTAAGTCGAATCGGCCAAGGCCAGTCGGACGAGAGGCTCGTACTTGGGTCGCTCGGCCTGCGTGAATTGGACCTTCTGCAGGAGGTTCTTCGCCTTGCGGAGCTGGTGGTGGGCCATCGCGGTGTCGACCTGGGCCATCACGGCCTCCGCGGTCAAAACCTCGGCGGCCGGCGCCGCGGCCTTTCCCTTCTTCGCCGCGCAGCCCGGGCCGCAAAGGACGAGGGCCAGGCTCGAAACCGCCACGATCGCCGGCCCCCTCATCGTTCGTCCCCCGTACCGGCCAGGCGGGCACGCACGTTTTCCGGCAACCTTGCCGGCCGGCCGTCCCTTCCGCACGACGCGTGCACCGTGTGGCCCTTGGCCAAGATTTCATTACCACCTGTTCTGCGCAGCACGTACTCGAACCTGACGCGAACGCCTTCGACGCGGGCGAGGTGGGTCTCGATCTCGATCACCTCGTCGTACCGCGCGGGCGCCCGGTACTCGGCCCGCGCCTCGATCACCGGGAAGAAGACGCCGTCGTCGTCCTCGAGCACCCCGTAGGCGCAGCCCGCCTCGCGCATCAGCTCGGTTCGCCCCAGCTCGAACCAGACGAAGTAGTGCGCGTGATGAGCCACGCCCATGCGATCTGTCTCGGGATACCTCACGCGCGTCGTCGTCCGGCAGAGGCGAGTGGGTTCGGAGTTCGCGTCAGGCACGTTGCTCCCGCTCGGCGAACGCGGCGAGCTTTCTGACCAGGGCCCGCGTGGCGCCGTTGGCATCGCCGGAGCCGAAGATCGCCGAGCCGGCGACGATGATGTCGACGCCGCTTGCCGCGACCTCGTCGAGATTCGCCAGTGTGACCCCGCCGTCGATCTCGATCCGCGTCGCGATTCCGAGGCGGTCGATCCATTCGCGCAGGCGGCGAGCTTTGTCGAGCACGGAGGGGATCAGCGTTTGCCCGCCGAACCCCGGGTTCACGGACATGAGGAGGACGAAATCCGCGGCGGGCAGAATCTCTTGGAGCGTTTCTAGAGGCGTCGCCGGATTGAGGACGACCCCCGCCTTCGCTCCCGACTCCTTGATAGCCGCGACCGTCCGCTCGAGATGGCGGGCGACCTCGACGTGCACCGAAATCATGTCGGCTCCGGCCTCCGCGAACGCGGTGACGTAGCGGTCGGGATCCTCGATCATCAGGTGACAGTCGACCGGGAGCTGGGTCACGCGCCGAACGGCCCGGGTGACGGCGGGGCCGACGGTCAGGTTGGGGACGAAATGCCCGTCCATCACGTCGACGTGAATCAGCGCGGCTCCGCCGGCCTCGGCGTCCTTGATGTCGGCCCCGAGACGGGCGAAATCCGCCGAGAGAATCGACGGTGCGATCACCGCGCCCACGCTCACGCTCCTAGTCCGCGACCGTCAACTCGACGATGTCGCGCCGTGCGACCGGGTAACCGGACAGGGGCAATTGCCCGACGATCGTCCCGGAACGCTTCCCCTCCGCGGGGACGCGCCGTACGGCGCCGTTGCGGAACCCGCACAGGGTGATCCATTCCTGGGCGTCGCGCAACGTCCGGCCGGTAAGGTCGGGCATGACCCAATGGGCGGCGCGCGTGCCGTCGGAGACGAGCCGATGCACGCGATCACCGGAGACCGAGAGGGTCCCCCCTGAAGGGGCCTGATCGATCACCTGACCGGCGGGAGCGACGTCGTCGTGGATGCGCGCCTCCCAGCCTGGAGTCAGCCCCTGACGACGGAGCTCCAACTCCGCCTGACGCGTTGGCTGCCCGGTGACCCCGGGCACGGTCAGCGTCTCGCCTCCCAAGCTGACCACGACGCGGATCGTCCTGCCGTGGCGCACCTGCGTGCCCGGTACCGGCTCCTGCTGCACGATCCGGTCAACCGCAACCCCGGGGTCGTGACGGAGCTCACCCACCTCGAAGGCGAGGCCCAGCGTCTCTGCCTGGACGAGGGCCTCCTCGCGCGACTTGCCGATCCAATCGGGGACCTCGACGAGATTGGAGCGGCGGTCGGAGCGCAGGACGACGCAAAACGACGCCAGACCTACGAACCCGACGACCGCGAAGGCCCCGACGACCCACAACAACGCGCGGCCGGCCCGCTTCCAGTCCATCAGTAAGAGATCTCATCCGGGAGCTCGTTGCGGTCGTCGCCCGAACGGGGGAAGTGCTCCGCGAGGCGCCGGCCCGATTCGCCGATCGCCTGTAGGAGCCCCGCCGCGGGGTCCCCCTTGGCGAAGGCGTCGCCCATCGCATCGCGCAGCGCGTTCCAAAAGGCCTCGCCCACCTGGGCGTGGATTCCGGCGCCGCCGACGATCGCGAACTCCCGGTCGTCGACCGCGACGTAGAAGAGAATCCCGTTGCGCTCGGCCGTGGCATCCATGCCCAAACGATGGAACCAGCGTTCCGCGGACGCCCTCGCGCTTCCTGCGCAACGCCGCTCGACGTGTACGCGGATCTCGCCCGAGCTTAGCGCTTCGGCCGCCCCGATGGCCGCGATCACCCGGGACTCGTCCTGTTCGGAGAAAAGCCGCAGCACAGGCGTTCGCCACCAGGTCATCGCATCACCAAGATCCCGAGGCGCCGCCGCCTCCCGACATCCCGCCACCGCCGGAGAATCCTCCGAAGCCGCCACCGCCGCCGCCGAAGCCGCCACCGCCACCGCCGAAGCCGCCCCACCAGATCGGTCCGCTTCGGTAGTACCGTCGTCGGCCCCGCCCTGTCATTCCGCTTCCGCCTTGGAGCCCGATCAGGATAAAGACGAGAAGAATCGCAAGCGGGACGATCGCCGCAATGAGCGGAGCGGACTTGCGCTTCCGCGGTAACGCGACGTAGGCCCCGCGGGTCGCGTCGATGATCCCTTCACAGGTCGCGAGTATCCCGCCCGCATAGTTTCCCGAGCGGAACGCGGGAAAGAGGCGATCCTCGAGGATGCGCCGCGAGAGCGCATCGGTAAGGCGGTCCTCGAGCCCGTATCCGACCTCGATGCGCGCCCTGCGGTCCACGATCGCGATGAGCAGGAGGACGCCGTTGTTCTTGTCCTTCTGACCGAGCCCCCAGGCTTCGACGAGGCGGACCGCCACATCCTCGATCGCCTGGCCGTCGAGCGAAGGGACGAGTGCGACGACCACCTGATTCGACGTCTGGCGCTCGAACGCGGCGAGCCTCTCCTCGATCGCGGAACGGCCCGTTTCGTCGAGAACAGCGGCGTAGTCGTTGACGCGGGCCGCGGGCTTTGGGGGGAACTCAAAAGCTCCCACCGGCAACGCGAGCGCCGCGGAGGCTAGAGCACATGCGAGCGGGACAGAAGCGCGACGGATCAGAATTTCACCTGCGGGACCTTGTCGGCCCCGGCATCGGCCTGGAAGAACTCCTTCTTACCGAAGCCTCTGAAACTGGCGACGAAAGACGCCGGGAAGACACGTATGGCGGTGTTGTACGTCTGCACCGTCGTGTTGAATCGCTGCCGCTCCTGAGCGATCCGATTCTCGGTTCCCTCGAGCTGCGACTGCAGCTCGAGGTAGTTCCGATTCGCTTTGAGATCGGGGTAAGCCTCCGCGACGGCCATCAGCCGGGAGAGCGCTCCCGACAGCTCCCCCTGGACCTGTTGGAATTGACGGAACTTCGCCGGATCGTTCAAGACCTCGGGACTGACGACCATCTGCGTCGCCTTGGCGCGCGCGTCGATGACCGCCTGCAGCGTCCCCTTCTCGAAGTTCGCGGCGCCCTTCACCGTTTCAACGAGATTCGGGATCAGGTCGGCGCGCCGTTGATAGACGTTTTCGACTTGCGACCACCCTGCGTCGACGGCCACTTGGTTGCGCACGAGAGTGTTGTTGATGCCGACGCCCCAAACGAAGACCCCCAAGACGAGGACGATCAGGATCAACGCCACCACGCCGCAACCCATCATTGCCTTCATGTCCGACCTCCGTGACCCGTCATCCTACAATCACTCCGCGCGCCGCGTCAGCAGCACGGCGAAGAAGCCGTCCATGCCATCGTCCAACGGGCTGGTGCGCACCGCAAGGTCGTCGCCGACCTTCGTCCCGGCGGCGGCGCTCAGGCCTCGGCGAGGATCCGCGCGGGCGAACTCGGGGCGCTCCGCGAGAAACGCCGCGATGACCGCCTCCCCCTCCTCGGGCTCGATCGAGCAGACCGAGTACACCAGACGCCCGCCCGGGCGTACGAGCTTGGAAGCGGCACCGAGGATCTGGCGCTGCCGCTCGCCGTGGACGAGAAGGTCGTCGGGCTTCAGCCGCCAACGTATCTCCGGGTGGCGGCGGAGCGTTCCCGTGCCGCTGCATGGCGCGT
Source organism: uncultured Acidobacteriota bacterium (assembly GCA_964619965.1). Taxonomy (GTDB): domain Bacteria; phylum Acidobacteriota; class Polarisedimenticolia; order Polarisedimenticolales; family DASRJG01; genus DASRJG01. The sequence goes on from CAZUGP010000064.1 coordinate 9,406, forward strand.
CCACGAGGACATCGTCGAACAGACCCCGGAGCGGCGCACGCTTCGCCATGTCGCAGGCGAGGACCACGACATTTTCCGCGCCGACACGCTCGACGTTGTGGGTCAGGCGCGACAGCCGCCTCGCGTGCCGGTCTGCGGCGACGACGAGCCCACCGTCCGCTGTGCGCGCGGCCAACGCGAGCGTTTTTCCCCCGGGCGCCGCGCAAGCATCGAGGACTCGCGGCCCAACCGTCTCCCCAAAAAGGCGAACCGCCAATTGGGACGCTTCGTCCTGAATCCAGAACGCACCCTCGCGAAAGACGCTCGCTCTCTGGGGAACGCCGGAGACGATTCGCAGCGCCTCCGGCACGAATCGGCACGTCGCGACCAAGACCCCGTCGGTCGCCAGCGAGGCGACCAGCTCCGCCGGAGCGCCCGCTTGCGGCCACGCCGCGAGCACCGTGGCCGCGGGCTCGTTGTTCGCCGCGAGAAGCGCATCGGCACGGTCCCAGCCGAAACGTTCCACGACGCGCCGCGTCCACCAAACCGGATGAGAGCGAAAGAGGGACAGCGCCTCGACATCACCTTGGACCGGCGGAGGCGGCAGCAGCGCGAAACGCTCGCGCGCGATCCTCCGCAAGACGCCGTTTGCGAAGCCCGCCGCCTTGGCGCATCCCGCCTCCTTCACGAGCTCGACCGCAGTGTCGACTGCGGCGAAGCCGGGGACCCGATCGAGGAAGAGCAGCGCGTATGCCCCGACCCGGATCGCGGAGAGCACCTCGCGGTCGAGCTCTCCCAAGGGCCGTGCGGCGGCCGCGGTGATGGCGTGATCGAGAGGCGCGCGGCGACGCAGCACGCCGAGCACGAGCTCGGTGAGCATGGCCGCATCACGTGGGTCGCGCATCTCGGCGCTGCGCGCCGCAAGGAGCACCGACGCGAAAGCGCCGGCGTCCTCGACCCTTCTCAGGATTCGAAACGCCTCAAGCCGCGGATTCGGGACGCTCAAAACGATCTCCGGGAGCCAGCAGGCGGCCGTTGACCGCCTCGCGTGCCTGCATCTCACGGCCTCCCTCGGGCTGAACCGAACGCACCAGCGCGACGGTGCCGCCGGCGCAGGCCACGCGGACGCCATCGCCGTCGACGGCCAGAACGACTCCGGGGACCGCTTCGGCAAGACCAGCGGGGACCGCGCGCGCATCGGCGACTCGGAGCCGTTTTCCCTTCCGCGCCGCCCAGACACCGGGCCAGGGGTCGAACCCGCGAACCCGCCCTTCGAGCTCTCGGGCGCTCCAGGCCGGATCCCAGAAGCCGTGCTCGCGCGTGAGAATCGGCGCCGTCGTTGCCCCCTCGTGATCCTGCGGAGTGGGCCCGATCGATCCTGCCGCGAGCCCCGAGAGCGTCTCGACGAGAAGCGTCGCGCCAACGATTGCCAGGCGGCCAAGCAGCGCGGGCGCGTGCTCTTCCGGCGCGATCAGAACGCGTGCTTGGGCCAACACGGGGCCGGTGTCGAGCCCTTCGTCGATTCGAAACGTCGTCACCCCCGTTGCGCTCTCGCCCCGCGCGAGCGTCCACTGGACCGGCGCCGCGCCGCGGAAGGCCGGCAGGAGCGAGAAGTGGAGATTGACGGCCCCCAGCCTCGCAGTGTCGAGAGCCGGTTTCGTCAGGATGCGTCCGTACGCGACCACCGCGAGCACATCGGCCCCCGCGGCGACGATGGCCTCTAAGAACTCCGGCGTGCGCACCTTTTCCGGTTGGATCAGGGGCAAGCCGCGGGAGCGCGCGAATGTCTTGACGGGGGGAGGCTGCGGCGACCCACGACGCCCCGCCGGGCGGTCGGGCTGCGTGACGACGAGCGGGACGTCGTGCCCAGCGGCGAGAATCGCGTCGAGCGACGGCAGAGCCGACTCCGGCGTACCCAGGAAGACGACTCTCACGGTGCTTGCGGCCGCTCGATCAGAGCGACCCAGTCCCCGGCCTTGATTCGCCTTCTGATCTGGCGCTTCATCAACTCGCGCTTCAGGGGGGACAGGTTCTGGAGGAAGACGCGGCCTTCGAGGTGCTCGATTTCGTGCTGCATCGCGCGGGCGAGAAGGCCGCGCGCGGCGATCGTGAAGGTCTTTCCGGTGAGGTCCTGCGCCTCGACCGTTGCGAGGAAGGGACGCTCGATGTCGAGGTGGATGTCCGGAAACGACAGGCATCCCTCCTCGGCGAGGTCGTTCCCGGAGACCTCG
>CAZUGP010000065.1:0-18078 GCA_964619965.1 uncultured Acidobacteriota bacterium
TCAAGAACACCATCGTGATCATGACCTCGAACATCGGGTCGCAACACGTCGCGCGGACGTCCGGAAGGCTCGGATTCCAGAGCGCCGAGAGAGAACAGCAGTTCAAGGATCGCCGCGAGCTCGTGATGGGGGAGGTGCGCAGGACGCTCTCGCCCGAGTTCCTGAACCGCATCGACGAGGTGATCGTCTTCGACGCGCTGACCGAGGATCAGCTTCAAGAGATCGTCCACGTCTTGTTGCGCGGCGTCAACGCCGCGCTCGTGGACCGCAAGGTCGAGCTCATCGTCCCGGACGACGTGTGCCAGTGGCTCGTTCGCACGACGTGCACCGACCGGTCCTACGGAGCCCGGCCCCTCCGGCGCGCGATTCAGCGCTACATCGAGGATCCGCTCTCGGAGGCGCTGATCCGCGGTACGGTTCAGTTGGGGTGCCCGATCGAGGTCTTCATGGACGGCGAGCGCCCCGGCTTCCGATCGGCCCTCCAGGCGGCGACCCCGTAGCGCCCAGACGGCAGACGACGTCGCACGCGCCCCTCGATCGTGGATGGGCATCCTTTACCCTCCCGAAGTACAATGGCGCGCCTTTTCGATCCGGTTTGCCTTTCGCAGTCCCGGAACATCGCCGAACGGGTCCGTGAGGGCGGAGCGCCGACGACGGAATGAGTCTTCGCATCGTCACGACCGCAGTCGCCGCCGTCTGCATCGCGCTCGCCGTCTCGCAGGCCCACGGGCAATCGGGAACGGTGGAAAGCGTTCAGGTGCAGGGACTCGTGCGGATGACCGATGAGGCCTTCGCCCATGCTTTCGGGATCCGATCGGGAGATCCGTACGACCCCGCGCGCATCAGGATAGCGTTCCGGCGCCTGTGGTCGCTCGGTCTCTTCGACGACATCTCCGTGGAGGGCGAGGACGGCCCCCAAGGGGGGAAGGTCCTCATCGTCAAGGTCAAGGAACGCCCGAGCGTCGCGTCGGTTTCGTATCAGGACAACAAGGTTCTCACTCGAACGACCATCGAGGAAGGATTCAAGGACAAGAAGATCGCCCTCGACCTGGGCAAGCCGCTGAACCTCAAGACCGTCGCCGACGCCGAAAGCGAGATTCGCATGATGCTCGGCCAGAAGGGCTACCTCGACCCCGAGGTCGGACACACGATCGAGAATCCGACGCAGTCGACGGTCTCCGTCGCATTCAAGATCAGGCCGGGCGGCAAGACGAGGATCCGAAAAATCACGTTCGTCGGGAACAAGGTTCACAAGTCGAAGGAGCTCATGAGGCAGCTCCAGCTCTCGGACTCTTACCACTGGTGGAAGTTTTGGAGTCAGAAGAGCCTGTACCACCCGGCCAAGTGGGACCAAGACTCGGGCCACATCCGCGATCTCTATTTGAACGGCGGCTATCTCGACGTCGATCTGCGTCCGCCGGTGGTGGACCTCAAGGACATCAACAAGGACAAGCCGAAGAAGGCGAAGAAGCCAAAGAAGCCGAAGAAGGCGGAAGCGCCGCCCGAAGCCGCCGCTCCGGCCCGGGATCCCGCGACGATGACGGCGCAAGAGCGATTGAAGGCGGACAAGGCGAGGAAGAAGGCCGAAGCGGCGGCGGCCAAAGCCGAGCCGACGGTCAAACGCTGGGCCTACCTCACCGTGCCGATCGTTGAAGGGCCGAAGTACACGCTCGGGGCGACGTCGGTGTCCGGGAACACCGTGTTCAGCGAGAGGGAAGTCCTCGCCGACGTGTTCCTGAAGCCCGGCTGGGTCGTCAACAAGGCGTTGCTCGATCTCGGCGTCAAGCGCATGCAGCGCCGCTACGAGGACAAGGGGTATGCCTACGCGACGGTGCGCAGCGAGACCGATCGCCACCCCGAAGAGAAGACGGCCGACGTCCGGTTCATCGTCAACGAGGACAAGCCGTACTACGTCGGCCGGATCGAGTTCAACGGCAACACCGCGACACAGGACAGAGTCTTGCGTCGCGAGTTCCGATTGAATGAAGGCGACCTGTTCAGCCGGAGTGTGCTCGACCTTTCGGTCGGCAAGGTCAATCAGCTCGGCTATTTCGAGGTCAAGCCCGAGGACGTCGTCATCCAGCCGGAGGAGGGGACGAACCAGGTCCAGATCAACGTGGCTGGGGCGGAGAAAGGGCGCAACGAGATCCAAGTCGGTGGTGGGTACAGCGGCGTCGACGGAGCGTTCTTCACCGGTCTCTATTCCACGAAAAACTTCCTCGGCCGCGGTCAGGTCGTCTCGCTGTCGCTTCAATTGGGAGGTCGGCGGAACCTCTACCAGATCGCGTTCCAGGAACCGTGGTTCCTCAACCGTCCCTACACTCTGGGGTTCACCCTCTTCCGGGGCAATCAGGACTACGGAGCGGCGCAACGCAGCCAGAGTCGTGGATTCGGCGTGATGATCGGACGGCAGATCGGCTACTTCCAGTCGATCCAGCTTCGATACGATTTTCAGAGGGTCAAGTCGAACGGCCTGCAGCCGCAAGTCGGATTCGCGACGCTGCCGGGTACCTCGACGCAGCTGACCCCCGTCGTCGCGTCGAACACGATCTCGAGAATCACTCCCTCCTGGATCCGGAACAGCATCAACAACCCCTACCGGCCCAGCGCCGGCTGGTCGCTCCTGGCGGATCTCGAGATTGCCGGCGGGCCCTTGGGCGGGGACACGTCGTACCTGAGGCCGCGGGTGATCGGCACCAAGTACGTTCGCGCGTGGAAGCGGATGTTCATCGGCCTCCACGGGGAGATCGGCCAGATCAAGACGTGGGGCGGGGGAAGCGTGCCCAGCGCCGCCAACGTCAACGGCGTCCCGCGCTTCAGCCGATTCTGGCTGGGAGGGGAAACTTACGGGCCTCGCGTGTTCCAAACCCGCGACGTCTCTCCCCTCAGGTACGTTCGTCTGAGCGCGGCCGGGGAGGTGATCGAGGCGACGAGCGATCCCGCGGGGCGGCCGACGCGCGACTTCGACCTCAACGGTGACGGGCTGATCAACCGGGGTGACCTCGTCGCCTTGGGCGGCGACCGGTACTGGCTTGCGATGTTCGAGTACACGATCCCGTTCCAGTCGCCCGTGGAGATAGCGCTGTTCGCCGATGTCGGGAACGCGCTCTACGAAGACACCCCGTGGGGTCTCGCGGATTTTCGCGCGTCCGCGGGCGTCGAGCTCCGGTTTTTTCTCCCGGTCTTTCCAGTTCCCCTCCGTTTGATCTACGGTTGGCCTCTCCGGAGATTGCCCGAGGACCGGACGAGCGCGTTTTCGTTCTCGATCGGGCGCAGTTTCTGATGGACCGCCGACCCGGCGAAAGGAGCTTCATGAAGCACGTTCTCACCGTTCTTGCAGCGTTCCTCGTGGCCGCAACCGCGACCTCGTGGGCGCAACCCACCCCCGCGCTGAAGGTCGGAGTCTTCGATGCGAACCGCGTATCGGAAGAGACCGACGAGGGCAAGCGGATCGCCGCCAAGCTCTCGGCCTTCGGCGACAAGAAAAAAGCCGAGCTGGCGGCGAAGGACAAGGAGATCGTCGACCTCCGCACGCAACTCGACTCGCAGAATCTGTCGCTGTCCCCGGAGAAGCTGCAGCAGATGCAGAAGGACGTCCAGAAGAAGGGACTCGAGTTTCAGCAGGCCCAGGAGGCCGCGCGGAACGAATTCCAGATCGAGGTCAGCGAGGCGCAAAACAAGTTTCAGGAGCAGCTGATACGCGTGATCAGCCAGTTCGGCCGCGACGAGGGATTCACTCTCGTCCTCGAGCGATCGACGGGGGGCGTGGCCTTCGCCTCGGAGTCGATCGACGTCACCACCGCGATCGTCGACAAGTTCAACGAGATGGTGAAGGCCCCGGCGGATGTTCCCGCCGCCGCGAAGCCGGCTGCGTCCCCGGCGCCGCCGGCGAAGAAGCCTTGATCCGGTCGGCAGGTTGCGCGTGAAGGACGGGTGGAGCCTGAGGGATCTGGCTGAGGCTGTCGGCGGACGTGTCGACGGCGACCCGAACCGCCGCGTTCGCGGTGTGGCTACACTCGAAGACGCGGGGCCGGACGACCTGTCCTTCCTCACGAATCCGCGCTACCGGCCCGCTCTCGCGGAAAGCCGCGCGGGAGCGATTCTCGTGGGACCGCGGGTGACCATCGACGGCCGCGACCTCCTCGTCGCCGCCGATCCCTACCTCGCGTTGGCCGAAATCCTCGACCGCATGCACCCGGCAACGCGGCCGTCTCCCGGCGTCTCGCCGGATGCGCGCATCGCCTCAGGGGCGACGATCGGTGCCGGAGTCGGGATCGCTGCCTTCGCGGTGATCGGTTCCGGCGCGCGCCTCGGTGACCGCGTCGTCGTCGGCGCGGGCGCCGTGATCGGCGAGGGGTCCGTGATCGGGCAGGACACCGTCTTGATGCCTCGCGTGGTTCTCTATCCGGGCACTTACGTGGGGGCCCGGTGCCTGATTCACGCGGGCGCCGTCCTCGGCGGGGACGGCTTTGGATTCGCCACCACAGCCGGAACGCACCGCAAGGTGCCTCAGCTCGGACGCGTCGTCGTCGAGGACGACGTCGAGATCGGTGCCAACAGCACGGTCGACCGGGGCACGCTCGGCGAGACCCGGATCGGCCGTGGCACGAAGATCGACAACCTCGTCATGGTTGCGCACGGCGTGGTCATCGGGCCGCACGGTCTGCTCGCGGCCCAAGCGGGCGTCGCGGGAAGCACGCGGATCGGAAGCCATGTCGCGATCGCGGGCCAGTCCGGGGCGGCGGGTCATCTGAGGATCGGGGATCGTGTCGTCGTAGCGGCGAAGACCGCCGTCTTCACGGACCTACCCGAAGGGTCGTTCGTTGCGGGAATCCCGGCCGTCGATCATCGCGCCTGGAAGCGTTCCCTCGTGGAGGTGAAGTCGTTGCCGGAACTCAGGTCGAGACTCCGCGCGCTCGAGGAGCGCCTCGCGGTGCTCGAAGCCCAAGACAAGGGGGACGCATGAGCAGGCTGGAGATTCGCGAGATCATGGAACGGATCCCGCACCGCTATCCGTTCCTGCTGGTCGACCGGGTGATCGAGTTGGTGCCGCAGCAGCGTATCGTCGCGATCAAGAACGTGGCGATCAACGAGCCGTTCTTCCAGGGACACTTCCCCGGGGCGCCCGTCATGCCGGGCGTGCTCATACTCGAGGCGTTGGCGCAGGCGGGCGCGGTCCTTCTTCTCACCGATATCCCGAACCGGGCGTCGAAGCTGGTCTATTTCACCGGGATCAACGAGGCACGATTCCGGCGTCCGGTCGTTCCCGGAGACCAGATCCTTCTCACCATGGAAGTGCTGAAGCTGCGCTCGAGAACCTGCAAGATGCGCGGCACGGCGGAAGTCGACGGCGAGCTCGCGGCCGAGGCCGAGATCATGTCGGCGCTCGTCGAGAGGTGACGCTTTGAGCCAAGCCATGATCGATCCTCGCGCGGTCGTGCATCCCGATGCCGCGCTCGGCGACGGCGTCTACGTCGGGCCCTTCTGCGTCGTCGGCTCCGAGGTCTCGATCGGAGACCGGACGCGGCTCACCGCTCACGTCGTCGTCGACGGCCGCGTCAGTCTGGGACCCGACAACGTCGTCGCACCGTTCGCGAGCTTGGGGGGACCCCCGCAGGACCTCAAGTACGCAGGAGAGCCGACGAGCGTCACGATCGGCGCCGCCAACCGAATCTGCGAGTACGTCACGGTCAGCCGCGGAACGGCCGGCGGCGGAGGTGTCACCCGGATCGGCGACAACAACCTCTTCATGGCGTACTCCCACGTCGCGCATGACGCCAAGGTCGGCAGTCGCACCGTTTTCGCCAACGCGGCCACGCTGGCCGGGCACGTCGAGGTCGGCGACGATGCGACGATCGGCGCCTTCTCGGGGGTTCATCAATTCTGCCGCATCGCGCGCCATGCGTTCGTCGGGGGGTATTCGGTCGTGACGCAGGATGCGCTCCCGTGGGTGCTCACGGTCGGGAACCGAGCCGTGAGCCATGGGGTCAACGTCGTAGGCCTGAAGCGCAAGGGGTATCCGCAATCGACGGTCGATGCGATCAAGCGGTGCTACTTGACCCTCTTTCGCTCGAAGATGCTGCTCGACGAAGCGATCGCCAAGGTCGAAGCGGAGTCGGCTTCGATCGCGGAGGTTCGCTACTTCCTCGACTTCGTCCGAGCGAGCAAACGGGGCGTCGTTCGATGACCGTTGAGCCCGTGCGAGTCGGCGTCGTCGGCGTCGGCCACCTCGGCCGCCACCACGCGCGCCTGTACGCTGCGCTCCCTGGGTCGACTTTGGTCGCGGTCGCCGACCGCGATTTCGAGCGGGCCTCGAAGATCGCGGCGGAGTACGGCTGCGAAGCCTACAACGACGCCGCCGCGCTCGTGGGGCGAGTCGCCGCGGCGAGCATAGCAACCCCGACGGTCGATCATCGTGCCGCAGCCGAGACGCTGCTTTTGGGCGGCGCCGACGTGTTGATCGAAAAGCCGATCGCGCCCTCTCTGGTCGATGCCGACGCTATCCTCGATGTAGCGCGTCGGGCGAACCGGCTCGTCATGGTCGGGCATACCGAGCGTTTCAACCCGGCGTTGGCTGCGCTGTCGCGCGCCGTCGACGCGCCTCGATTCGTCGAGATCCACCGACTGGCGGCGTTCACCGCCCGCTCGACCGACGTCGACGTCATTCTCGACCTCATGATCCACGATCTCGATCTCCTGCTGTGGCTCGACGGGACGGAGCCGCTCAGCGTGGACGCGGTCGGGGTCGCCGCACTCACCGAAAAGATCGATATTGCCAACGCGCGCATTCGTTTCGCCTCGGGTTGCGTCGCCAACGTCACGGCGAGCCGAATCTCTGCGGAGGCGCTGCGCCGGATTCGCGTGTTCCAATCCCGGACGTACATCGGCTGCGACACGGGTGAAAGGAAAGTCGAGCGCTTCCGCCTGGTGATCGGCTCGGACAAGAAGCCGGCGATCCAGCACGAGTTGCTCCCGGTGGACGATGGCGAGCCTTTGGCGCTCGAGTTGGGAGCGTTCGTGCACGCGGTGCAGACTCGCACGCCCCCGCCGGTCGACGGCCTCGCGGGGAGGCGCGCTCTGGAGCTTGCGTTTCGCGTCCGAGACGCGATTGCGAGGTCGGTATCCGGGTGATCGGTGCCGGCGACCCACTCGCGACCTTTCTCGTCGGAGAGGTCCGCCGGGGCGCCGCGCCGGGCGCCACATGGTGGGTCGGCGACGCGGACGGCGCGATCGCGACCGGCGCCGCCGGACGTTCCGCGTTCGAACCGGACCCTGCCCCGCTCACCACCGCCGTGCCGTTCGATCTTGCTTCCCTGACGAAGCCGTTGGCTACCGCCCTGCTCTTGACGATTCTCGATTTTGAGCGCCGGCTCAGCCTCCATACGCCGCTCGGGACGGTATTTCCCGAACTCCACGCGTCGCCTTTCGGGCGTTTCACGCTCGAGGACGCGGCAGCTCACCGCGCAGGTTTCCCCGCCTGGGCCGCGCTCTACCTGGCGGGAACCACACGCGAAGCGTACGTGGATGCGATCGCCTCGTGCGCGCATCAGGGGGAAGCCGGCGAGACGGTCTACTCCGACCTCGGCTACATCCTGCTCGGCTTTGCAGTGGAACAGGCGGGGGGCAGCCCGCTCGATCGCTTGTTCGCCGAACGCGTGTCGGGCCCCCTGGGTCTAACGCGGTGCGGCTTCGCCGCACGCACAGGAGTCTTCTTCGACGCCGCAGCCACCGAGCGTGGCAACGCCTACGAACGGTTGTTGGCCGGGCCCGCCGCGCGCGGCCACCGTTTCCGCGAGGAGATCCCGCGCGGCCAAGTCCACGACGGCAACGCCTGGGGATTGGGCGGCGTCGCGGGGCACGCCGGGCTCTTCGGTACGGCCGCCGACGTCGCCGCGATCGCCCTAGCGATCCTCGAGCCGCGTCGGCTTGGGCTGAACGCGGGCTCCCTCGTTCCGATGCTGCGGCCGGTCGCGGAAGGAGCGGGAATCCGAACGGTCGGTTTCATTCGCGCGGCGGACGCCGAATCGGTGCGCGGCGTCCTGCCCGACGCCGCCGTCGGGCACCTGGGATTCACAGGGACGTCGTTGTGGATCGATGTGAAGCGCCCGCGCGTGTACGTGCTGCTGACGAACCGCGTTCACCCGCGGGTCCCGCGGGAGCCTTTCACGGACACCCGACGCGGGTTCCACCAGGTGGCCGCGGGTCTCTAGAGGGGCGCCGCCCCGCGCATCCCCCTACAATGGCGAGGCCCATGGAATCCCCTCGCACGACGATCGCGTTAGGCCCTCTCGAGATCTCATTCAAGCGTCGCGAGGAGGGCGGACGTCGCGGCGTCTTCGGTTCCGTCGCGGCACACGCACTGGTGATCGCGCTGCTCATGGTCGTCGGCCAGCCGCAGAAAACCGCAGTCGAGGCCGAACTCGCGCGCCCGGCGAAGTCGCCGATTCCGATCACATTCGTCAACCCGCTTCTGAATCAGCCGAAGCCGCGTCCGGAGGAGATCGCGCAGCAGAGGCCGAAGCCGGCGGCGCAGGCCAAGCCGCTGCGAATGCAATTCGTTCCCGAAACGACGGCCGCCCCGAAGAGCGCGACGAAAGAGGAGACGTCGAAGGACGCCGGCCAGCGGGACAAGCGCCCTGCCGGTGGCGAGGCGGGTGGACCGAGGCCCATTCCGGCGCCCGGCGCGCCTCCGCCGGCGCCGGATGGAACCGATCGCCAAGCCACGAATGACATCGCGTCCAACGTCGATGAACCCAAGGACATTCTCGGCCGGCTGCGGGAGTTCAGGAAAGCCGTTGAGGCCCCGCGGCCGCCGGCGCCACACGCTCAGGAAGGGGGAGGCCGGGGAAGCGGCGGCGTCACGATGCCGAGCCTCCCTCCGACCGGCTTCGGCATCGGCAACCTCGAATTCGAAGGTCGGGACTACGACTGGGAGAGCTACGGCCGCCAGATCCACGGGATCATCTGGCGGGCGTGGCACAACCGACTGCTCGTCACTTCCAGCGTCTTCGAAAGGTGGGCCGCCGAGAACCGGAGCTGGATGTTGGATCACAGGAACGGCGTTCGTTTCACCATCCTGAGAACCGGCCAAGTCGTCGACGTTGCCGTCGAGACGCCGTCCGGGTGCTACCCGCTCGACGATTCCGCCACCGACGCGTTGAAGGAGGTCGTGCTGCCGCCGTTGCCGGGGGATTTCCTGCGCGACTCTGAAACCGTGCATGCGCGGTTCATCGCCGAAGGAGAGATCCGAGCGATGAAAGGGTTCCTCCAGCAGTTGAGGAATGCCGGATACTTCTGAGGCGCAATCTTGCGGTCTGCGGCCTATCGCGCCGCCCGCGTTGACGCCCCAGGGGCCGCCGACTACGATGCGGCGACCGCGAGAGGTCCTGTCATGCGAGACGAGCTGATTCACGATTGGAACTTCGACGCAGGAGCGCCTGCCCGCGCCGGCAAGTTCATGCTCGACGACGAGACCTTGCGGGACGGCCTTCAGTCCCCATCCGCGATCGATCCCCCAATCGAGAAAAAGCGCGAGTTGCTGCACCTCATGAACACCCTGGGGATCGAAACGGCCAATGTCGGGCTTCCGGGAGCGGGGCCGCGAGCGGAGATGGACGTCGAGGCGCTCTGCCGCGAGATTGCGGCAGAAAAGCTCGCGATCGAAGCCAATTGCGCCGCGCGCACGATCGCGAAGGACATCGAGCCGATCATTCGCATTACGCAGAAGTCCGGAGTTCCGATCGAGGCGTGCCTATTCATCGGATCGTCGCCGATCCGCCAGTACGCGGAGGGGTGGGACGAGGAGTTTCTCGTCCGCCAATCGACGGAGGCGATCGCGTACGCCGTGAAAAATGGCCTACGCGTCATGTACGTCACGGAGGACACGACCCGCGCCCGGCCTTCGACCGTGCGCCGCCTGTACTCCGAGGCGGTCAGAGCGGGTGCTTCGCGCGTGTGCGTCGCGGACACGACCGGGCACGCGACTCCCGAAGGGGCGCGACGCGTCGTGCAGTTCGTGCGGAGTGTCCTCGACGCGGCGGGCGGAGGAGACATCGGCATCGATTGGCACGGCCATCGCGACCGAGGCTTAGGACTCGCCAACGCACTCGCCGCCTTCGAGGCAGGTGCGACGCGGGTGCATGGTACGGCGCTCGGAATCGGCGAGCGCAGCGGCAACGCCGAAATCGACCTGCTCCTCGTGAACCTCAAGCTGCTCGGCTGGATCGACCGCGACCTCACGGCGCTCGGCACCTACTGTCGCGTCGCCTCGGAAGCGCTCGGGCGACCCGTGCCGGAGAATTACCCGGTCGTCGGGCAAGATGCCTTCGAGACCGCGACAGGCGTTCACGCCGCGGCTGTCATCAAGGCGTTCAAGAAGGGTGACGCTTGGCTTGCCGACAGGATCTACTCCGGCGTTCCCGCGGGTGATTTCGGATTCCGGCAGTCGATCCGCGTCGGACCGATGAGCGGAAGATCCAACGTAATATTTTGGCTCGAGAGCCACGGCGTCGAGGCGACGGAGGCGCGTGTGGATCGCATCTTCGGTGCGGCGAAGGAATCGAACCGTCTGCTCGAGGACGGCGAGATCCAGGCTCTTTGCGGATGACGGCTACGTTCCGGCAATTCGGTCTTCGCGAGGAATTACAGCGTGCGCTGGACGAGGCGGGCTACACCTCTCCCACGCCGATCCAGGTGAAAGCGATTCCCTTGGTCATGGGCGGCCACGATCTCGTGGGCGTCGCGCAGACCGGCACCGGAAAGACCCTTGCCTATCTGCTCCCCATCCTCCAGGCGTTCAAATCGGGAGGGAACGGACCGCATGGCGTCGTCGTCTGTCCCACTCGCGAGCTTGCGATCCAGGTCGCGGGTGAGGCGGAGCGATTCGGCAAGCACCTGGCTCTGCGAACCGTGCTCGCCTACGGCGGGACCAGTAGCGGCGGACAAAAGTCGGAGCTGACACAAGGCTGCGATCTGCTCGTCGCGACTCCGGGGCGTCTGCTCGATTTCCTCGGACAGGGATGGGTGTCGATGCGGCGCGCGCGCTTCCTCGTCCTCGACGAGGCGGATCGGATGCTCGACATGGGGTTCATCAACGACGTCGACGCTATCGTGCGCCGCATCCCGATGAGCCGTCAGACGCTGTTGTTCTCGGCCACATTCCCTCCAGAGATCAAGACGCTCTCGGAGCGTTACCTGATGCACCCCGAGACCGTGCGTATCGACACCGCAATTCGAGTCAAAGAGTCCGTTGAGCACGCCTTTATCGAGGTGGCGAGTTGGCAGAAGGTGGACCTGCTCCTCGCGGTGCTCGACCGCGATCGGCCCGCGAAGTGCCTCGTGTTCACCGCAACGCGGGAGATGACCTCTGAGCTGGCGCGGCGGCTGCGCACGCGAAATCACGAAGTCGTCTCGCTGTCGAGCCTTCTCTCGCAGGCCAACCGCGAACGAGCGTTGACCGCCTTCAGGAACGGGGTTTTCGACGTGCTCGTCGCGACCGACGTTGCAGCGCGCGGACTCGACATCGACGATATCGATCTCGTCGTGAACTTCGACGTGCCGATGCACGCTGAAGAGTACGTTCATCGTATCGGCCGCACGGGACGCGCGCACCGCGAGGGCAAGGCCCTCACGCTCGTCTGCGAGCTCGACCGGACTCGCGCGGCGCAGATCGAGGACATGCTCGGCCACGCGGTTCGACGGGAGACCGTGGACGGTTTTGCCTACGCGCCGCCTCGGCGAGACGATCGCGCGGATGGGCAGGGCGGACGCGGCCGCTCAGGCGGACGTGGCGGACGTGGCGGAGAGGGCGGACAGCGTGGGCAGGGGGGGCAGGGCGGATCCAGCGGAGGCGGGCGCGCGAGCGGCGGGCGACGCGGTGGTCGGCGACGCGCCGGCGGCGGCAATACACCTGTGCCGGTGACTTGATCGCCGCAGCATGATGAATGGGAAAACTGCGGATCGTCGCTGGTCGCTTGCGTGGACGACGCCTAATCGTGCCGCCCGATACGGCCTTGCGTCCCACCTCGGATCGCGTGCGCGAGGCCCTGTTCAACATCCTCGGGCAGGATCTGACCGGCGTCGACGTCCTCGACCTTTTTGCGGGAACCGGCGCGATCGGATTCGAGGCACTCTCTCGCGGAGCCCGAAGCGTGGTGTTTGTCGAGGCCGATCCCAAAACGGCGGGAGCACTGCGGCGTTCCGCGGGTGAACTGGGCCTTGACCGCGAGTCTCGGGTGATTGTCGGCCGGGTGTTGGACGTTCTCGACCGGGCTCGGCTCGGGGGGCCTTTTCACGTGATCGTCGCGGATCCCCCCTACGAGGCCACGGAAGAGGCGAAACTGGTCGATCGAGTCGACGCCGGCGGGCTGCTCGGCCTCCACGGAACGCTCGTTGTGGAGCGTGAGAGCCGGAATCCCCCGGAATCGGGCAGTCGGGGGCTTCAACGGTTCAGGACCGCAGCGTACGGCCGAACCGCCCTCGATTTCTTCAAGTATTGATGTTTCATCGCGATGCCGCGAATCAGGGCATTGAAATCGCCACGTCGGCGCTTATATTTGGACGCGGTTATCTTGGCTCTCCGGATTCGGAGGCTCGATTCGTTCGTGGGACGGGGTCCGACCCGGTAGGTGGCGGAGGAGTCGCTGATGAAAATGACGTTGAAGCTTGCGGCGCTGGCACTGACCGCCCTCGCGGCCGTTTCGCAGACGGCTTTCGCCGCGGACGGGGACGCCGGGACCTCCACGCGCCCCCCTAAGAACCTCAAGCAGGTTGGAGACCATTGGACCCCCTGGGAGCCGCCGCAAGCGACCTCCGAGTCGTACGTGATTCAGCGCGGCGACACTCTTTGGGACCTCTCTGGCAAGTGGCTGAGCGACCCGCACCTCTGGCCGCAGGTTTGGGACCAGAATCGCTATATCCTCGACAGTCACTGGATCTACCCCGGCGACCCCCTGGCGGTGCCGGGCAAGCCCACCGTGGTCCCTCCCGAGGGTCCCACCCCGTCGGCCGAGGCCCAGCCTCCCGCTGGAGATCAGGGAACGGGGACCGCGGCCGCTACGCCTGAAGATACCGGATCCCGCACGGAGACCGCGCCGACAGCGGCGATGATCCAGCTTGCCGATGAGCACGATTTGTACTGCTCCGGCTGGGTCGAAGACCCACGCGAGCCGTCGACGCTCTCGATTCAAGGGGTCGAGCTCGAGAAGATCCTCCAGGCGACGGGCGACATCGTCTTCCTGAATCAGGGCCGGAATCAGGGGATCGCCGCGGGAGCGGAGTACTCGGTGGTGCGTCCCGATCACAAGGTGGTGCACCCGGCGACGAACGAGCGGCTCGGGACGTTCATGCAGCGAATGGGTCACGTGCGCGTGCTGTGCGCCCAAGAGAACACCGCAACCGCCGTCGTCGTCGGTAGCTGCGAGGGGGTTCGCACCGGCGACGAGCTCCTCCCGTGGAAAGAGATGCCGAGCCCGATGCTCGACCGTCTTCCGCCCGTCGACCGCTGCATGGAGCCTTCGGGTCTCGCGCAGGGATGGGTCGTCGACGGCGGCGCCGACGAGTTGATCTCGGTCGCCGGCGGCAACGTCGTCTCGACCGATCTCGGCAACGAGGCGGGCATTCGCCCCGGGTCGTTGTTGACGCTGTTCCGCGACAACGGCGACCTGCCTCGCCTGGTGCTCGGGCAGGCTGTCGTTCTCACCGTGGACGGCGCCACGTCGACGGTCAAGCTCTTGCACTCCTCGCGTGAAGTGCGGCGCGGCGACCGCGCGGAGGTCTTGCAGCAGTAACGAGCCGGAGCGCGATTCAGATCTCGCGCAGTTTGTTCCGCAGGAGCAGCATTTCGAAGGCCAGCCCCGCCTTGGCGGCCACGCGCCGCATCAATGGGATGTCGGGCTGCGGAAGAGGACCGTCGTCGCCGTCGAGGTAGAGCAGCGCGACCGTGCGCTCCTTCAGGACGATCGGCAACAGCATGACGTCGACGGGGAGGCGGCCGCCCAAATCGGCGTAAAGGTCTCGATTGCCGGGAAGCGCGGGGACGACTCCAAAGTAGAAATCGCGGCTCTGAAGCGCCGCGTCGAAGAGCGTTCCGGAACCCGCGGGAACGGTCAGTTTGCGCAAGGCGTCACCCGAAAAAGAGCGCCCTCTCCCTGCGACTCCACGAACCGCGTCCTTCGAGACGGCAAACAGTCCGGATCGGCTCGAGCGCTCCGCGCAAAACGCGAACAGCGCCTCGGCCATCTCGTCGCGATCGCGTGCGGAGGCGAGCGCGTCATCGAGCGCGTCCGTCGAGTCTGCGCTGGCAGGCTCCGGAGGCTCCGACGGCGCTCGTGTCTCGCCGTCGATCGACACCTCTTCATCGAGCGGGCGTCCGTCGAGGCCCACTTCGGAGCTCGTGGATTGAGGCTCCGCCGATTCCCGTTCCGCGCGCCGGGGATGAACTCGGGGGCTGCCGCCGGGCTCCTTGGGAAGCGAGATCCCCTTCGTACCCTCGAACCGAAGCCGGAAGTGGCGCTCCAAGGCCTGGTAGAGCCTGGGTTCAATCGTGATCCACGGCTCGACCAGGTACCCCGTCGCGGTCTGGATCTCTCGGAGCGCCACCGCGTCCCGCGGTGCGAGAGTGGCCAACCGAAGCCGCCCTTCTTCGAGACCGAATGGGCAGACTCGGTGGCGTTCGATGAGTCGAAGCGGGACGGCTCCGAGCGCCGACGGCTCTACCGCGCGTAAGCGCTCCCACGACGCGAACGGGATGCCTGCCACCTCGGTGAGCGCCTCGCCGAGCACCTGCTCGCTCACGTAGCCGAGTTTCAGGAGGTGAGTTTCGAGCCGGCCGCCGAAGAACCCCTGCGTGCGGCGGGCCTCATCGACCTGGGCGGATGTGATCCACCCATGCTCGATGAGGTATTCCGCGACTTGACGACCGAGCACCGGTGTTCCCACCGCTTTCCGTCAGCGGGTCTGCGATCCGGAGCCGCCGCCATGTCCGGGACCGCCGCGTCCCCGCTCGCCGCGATCGCCACCACGAGGACGGTCGGGCCGCTCCCGGCGTTCGCCCACGGTCGCCGGCTCTTCGGGAGCGTCGCCTCGCTGCTCTCGAAGGATGGCCCTTCTCGAGAGCCGGACGCGGCCCTGGCCGTCGATGTCGATGACCTTGACCAGGACCTCCTGGCCCTCGTCGAGGACGTCGCGAACCTCGTTGATCCGGTGCTCGTCAATCTCGGAGATATGAAGCAACCCTTCGACCCCGGGAAGGACTTCGACGAATGCACCGAAATTCACGACGCGGACCACCTTGCCGAGATAGGTTCGGCCCAGCTCCGCTTCCGCGGTGAGCTCCTTGATGATCGCGACGGCCTTCTGCGCCGCGATCTCGTCGGACGATGCGATGTCGACCCGGCCGTCGTCGTGAACCTCGATCTTGCAACCGGTGCGTTCGACGATGGAACGAATCGTCTTGCCGCCCTGGCCGATGACGTCGCGAATCTTCTCCTTGTTGATCTGGATCGTGATGATTCGCGGCGCGTACAGCGAGATGTTGGACCGATGCGTCGAGATCGATGCGTTCATCGTGTCGAGGATCTCAAGTCGCGCCTTGCGCGCCTGCTCCAGAGCCTGCTGCATGATCGCGGGCGTAATCCCCGCGACCTTGATGTCCATCTGAAGGCCTGTGATGCCGGAGGCCGAGCCCGCGACCTTGAAATCCATGTCGCCGTGATGGTCTTCCGCGCCGGCGATATCGGTCAGGACGGCCCACTTCTCGCCGATCATGACGAGGCCCATCGCGATTCCGGCCACGGGAGACTTCAGCGGAACGCCAGCGTCTAGGAGAGCGAGCGACCCACCGCAAATGGATGCCATCGAAGACGAACCGTTCGATTCGAGGATGTCCGAGACGATGCGTATCGTGTAGGGCCACTGCTCTTCGACCGGGACGAGGGGGAGGAGCGACCGTTCGGCGAGCGCGCCATGGCCGATCTCGCGGCGGCCGGGGCCTCTGAGAAACTTGACCTCACCCACGGAGAACGGGGGAAAGTTGTAATGCAGCATGAAGCGCCGTAGCGACACCCCCTCGATCCAATCGAGTTTCTGGGCGTCCGCAGACGTGCCGAGCGTCACCGTGACGAGAGCCTGGGTCTCCCCGCGCGTGAACAGCGCGGAGCCGTGGGTTCGGGGCAACACTCCGACCTCGCACGTGATCGGGCGGATCTGGTCGAACCGGCGGCCGTCGAGGCGGACGCCGCGTTCCAGAATCTCCTCGTGGAGAGTCTGATCCTGCAATTCGTACCAAAGCGCCGAGGCGAAACGCTTTTCCGCCGCCTCGTCCGGGCCGAATCCCGCGAGCATCTCTCTTTTGAGCTCGTCAACCATTGCGTAGCTCTCGAGCTTCGTCTTGATGCGCATCGCGGAGGCAAGCTTGTCCTTCCACTCACGAGTCACGCGCTCGCGCACGTTCGCCGGCTCGACCGGCTGCGGGACGGTGCGCTTCGTCTTCGCGATCTCCCGCGTCAATTCGTCTTGCGCAGCGACGATTTGCTTGATCGCCGCGTGGCCGCGGCTGATCGCCTCGAGAATCTCGGCTTCGGAAACCTCGTTCGCACCCGCCTCGACCATAACGACGGCCTCGGCCGAACCGGCCACGATGAGGTCGAACCGGCTGGTCGTCAGCTCCGCGTACGTCGGATTGATCAGGTAGCGGCCATCGGTCGTCATTCCCACGCGGACCGCGGCAATCGGGCTGGGAAATGGGATGTCGGAGACGGCGAGCGCGAACGACGCGCCCGTGAGCGCGAGGATGTCGGGGTCGTTTTCTTGGTCGGCGGAGAGTACCAGCGCGATGACCTGCGTCTCGCAGGCCCACCCCGTAGGGAACAGAGGGCGTAGGGGCCGGTCGATGAAGCGGGAGGTCAGCACCTCCTTCTCGTTCGGTCGACCTTCCCGGCGGAAGAACCCGCCCGGGATCTTGCCGGCGGCATAGGTGTTCTCGCGATAGTCGACGGTGAGCGGCAAGAAGTCGACGCCCTCCCTCGGCGATTTCGCGGCGCACACCGTCACGAGGACGACGGTGTCACCGCAGCGCACGGTGACAGCGCCGTCCGCCTGTCGTGCGATCTTTCCCGTCTCGACGATGAGGGGCTTCCCCCCGACATGGATCTCTTTACGTCGTATCAACGCTCTGCCTCCTGCTGCGCCCGCGTTTCCTCCGCGCCGCGGCCTGTCCGCGGGCGCCTGAAGGACGGGAGGGACACCCTTGGTCCCTTGGTTCTATCAGTCCATGGATTTGTTCCGATTTCGAGAGTGCCGGAGGCGGCCCCACATTCGCGGGCGCAACAACCGGCACCGGCGCGGGATTGCACCGTGGTTCGCGGAAGCGGCATGGCGAGCGAAAATCTACTTGCGGATGCCGAGCCGGGTAATGATGCGCTGGTAACGTTCAAAATCCTTGCGCTTCAGGTAGTCCAACAACCGCCGTCGTTTGCCGACCATCTTGATGAGTCCGAGGCGCGAGTGGTAGTCCTTGGTGTGCGACCGGAAGTGGTCGGTCAGTTGCTCGACGCGCTTGGTGAGGATGGCGATTTGGACCTCGGGTGAGCCCGTGTCCGAATCGTGAGTTCGAAAGTCGTTGATGACGTTTGTCTTGCGGGCGAGATCGAGAGCCACGGGCGTCCTCCTCCGGAGCCGTCGACGTACGCGATCGGCCCAGATGGGTTAACTCGATGATGGAACGACCCAAAATCGGCCAAAACGTACCACATCCGGCGGCCCCGCGACAACTCGCACCCGGTTTCGGCCGTCACGCTCCCCGCGGAAGCACCATGCGTGGCTTCAAGGTTCCTTCGCCCTTGTGACCGACCCCGAGCAGCCTCCCCAGGTCGTCGCGCACCGCGGCCAGCGTCGCGTCTTGCACGTGGGCCGCGTCGATCGCGACGACGCCCCCGGCGGCGAAAAGGGTGGCGTCCGAAGGGGAGCCCAGGGCGATCGAGGGGAGATCGAGCGGCATGGCGTCGATCGGAATGAGCTTCCCGCGAACCGCATCGCGCAGCGACGTCGGCTCCAAGGGGATCGAAAGGGCGTCGTCCACCC
>CAZUGP010000066.1:0-5437 GCA_964619965.1 uncultured Acidobacteriota bacterium
GATCGAGGATCTGTCCGATCTCGAAGCGACCCTTCTCGATCATCCGGTCCAGCGTCAGGCCTTCGAGCAGCTCCATGACGATGAAGGGCTGCCCGTCGTGCTGCTCGATGGCGTAGACGGTACAGATTCCGGGGTGGTTCAGGGCCGAGGCTGCGCGCGCCTCGCGCTGGAAGCGCTCAAGGGACGGCGCGTTTTGCGAGAGCTCCGGCGGCAAGAACTTCAGCGCCACGCGACGTCCGAGCTGGCTGTCCTCGGCCTCGTAGACTACGCCCATCCCGCCGCTGCCGAGCCTGCGTTCCACCCTGTAGTGGGAGACGCTTTTTCCGATCAGGGATTCCGTCATTCGAGGCAGCCTCTCTCCACTGATCACCGCGCCCAACCAGGAAAGATGGGAAGAATACGCGCGTTCCCGCCCCTCGCGCCATCTACCGTACCCGCGCCGCCGGTCCGGCGGCCCATGTCCCCGGACTCAAGTGTTACCTATCTCCCCGACCGTTCATGTCGCCAGGTGTTTGCATCGAGTTTCTAAAGCGCGGCCGCGTACGCCTCGTTTCGCTCCTGATTCATGCTTCCGCCGGTGACGACATCGTGAATCCGCTCGGCGAGGCACCTCGCACCGTCAAGGCGGGCTCGAGGGCTAACGCACGTCAATCCACACTGCTGTCTGATCCTTCTCCCTCACGTATTGCACGCCTTCCGCCTCGATCTCGGTGATGCCTCCGAGGGCGCGCCACACCGGAATGCCGAGCTGGTAGCGCCGCACGTTCGTGTATCCGGCCGCCAGCAGCTCCTCCGCCAAGCGCTTGGTCTTGCCGCAAAATGGGCCGTTGCAGTAGAGCACGAGAGGAACCGCTTTCATCCTTTGCGTCTCCTTCCTGGTTTCAGAGCGAGGCCAGCTTGGAGCGCGTGCGGACGAACACTGGGTTGCCCTCGAGCAGCACCAGCCCTTACACGGCGCCGCAGCAAGTTCGTGATCATCATGCTCACTGGGACACATTGAGCGCCGCTTTTGCGCGCCGGATCTGTTCTTCGTCTTCCGCGCTCAGCTTGGCGTCGCTGAGCCGGATGAGGACGCGGCTCAGATCGCCGGTGAACTTGAAGGGCACGTGATAGTCCTCGCTGACCGGCGTCCCGGTGTCCTCCCCGATGTCGAGGGTCTCGTCGAGCGCGACGCGGAAGGCATACGTGCGGTCGACGCGGCCTTTGGCGACTGGCTTGTCGTCGACGCTGATCGTCACAGTGGCGCCTTTGCCGATCCCGCCGCCGTCGTACTTGAAGTCCACCACAACGACGTGTTTGCCGGGGGCGAGCTTCGCCTTGCCGGCGACGGTGAAGCGCTGGACGCCCGCGAGGTTGTAGTGGAACACCGGCTTGCCCTGATCCAGGTACAGGCCCCAGCCGTTGAAGCGTCCGCCCTGCGTCGCGATCACCCCGTCCGCGCCGGCGGCGGGAATCGTCACATCGGCCCCGATCTTGAACGACTTGTTCTTCAGGTCCGGCGCCGTGCCTTCGGGGATACGCGTCTGGCCCGCGTAGTACGTGAACACGGAGCGCCCGCGAGTGAGGCTGGGGCGGATGCTGACGTCGAAGCGCTCAACCTTGCTGTTGTCGAGCGGGAGCACGTTGTACTTGGCAGCTTCGATCCAGAACAGGTCCTGCAGCTGGCGCAGTTTCGCCGGCTCCTTGTCAGCGAGGTTGCCGGCCTCGCTGAAGTCATTGGCGACGTTGTAGAGCTCCCACCGGTACTCATCCACGTCCGGAGACTGGCCCATGACCCACGGTGCCACCGGCGGAGTCGTTGCGGCAACCCAGCCGTCGTCGTAGATGGCTCGATTGGCGAACATCTCGAAGTACTGCGTGCGATGCCTGGAGGGCGCCTTGGCGTTCTCGAACGCGTAGAGCATGCTCGTGCCCTCCACGGGCTTCTGCGGGACGCCGTTGAGCACCGACGGCGACGGCACGCCGACGGCTTCGAGGATCGTCGGCGCTATGTCGATGACATGGTGGAACTGGCTACGAATGCCGCCCTTGTCTTTGATGCGCGCGGGCCAGGAGATGACCAGGCCGTTGCGCGTGCCACCGAAGTGCGAAGCGATTTGCTTGGCCCACTGGAAGGGCGTGTTCATCGCATGCGCCCAGCCGACCGGGTAGTGGTTGTAGGTCGTGACAGAGCCGAGCTCATCCATGCGCTTGAGGACCTGGGCGAAGTCCTCCGGGATGTTGTTCATGATGGCCATTTCATTGAGCAGGCCCTGCGGCGTGCCCTCGGCACTCGCGCCGTTGTCACCCATGATGTAGATGACGAGCGTGTTCTCCGTGTCACCCATCTCCTCGATGGCGTCGAGGATGCGGCCCATCTGGTAATCGGCGTGCGATAGCGCCGCGGCGTAGACCTCCATCATGCGGGCGAAGACCTTCTTGTGTTCGGCATCGAACGAGTCCCATGCGGGGATGTTGGCCGGGCGCGGTGTCAGTTTCGTGTTCTGCGGCACGATGCCCATCTGCTTCTGGCGCGCCAGCGTCTCCTCGCGCATCTTGTCCCAGCCTTGGTCGAACTTGCCCTTGAACTTCGCGATCCACTCCTTGGGCGCATGGTGTGGCGCGTGGGCGGTGCCGGGCGCGTAGTACTGCAGCCACGGCTTGTCCGGAGCGACCGAGTTCAGCATGCGGATGCGCGCAATCGCGTGGTCGGCCATGTCCCGGTCGAAGAAGTAGTCCTTGTCGTCGTGCGGGGGCTCGATCGGCAGGGTGTTCTCGAAGATGGCCGGCGCCCACTGGTTGGCGTCGCCACCGATGAAGCCGTAGAAGTACTCGAAACCGAGGCCGGTGGGCCAGAGGTCGAACGGCCCGGCCTGGCTGGAGTGCCAGTCGGGGACGTTGTGGTTCTTGCCGTACCAGGCGGTGTTGTACCCGTTCTCCTTGAGCACTTCAGCGAAGGTGCCGGAGCTCTTCGGCATCAGCGAGTTGTACCCAGGGTAACCGGAGCCGAGCTCCATGATGACGCCGGTCGCGTTCGAGTGGTGATTGCGCCCGGAGAGCAGCGCCGAGCGCGTCGGCGAGCAGAGGGCGGTGGTGTGAAAGTTGGTGAAGCGCAGCCCTGCTTTCGCCAGCCGGTCCATGGTCGCCGTTGGAACCGGCCCGCCGAACGGGCTCGTCGCGCCGAAGCCGACGTCATCGGTGAGGATGAGCAGAATGTTCGGCGCGCCCTTCGGCGCCGCGACCTCCTTCGGGAAATCGGTTGTGGATTCCGTTGCCTTGCGGCCGATGTGGCCCTTGAAGGGTTGTTCCGGCCGGGGCAAAACGTCCTGAGCGATCACCGCCGGCGAGACGACTACCAGAGCGACGAGTGCAAGACCCAGGGTCAAACGTTTCATCATCGAGTCTCCTTCCATCGGTTGAGTCTACAGTGAAGCCGGCTAACGAAAAGCGTTGGACTGTGCACCCACATCGACGCGATCGGCGCTCACGCGGCTACCAGATCTCGAACTCCCGCGTCAGTTTCACGCCGCATTGGGCGAACACCTCGCGCTCGACCAGCTCGACGAGTGCTAACGCGTCCGAGGCCGAGCCGCCGCCGACGTTGACGAAGAAGTTGGCGTGTTTCTCCGAAACTTGGATGCCCCCGACGCGGCGGCCCTTGAGTCCCGCGGCTTCGATCAGGCGTCCCGCGAAATCGCCTTCAGGTTTCAGGAACACCGATCCGCACGAGGGGAGCTCGGTCGGCTGGTTGGCCTTCCGGCTCTCCGCGAACCGTGTGAGTCGCTCGTTGACGGCCGTAGGGTCGTCGGGGGTCAACCTGAGCTCCACGGAGAGGACGATGCCGCGACGTCCTCGAAACGCGCTCGTGCGATAACCGAAACGGCAGGCGTCGTGCGGGTGCTCTGCGACCGTCCCATCGGCTTCGAGATAGATCACCGTGCTGACGACGTTGCCGATCTCGAATTCGTGCCACCCGGCGTTCATGACGATGGCGCCACCGACGCTTCCCGGGATTCCCGCGCCGAACTCGATTCCGGCCAGGCCGTGCTTGGCTGCGGCGTGTGCCAAGCCTGGAAACGAAGCCCCGGCGCCGGCGACGACCCTCGAGCCTGTGATCTCCACGGAGTCCAACACCTTGCGCATTCGCAACACCAGCCCGCGCACCCCGTTGTCGCCGACGAGAAGGTTGGAACCGTTGCCGAGGACGCGCCACGCCATCTCGCGTCCGTTGGCCCAGGTAACCGCGCGGATCACGTCGTCGCGATCTACGGGGGAGGCGAGCAGCTCGGCGGGTCCACCGATGCGCCACGTCGTCAGCGGGCCGAGCGGTGCTTCGGCCAGGATCTCGCCGCGAAAGCCGGCGCCGCGCAAATCGTCTCGAGGCGACATCGCCATCGCCTGGAACTCTAGCAGGCGCCGGCGGTCTCATCGTCGGGAGGAAGGCCATGATCGTATCGGCAGTTCGTGGCATTCTTCGTGCGATGGCTGCTACCAGGCTCCCGGCAGATACGCCGGCGGACGATGAGACCGATCTCGTCCGCAAGGCGCGAGACGGCGACCGGCGGGCGTTCGACCGGTTGGTGGAGCTCCACCTGCCTCAAGTGTGGGCCACGGTGTGGCGCGTGCTGCGGCACCGCGAAGATACCGAAGACGTGGTTCAAGAGGTCTTCGTCACCGCCCATCGCGCGCTCTCCGGTTTCCGGGGGGACGCCAAGCTCGCAACCTGGCTCCACCGCATCGCGGTGACCCGCGCGCTCAACCATGTCGAAAGAGCCGAAGAAAAGCTGCGCCGCGCGTCGGATCCGATCGACCCCGAAGCTGTGAATGGTCCCCGCGCGATCGGGACGCCCCTTCGGGCCTTGGAGGCCAAGGAGCTCATGCGCCGACTTGCCGATTGCCTGGAGAAGCTCCCGGGAGCGTGGCGCGCGGTTTTGGCGCTACGCGATGCGGAGGAGAACACCTACGAGCACATCGCGGAGACGTTGCACGTCGAGTTGGGGACGGTCCGCTCCCGTCTCGCCCGGGCACGCGCGTCTCTCAAGGACTGCGTCGAGGGGAGGGCGGCATGACCCCGGCTCCGAACGGCCATCCTCGGGAATTCCTGTCGGAGTACTTGGACGACGAGCTGGGCCTCGAGGAGAGGGCGGTGATCGACCGCCATCTCGCCACCTGCGAGGACTGCCGCGAGCAGCTCGCGGCGCTCCGCCGACTCGCCCGCGCGGTGGGCGACCTTAGCGTGCCGCCGGTCCCTGTCGATCTCGCGGCGCGAATCGGTCGGCGCCTGGACGCGGCGACGATCGTGCGTCCCCGCAGGTCGCGCTTCTTCGTTCCGGCGACGATCGCCGCGACCGTTGGGGCGATCGGAATCCTCATCGCGCTCCAGTGGCGCGAAGGGCGCTTCGCCGCCCCGGCCCAGCCCGAGGCGGAGCCGAGCGCGCAGGCCCACGACTTACCGCGG
>CAZUGP010000067.1:0-5584 GCA_964619965.1 uncultured Acidobacteriota bacterium
CGGCGCGGTCGTCACCGAGGAAGTCTTTCCCGGTTTCAAGTTCTCGGTCTTCTCGTACGTCGTGAGCTTGCTTCGGCCCGAGATCATACGAGAGCTCGACCTCCCTCGACACGGCCTGCAGATCCTACCGCTCGAGAGCACGGTCACTCCCCTCGACAACGGCGACTACCTGGCTTCCTGGTCCGATCCCGACGAGACGCGCGAGGAGCTGCGCCGTCACGCACCCCGCGATGCCGACGCGATGGCGATCTTCGGGCATCTCATGCACCACATGGCCATGGCGGTGAAGCCGATCCTCGGGATGATCCCTCCGGATCCGACCTCGCTGTCGCCCTCTGACCTGGCCGGCCTGCTGAAGCTCGGCCGACACTTCCACTCCTTGGGGCCCGAGCGGTTCCACGCGTTGCACAAGCTGATGACCATGAGCAGCGCCGACTACCTCGACGAGTGGTTCGAGTTCGATCCCCTCAAGGCGACCAAGTCCGCGAGCGGGATCATCGGGACCTTTCTCGGGCCGCGCTCTCCGGGATCGGCGTACGTGCTGCTCCACCACTACATGGGGGAGATCGACGGCGCGTTCCGCGCGTGGGGCTTCCAGAAGGGGGGTACCGGAGCGATCAGCGAAGCGATCGCAAGCAGCGCACGATCGCTGGGTGCGACGATTCGCACCGATGCCGCGGTGGCCCAGGTCATCGTGAAGAACGGCCGGGCGACCGGTGTCGCGCTTTCGAGCGGAGAGGAGATCGCGGCGAGCCTCGTGGTTTCCGGTCTCGACCCCCGCTTGACGTTCACCAGGCTCGTCGATCCCAAGGTCCTTCCCGACGACCTCGTCGAGGGAATTCGCCGATTCAAGTTCCGCGGGTCGTCGGGAAAGGTCAATCTCGCGCTTTCGGGGCTTCCCGACCTGACGTGCCTTCCGGGGAACGGCCCGCACCTTCGCGGCGCGATCTCAATCAGCCCCAGCGTCGACTACCTGGAGCGCGCGTACGACGACGCCAAGTACGGCAACTTCTCGCGGCATCCGTACATGGATGTCGTGATCCCCTCGATGATCGATCCGGGGATGGCGCCGCCGGGTAAACACGTGATGAGCATCTTCGTCCAATACGCGCCGTACGAGCTGACCGGCGGCTGGACCGACGCCAAGCGAGAGGCGTTCGGCGATGCGGTGGTCGCGACGCTTACCCGTTACGCGCCGAATCTCCCGTCGCTGATCTTGCACCGGCAGGTGTTGACCCCGTTCGACATCGAGCGGACCACCGGGCTCTCCGCGGGGAACATCTTCCAGGGCGAGCTGGCCCTCCAGCAGCTGTTCTTCCTCCGCCCGGTTCCGCAGTGGGCCAAATACCGCACGCCGATCGAAGGGTACTGGCAGTGCGGCGCGGGAACGCATCCCGGCGGCGGCATCATGGGCGCCTCGGGACGGCTCGCGGCTCTCGAAATCCTAAAGGGGTCGCGATGACCCGCCCCGCGTTCGACGTCATCGTGATCGGTTGCGGTGCCAACGGGCTGGTCGCGGCCAGCCGGCTCGGGCAGGCCGGCAGGCGTGTGCTCCTTCTCGAAAGATCCGAGACACCGGGCGGGCAGGGGGCCGTAGTGGAGTTCACCCCAGGCTTCCGCGCCGCGCCTCTTGGGATCGATCCGGGATGGGTCCCGCCGAAGATCGCAGCCGGGCTCGGCCTCTCGGGGCTTGCGCCCGTCGCGTCGGACACCGCACTGACCGTGGTGTCGGGTTCGGGCGCGTTCCTGACGCTTTCGCGCGATCCCGCTCGGGCCGCCTCGGCGATCGGCGTGCACTCCAAAGACGACGCCGCGAAGTGGGGGAGCTTCACGACGCAACTTCGCAATCTCGCGGGGTTCCTCGAGGTGCTCTACCAAACGCCGGCGCCCGACGTCGACGTTCACTCGCTAGGCGAGCTGCTGCCCCTACTGGGCTTGGGGCGGAAGTTCCGGGCCCTCGGCCGGCGCGACATGATCGAGTTCATGCGCACCCTTCCGATGTCGGCCTGGGAGTTGGTCGACGACTGGTTCACGTTCGGCCCGCTCAAGGCGGCGGTGGCCGCGGGCGGCATCCAGGACCTTCAGCAGGGACCTCGCTCGGGCGGTACCGGGTTCGTTCTCTTGCATCACCTCGTCGGTACGGCCGCGGGGTCGGTGCGCGGCCGGGTCCCTTGGCTGGACGGACCGGGCGCTTTCACGGAGGCCGCCCTCGGCGCGGCCAGCCGATTCGGCGTGACCTTGCGCATGGCGTCGCCGGTGACGCGCATCCAGGTGCATGACGACGCGGTGACGGGAGTGGTGCTCGAAAGCGGCGAAGAGCTCGCCGCGGACGCCGTGCTCTCCACAGCCGACCCCGCGCGTACGTTTCTCGAATGGGTCGATCCGGTCTGGCTCGACCCCGAATTCGTCCGTACGGTGGGAAACATCCGGCACCGAGGCTGCACCGCCTTCGTGCTCTACGCGCTCGAGGCGCTTCCGGAGTTCCCCGGCCTGTCTTCCCGCGAAGCGCTCTCCGGGCTCGTTGTACTCACCCCCGACCTCGTGTCATTGGAACGCGCCGCGGACGCCGCCAAATACGGCACCGTGTCGGAGCGCCCGCACGTGGAGCTGACGATCCCGACGCTGCTCTGGCCCGAGCTCGCCCCCGGCGGCCGGCACGTCGCCATCGCGCGTGTGCAATACGCGCCCTACCGATTGAAAGACGGCGCCTCCTGGGACGACGCACGCCGTGAGGCGTTGGCCGAAAGCGCAACCGCGGCGATCGAGGCGGTGGCGCCGGGCTTCCGCTCCCGTACCCTCCATCGCGTCGCATGGTCACCGCGCGACCTGGAAGAGCGGTTCGGCCTGCACGAGGGCGCGTCGTCTCAAGGCGAGTTGGCTCTCGATCAGATTCTGTTCATGCGGCCGGTCGCGGGCTGGGGACGCCACACCACGCCGATCTCCGGCCTTTACTTGGGCGGCGCCGGCACCCATCCGGGTCCCGGTGTCCTGGGAGGCGCGGGATGGCTGGCGGCGGAGCGACTGCTCGGCCGCCGGTGATGCGCCAACGGGCGGTGTTCGTTCAATCCACCGTTATCGGCCCTTCGCCGCTGCATCCATGAACGAACGGAATTTCTGTACGCCCGGACGCCGCGCACCCGTGCGCATCAGGCTCCGATAGAACGTCAGCATCTGCGCCACGACCCGGAGGTTTTCGGGGTCGTCGGGTGATCGCCACGGTCGTGGCATGTCTTCGACCCGGCGGTAGCGAGTGACGGGCACCCTAATCCTCCTTGAAACCGAATCTCTCGGCGAGTACGTCAGCGTCGAATCGATCCGTGGGACGTACGGTGTCCTTCTTCATTCGCCAGAGGGTCTCGGGGGTGACGACCCGTACGCGCACCCCATCGAAGTCCTTCACCTCTACGTCGAGATCAGCGTAACGGAATGCCTCACCCAAGCGCGTCAGGATGTCGTAACCGAACCCCTCGGGCGGGAGATAGCGAACCGCGGGATAGTCGCCGCAGAGATCGTCGGCGGTGATCTCGTCGATGCACGGATCTTGGTACACCGAGCGGAGCGCGACTTTTAGGCGCTCTACGTTACCCGGATCGGGTCGAACGAAGAGGTCGACGTCGGCCGTCGCTCGAGCGAGCCCGTGCAGCCCGAGCGCCACCGCACCGAATACTGCGTACTCGACGTTGTGTTCTGACAGGGCTCGAAAGACAGCTTTGAGACGCTCTTCATCCACAGAGTGAGTATAAAGCCTCAATCGATGACTTTACCGCACGGCGGTCGTGAGACAGAATCTCTCCGCATGGGAGCTCCCTTCATTCAGGATTCCATCCGCAGCGAGCTTTCCCGGTTCGACCCCTCGCTCCCGATCGAGCGCGCCTTTACTCCCCCCGCCTCGTGGTACGTCAGACCGGAGTTCCTCGAGCTGGAACGCGCGAGCGTGTTCCGTCGCACCTGGCAGGCCGTCGGCCGGCTCGATCAGGTCGCAAACCCAGGCGACTACTTCACGGGATGTATCGTCGACGACCCCTACGTCGTTCTTCGCGACAAGGACGGCACGCTCCGCGCCTTTCACAACGTCTGCCGGCATCACGCCGCCCAAGTGTGTCAAGGGGAGGGGAGCCTGACGGAGCTCGTCTGTCCGTATCACGGATGGACCTATCGACTGGACGGGGGACTGACGCGCGCGCCGCGCCTCGGCAAGAACGAAATCTTCAGCCGCGAGAGCTTCTCGTTGAAGGCGGCAGCCGTCTTAGCATTCGGGCCTCTCGTCTTCATTCACCTCGGCGAAAACCCTCCTCCCTTGATGGATCAATTCGCAGAGCTTGCGCCTCGACTTGCGGCGTCCGGGACCGAGGCCTTGAGGTTCGTCGCGCGCCGCTCGTACGACCTGCATTGCAACTGGAAGGTCTACGTCGACAACTACCTCGACGGCGGGTACCACGTCTCCGTGCTCCACAAGGCGCTTGCGGGGCAGCTCGATCTCGACACGTACGTCACAGAGCTGTTCGAGCGGGTCTCCATCCAGTCGTGCCGCTCTCCCGAGGAGGCCCCGCCGGAAGGCGCAGGCGATTTTGCGGAACGGATCGGCGAACAAGCCCTCTACGCCTTCGTCTATCCCAACTTCATGCTCAACCGCTACGGGCCGATCCTGGACACGAATTGGGTCGTCCCGTTGGGCCACGACCGAACGCGCGTGATCTTCGATTTCTACTTCCGCGATGCCGAAGGACCCCAGGCGAAAACGTTTATCGAGCGGAGCATCGCCGCGAGCCATCGCGTCCAAGAAGAAGACGTCTCGATTTGCGAGTCGGTCCAAAAAGGGTTGGGATCGCCGGCGTACGATCGCGGAATCTACGCCCCAGGGGTGGAAATGGCGGCCCTTCACTTTCACCGATTGCTCGCCGCCGACCTACGGGGTGGAGTCCCGGCCTGACTCCCTGTACGCTGTGGGTGTGGATACCACCCTCGACGGCTTCCTGCTGGGCTCCCAACCACTGATCATTCAGGGGGGGATGGGGGCGGGCGTTTCCAACTGGGTATTGGCGCGAGCGGTCGCCCTGAAGGGGCAGCTGGGCGTGGTCTCGGGTACGGTGCTCGACACGATCATCGTGCGCCGGCTCCAAGACGGCGACAAGGGTGGCCACGTCCGCAGGGCGATGGCGAAGTTCCCGATGCCGGAGGTTTCAGCCGAGGTCCTGCGCCGCTACTTCCGCCCTGAAGGACGAAAGGCGGGGGAGCCCTACCGGCTTCTCCCGATGTACCGGCAGTCGACCAACGCGCTTCGCCAGCGCATCACGATGCTGGCCAATTTCGTCGAGATCCACCTGGCAAAAGAAGGCCACGACGGGACCATCGGGGTCAATCTCTTGACCAAGGTCCAGATGCCCAACCTGGCGTCGCTCTACGGGGCGATGCTCGCCGGGGTCGACTACGTTCTGATGGGGGCGGGCATTCCGAAGGAGATTCCCGGCGTGCTCGACGCGCTCGCCGAGCACAAACCGGTGTCGATGAAGTTCGACGTCACCGGGCTTCCGGCCGGAGAGACCGAATACCTGACCCTCGATCCGTCGGAGCACGGGGCGGACCG
>CAZUGP010000068.1:0-22042 GCA_964619965.1 uncultured Acidobacteriota bacterium
GGCAAAAAGCTTTAATTCGTTAGGCGGCATTATGGCAACTCGAAGTACTGTCTGCGGCGGTGAATTTCTGCCAGCGCACCGTCCTGAAACCGAAGACGAACCGTGTTGAAGTACGACCACTTCTGATCGACGAGAAGAGTCCACTCGTCGTTGGTTTCGACGTATCGGAACTCGGCTTGCGCAAACGCCTTCGGTTGACGTCGTGCCATCCACCCAGTGGATACGCGAAGACTCTCGTATCCCGGCGACTGCGATAACGCCTGGAACACGACCGCAACCTGGGCGCGCGTTTGGCCCTGGTGGATGTCGAGTGCTGGATACTCTGGTGGATTCCAACGCGAGCTGAGCTTGCCAGGTTGGCCGACGCCGGACACTTCGTCACCCTCGAATACCACTATGCCAAGGAGCGACGGACGATCACTGGAAGTATTGACCGATAGGGTCCAAGTATCCCAACCGTCGATTCGATCGACGGCATCGTTGACCGGGAGGTCGATCTCGAGCCAAGGATTCAACCGCAGCTCCTCATCTCGGTCCTGAACCGTGTCAATGCCCACGAGGTGTCCTGCCTCGAATGCCTGCTTCGCGGCCTCGTACGCCTGCACCTTGGACTGACCAATCGTAAAGCCGTACCCCGAACCGGAGACGATCGTCCTGTCGATGTACGTGATGTACAGGTAGCCCACGTACGCGGCCGGCACAAGGACAGCAAGTATCAGGAGAACGCCGGCGTACTTCAGTGCCTTCTTCAATCCTGGCTTCACTGCCGTGTGCCTCTGGCCGCCTAACGTTGCGGCTAAGCTGCGGGACACCCTGGCGCGGGGCGTGCGCAAGCACGGCCCGTGACAGGGTGGACCGACAGCTTCAGCCGCGTGTTAGACAACCGGCCTCCAGGGTTGTCGGCAATCGTGCGCATGACCTCACGGAAATGCTCCACGTCCTCCGGCTTCGGATCGAGGATAAACACACGATTGCCGTACCAGCCCGGACCAGCCTTTACGGGGAACGCGAGGACGAGCCGCCGTCGGCCGATCTGACGATTCGGCCAGGCCTTCTCCATGCGCATCTCCATTGTCGGATACAGCCAGCCGAGTTGGCGATCGGCGGTACGCCCTGGTTCGCCGGCGATGAAGTCAACGACCTTCACCATCAGCGGACAGCTGGATCCGTCCTTCGGCCCGTAGCACAGCGAATCGTCGACCACCTCCTGGACCGCCGCCAAGTATTCGTGCGGGGATTCGTGAAGCAGCTCCTTGACGCGTTCTACGGTGAGATTCTCGGCACGATCAATGGCGAAGACGCCCTTGTGGCGACCAGATGAGGAGCATCCCGTGACAGCCCCCAGAAGTATCACGAGCGCCGAGAGAAAGAACCGCTGCGCAGGGTTCACTTTCATGATGCCTTCCTCCGGTTGTCTAACGCACACGATAAGCTGCGGGCCGGGCTGGCGCGGGGCGTGCGCAAGCACGACCCGTGACAGCGCGGACCGACAGCTTGATCGGGTTGTTAGCGGGCCGGCTTCGACTCAATGAGCCACACCTCTTCCGTCCCCGGGTCGTCCGTACTGGACTTGAGTCCGACCATTCTCACTCTCGAAAACTCCTGGGCAACCTTTGCCTTGCGCCCATCGGCATGTTCAACCGTTGTGTAATGCAATCTGCTGAAGACGTCCTGGCTCTTGATTCGCAGTTTCCCGTCCGCAGGAATTCGATACACGCAATACAAACCCTCAGAGCCCGGGACCGTACCGGCGACCGGGTCATAGATGAGTATTGCCTCTCCGGTGAAGCCGTCCGGGACGACAATCTTGACTGCGCGACTGCAGCCACCCGCTGTCACTACCGCCACGAAGACCAACGAAAGGAGTTTCAGACGATTCTCCCGCATGAGTCTTGTCCCGCTAACTAGAAATGGACAGGTCTCTGTTCCTGCCCTACACGCTGCGAGGCCCGGTCAGCCTAATCCGACCACGAACACAAGCCCGTTGGCCTCTGGTGCTGTAAATACTCCACTTGCGCCGGGTTGCCTAGCGCTCTTTCCGACAAACACTGCAAGGAATCCGCTACGTTTGGCTGATGCGCCTTCCTGGTTCACAGCCGGTCGGCGGGGCTGATCACACCGCGCCCGCCCCGGTTGAGCACATGCGTGTAGATCATGGTGGTACTCACGTCCCGGTGACCTAGGAGCTCTTGAACCGTTCGGATGTCGTAACCGGACTCTAGAAGGTGGGTGGCAAAGGAATGTCTGAGTGAATGACTGGTTGCGGGCTTGCCGATCCCGGCACCGACCACGGCGGCCCGGATGGCGCGCTGGAGAACGCTTTCATGAAGGTGGTGACGTCGTGTCTGGCCGGTGGCGCGATCACGGTAGAAGCGCGTGGCTGGGAAGACCCACTGCCAGATCCACTCGCGGCCGGCGTTTGGGTACTTTCGATCCAGCGCATGCGGCAGCTCAACCCATCCTGCGCCGCGGTCGAGATCGGACTGGTGCATCGCCCTGTCCGAGTCCAGCATTCCGCTGAGCGGTTCGCGTAGCGAGTCGGGGAGCATCGTCACGCGATCTTTGCCGCCCTTCCCATCACGCACGACGATGTGTCGACGCTCGAAATCCACGTCCTTGACCCGAAGTCGGCAGCACTCCAGAAGACGCATGCCGCTGCCGTACATCGCCCCCGCCATCAGGCGGGGTGTGCCATTCATACCGTCCAGCACCCGTCGAACCTCGTTGGGGCTCAGCACGACCGGAAGCCGCATGGGCTTCTTCGCGCGCACGACCTCGTCGAGCCACGGGAGGTCCACCGCGAAAACCCTGCGATAGAGGAAGAGGAGCGCCGCTAGCGCTTGGTTCTGGGTGGATGGCGCAACTTTTCGCCGCACGGCCAGCGACGACAGAAACGCGGTGAGCTCGGGTGGCCCCATTTCCGCCGGGTGGCGCATACCGTGAAATATGATGAATCGCTTGATCCAGTCGACGTAAGCGTCCTCGGTCCTCCGGCTGTAGTGGCGCGCACGGATCGCGGCGCGCACCTGATCGAGCAGCTTGGGACGTCGTGGCTCGGCGGCTTGCGACACGGGGCCTCCCCTCTCGGGGCGCCTCGCGTCGACTAGAGCAGCATGCTCAAGCCCATCGCGGCGAGTCCGCCCGCAACGGTATTGGCGAAGTTCACGACGTTGTTGTCGATGGTCCTAGTGCGCTGAAGGGTTGCGCCTAGGTAACTCTCGAGGGTGGTGCCGATGAAGGCGGCGACGACCACGACGGCGGCGCCCGGCCAGGTGATGAGCGAGGTGCCGGCGGCGAACGCCGCGGGCAGTGTCGATGCGGCGAGGCCGGCGAGTGAGCCCTCGAGCGACACGGCTCCCTCGGTGCCGGCGGGAACGCGCCTGAAAGACGTCACCAGGTATGTCGTGCGGCCGTACGCCTGGCCGATCTCCGACGACACGGTGTCCGCCGCCGCGGTAGCGAAGGCGGCGACGAGGGCGAGCGCGAAGACCGTGTGGTACGGGGTGGCGACGACGAGGAACGCGAAGAGCACCCCGGCGCCGGTGTTGGCGATCGCGTTCCTCGCGCCACGGCGTCCGCCTTTCTCTTGCGCGATGCCGAGGATCGCCTTCTTGGCGTAGCCGATCTTCGTGCACGCGGTGCCCAGGACGAAAAAGAGCAAGAGCAACGAGAATCCGCGCCACCCCGAGAAGGCGTAAAGCGCGACGCCCAGGCACCAGCCGCACAGCGCGCCGGAGCGGTCGACACCGCGCGCGGCGTAGGCGCCAACCGCGAGCACGGCGTTGACGGCGGCGCCGATCGCGGCATCGCGCAGGAGCACGGGCGACAGGTCTGCGAGGCGCTGAGGTTCGACGAGCGTCGCCGCGTAGAGCGCCGCCCCGCCGACCAACGGGACGAGGATGTTGTCGTCGATCCCCGTGCGGAGCGACTCGGCGAAGGCGGCGAGAAGCGCCGCCGCGAAGCAACCGGCTATGAGGAACGTGGGCTCGAATGCGGGATCGTGCGCGCCCACGGCGAGGAATGAGGGACCGATCCAGGTCTTGGGCCCGTCGAGCGCGCCGTGTTGCGTGAATCGGAG
This sequence comes from uncultured Acidobacteriota bacterium, assembly GCA_964619965.1. Lineage (GTDB taxonomy): Bacteria > Acidobacteriota > Polarisedimenticolia > Polarisedimenticolales > DASRJG01 > DASRJG01. The sequence continues at coordinate 4,079 of CAZUGP010000068.1, forward strand.
CAAGAACGAGGAGGCCGCGGTCCCCCACAGCACGAACGCGGTGAATCCGATCCAAGTTTTCGCGGGATTCCAGGGGAGCTTGGAACCGCGGAGCGCGACGCCGAATACGGTGGCCATGCCGTCGCCGAACGCGATCAGGCCCCACACCGCGGCGGCGAGCTCCAGGCGGGCGCGGAAGACGATGATCAGGGCGAGCACGGCGGCGGGATAGAGCGCGATGCCCAACGAGTAGCCGCGGGCTCTCTCGTCATGGCGCATGAGCGAGCGCCGCGTCAGGCTGTGCAGCACGAAAAGATTGAACCCCAGCGCGAGGCAGGCGCACAGCGCCGCTTGCCCCGGCGTCAGGAAGCGCAGCAGCAGGGCGAAGCCGCCCATGCTGACGTGCACGGCCTTCCGGACCAGCTCCGAGGTGACCGGGTTCATCGCGGATCGCCGCCCAGCGGGGGCAAGGCGCCCTTTTCGCGGAGCCAAGCGACGGTTTTGGCGACACCCTCGCGAAGCGGCGTGATGCGGTAACCCAGCTCGGATTCGGCTCGCGCGGACGAATACGCCCACTCGTGCGCGTAGATGCGCACGACCTCGTCGGTGACCTCGGGCTCGATGCCGAACAGCTCGGCTCGCCACCTCTCGAGCCTTCCGGCGATACGCGCGACGAAATAGGGGATTTTCATCTTCGGAGGGGGGATTCCGGTTTCGTCTTGGAACGCGGCGAACAAATCGCCGAGTGTCTTGTTGTCGCCGCCCAGGATGTACGCGCTGCCGTCCTTCGCGCGTGTTAGCGCCGCGACGAATCCGAACGCGACGTCGTCAACGTAGGCCAACGACAGGCGGCGATCCCCTGCCCCGAGCAGACCCGGGACCCTTCCGCGGGCGTGGCGGATCAGGTTTTTCACGACGTGGTTCCCAGCGGTGATCGAGCCGGGGCCGTATGCGACGCCGGGGTACAGCCGCACGATCGGGAAACCGTTGGCTGCGGCCTCGCGCGCTACGCGGTCGGCCGCGAGCTTCGTTCGCTCGTAGTCGTTGTGCGGTTGGCCCGCGGCGCGCGGGGAATCCTCGTCGAAGACGGCGCCGTCGGTGGGGCCCAACGCGATGAACGACGAGGTGTAGAAGACGCGGGCGTTCGCCGCCTTCGCGGCGTCGAGCACGTTGCGGAGGCCGCCGACGTTGACTCGATCGAATTCACTCTTGTCCTTCGCCCACGCCTTCACCATCGCCGCGCAGTGGACCACGGCCTCGCAGCCGGACGCCGCGCGGCGGAGCGCCGCGGCGTCGAGCACGTCGCCCGGAACGACCTCGGCACTTCTAGGCATATCGGTCCAACGCGCCGCGTCCCGGACGAAGCCGCGCACTGTGTGGCCTGCATCGGCGAGGCGCACGGCGACGCGCCCGCCCAGGAACCCCGTGACCCCGGTCACAAGCACGCGCAATGACTTGCTCCCAACAGTTCACAGTTAACAGTTAACTTCCTCGATGTATCTCCCCAACGCATCCTTCCACGGCGGCAATCTCCTGCCGAGCAACCGAAGGAGCTTGGTCGTGTCCAGGACCGAGTACGCGGGTCGCCGCAAGGAGTTCGGTGGCTCGGGGCGAACCTTGACGGCGACGCGATCGCCGAGCCCCGCGAGGGCGACGGCGGCCGTCGCGAGCTCGAGGCGGCTCGCACCCCCGTCGTTCACCGCGTGGACGATGCCGATATCCCCGCGGTCCAGAAGGTCGACGAGCGCGGGGGCGACGTCGGGGGCGTAGGTCGGGGACGAGATCGGCGCCTCGACGACCTCGAGTGTGCCGCCTCCTTCGGCAGCGCGCGCCTTGGCCTGCGCTAGGATCGCGTCGACGTACGCGGGGCGTTGCGGCCTTCCGGGGCCGTACAGCGTCGACACCCGGAGGATCAGCACGCGCGGGTTGGTCGCGAGCGCCGCGCGCTCGCCTGAGAGCTTCGTGGCGCCGTAGATCTGCACCGGATTCACCGGGTCGTCCTCGAGGTACGGCGTCGATCGTGTGCCGTCGAAGACGTAGTCGGTCGAAACATGGACGAGTGGGATCGCGAGGCGCGCGGCAGCTTCGGCGAGGGCGGAGGGAAGCAGGACGTTTAGCGCCGTTGCGGCGGTCTTGTTCTCCGGACGCTCGGCGGCCGCGACGTCGGTGAAGGCTGCGAGATTTACGATCGCCGCGGGGCGATCGGCGTCGAGGCGGGTCGCGATTGCGGCGAGGTCTGCCAGATCGAGCGACGCGCGCGACGGCGCGGAAAAGGGGCGGCCACGACGCGTCAGCTCACGGGCTACGGCGCGGCCAAGCAGTCCCGTTCCGCCCAGGACGAGGATTGGGCCGGTCACTGGTTCGCCTGGTTGAAGTCGAACAGCTTGCCGATCCCGCGCAGGTCGACGGCGAAACGGAACTCGCGCCGCGGGAACGCCGAGTATTCCGAGACGAGATACTCGGTCAAAAACCCGCAGCACTGCGTGTAGTACTCGAGGCGGAAGCGGCGGTACGGGAGGTGCTTTTCGGACTCCGTCGGTGTGACGTTGTACGTGCCGTCGATGCCGATGCGGATGCGACCTGCGATCGGCCCGAAGTTCCCCTGGAAGCGAATCTGCGTGGCGCCGTGCGCGGGTTCGAGCGGATACGTGCCGTTGACCGGATCGCCGGCGCGCTGGAAGCCGAGGCCGGTCCTGCGGACGACCGAGAACAACCCTTGCGCGAATCGATCGCGGAAGTTGCCTGAGACGCTGACGTCGCTGATCGCGCCGAACAAGACGTCGTAGCGGCTGCTGAGGTTGAAGCTCGCGTTCCGCGACGGGTTGTAACGCGCCGTGAGATTCACCGACGAATAGTGCGAGGTCTCGGCGCAATCTGCGGGGGGGGTTGCGGACACGATGCAGTTGCCGCTGACGTCGGCGGTCGAAGGGTTGGAATTGAAAGAGTAGTTCTGGGAGACCTCGATGCTCGCGACCTCGATCGGTTCGAGCGGCGTCGATTTCGCGTCGGGCGCCTCGTCGGCGGCCGGCGGGAGGTCGGTGGCCTCGGGGGTCGCGGACGGGGCCTCGCGCAGCTTCCCGGATTCCCCTTCGGGCACGAGGATCTTCTCGCCCGATCCCCCCTCCCGCTCTGCGGCCGCGCGCGGACGCTGGGCGATCAGGCGCGAGGCGAGGCCGTAGCTGATCGCGTTGGCGTTGATGCCGAAGCGATCGATCTCGTCGTACAGGATGATTTCGCCGTCCCGCTTGAAGGCCTGCTGATAGAGGTAGGCGAAGCGCGGCTCGATCGTGTTCTTGTACTTCCGCACCGGGAGAGGGTCCGCGCCGTCCTTTCCGGGCTTCGGCTTCGTCTCGAAGATACGGACGAGCTTCGGTCCGCGGACATCGACGCCGGCCGACAGGAGGTTGCGCCAGATCGCGTCGTTGATCACGGTCACCGGATCCTGGGGGTTCGAAAGGGGCGCCTGTTTCTGCGACCAATACGTGCTGCGGACCGCGACCGTCGGAGTGATGTCGATCCAGGGGCGCGGCGAGAAGGGAGCGGAGATCGTCGGGGCGAGATCGCCTCGAAAGTAGTGGGCCTGGAGGCGATCGCTGTCTTGGCGGATCGCGGCGACGGAGCTCGTGTACGTGAAGTAGAACGGCGACTTCCCGATCCGGCGGCTGCGGCCGCGCCACTCGATTTCGGGGAGGGTCGTCTGCACGAGCGTCGAGTCGTCGGAGAACAGCTGCTCGCGGTACTGCTCCTGAACGAGGATCGACGTCCAGGGGCCGCTGCGCGTGAACGTCATACGCCCTAAAATCGTCGGCGACGAGGCGTAGGTGATGTTGCGGACGAAGTCGGTGAAGTAGTTGAAGTCGCTGACGATGTCGACGTCCGACACCATGCGGAACCCGCTCAGGAAATTCTGGGTCTGCTTCAGCTGGACGCGGTAGCGGCTCGCGTCGGTGACTTGGTCGGCGATGTACTGCACCTCCGCCTCGGCGTATCCGTCGCGATTCGGGACGACGCGCAGCTTGGCGCCGGCCGCCCATCCCCCGATCGTGTAGTACTCGGGGAAGAGCGTCACGTCCGCGCTCGGGCCCATGGGCACGAAGACGGGGATCGACATGAAATACCCGCGTTGAGACGTCGCGCCAAACTCGGGGAAGAGCAACCCGGGCGCGCGTTCACGCTTGACGGGCCACACCAGGTACGGAAGGTAGAAGAAGGGGACCCGTTTGATTGCGGGACGCAGGTTGAACAGGTGCGCGTACCCCTCGAGCTTGATCTTGGCGGTCGAGACGTGGAACGACCAGTACGGCACGGGTTGCGTGCACGTCGTGACGGTCGCGTGGTGCAGCACGACGCGATCGTCGCCGATCGTATCGACTTGGCGCGCGTCGAAGTAGAACTCGGGATCGACCTGGCCCACGGCGTTCTCGATGACCCCGCGCGCGACTCGCTTTTCGGGGTCGGGGTCATTGTCCATTCCCAGGTCGTAGGTCATGCGCGTCCCGGAGATGCGGTTGTTCCCCCAGACGAGGAGGACGTTGCCTTCGGCCTCGACGAGGTGCCCCTCGCGAAACGTGATTCGGTCGGCCTGGATCCTGCCGAACCCCGCTTCGATCGTCACCGCCCCTTCGGCGACGATCGCCCCGTTCTTCTCGTCGGCTCCGATGTGTTGCGCGGACAGCTTGACGCCGGGCGGAAGAGCGGCTGCGGCGGCCTTGTCTTCGGCACGCGCCGGCCTAAGCGCGATCGCCGCCATCACGATGAGAAGTATAAGGAGCGCCCGGGGGGAGAGTCGGAAAAGCGCCATATGCGAGCCCGCGCGAGTGTATCCGCGCTCCCCGGCGTGTCAAGGCGCTTCCACGCTCAGAACTGATCGAGGTACGGAATGAACGCGCCGTCGACGGTGTCGAGCCGATCGGGAAGCTCGTAGCCGCCGAGCGCGCGGATCATCGGAATCGCCCGCAGGCGTGGCCGCGCGCGTAGCCGCCACGCGGACACGTGCGGCCAGACCGCGCGCGGGATCCAACCCCATACGGTCGTCGCCTGCGCTGCGCTCGCGTCGGCTGCGCCGGCGGCCAGGATCCGCGCGAGCGTACCGGGATCGTGGTCGAACGCTTCCGCCTCACGCAGATTCCATTCTCCCGGTCCGAAGACCGCGACCAAGTAGCCGATCGGACGGGACGACTCCATCGCGATCATGAAGCGCCGTTCGAGGTCGGAATGGTCGAGCCTCCGGAAGAACGTTGCGGCGCGGAGGAGCAGGAACTCCCAGTGGTCGCGGTCGCGAAGGAACGCGATCGGGCGGCCCGCGCACGACGCATCGTAGGCCGAGGCGACGGCGTCGATGTCGTCGACGGTCATCGCGCGGAAGGTCACCCCGCGCGGTGCGCGCGTCGCGGCGCCCGCGAGAGTGCCTACCGCATCCTCGCAGGGAAGGGGCGTGAAGCCGAGCGCGCGGTAATACTCGGTGCCGATGTCGGTGAAAAGCAGCGCCGATCTGTCGCCGCGCTCTACGGCTTCGTCGAGCACCGCACGGATCAGCTCCGCCGCGTGGCCACGGCGCCTCAACGCGCGCGGCGTGAAGACGGCGCCGATCGCGGCGGCGCGGCCTTTCGCCTCACCGAGCCGAAGTGCGGGGCGATACAGCTTCAAGCTCGACAGGACGGAGCCCTGGTCGTCGACCAACGCGCGCCAGGAGTACCACGCGCGTCCCCAGCGCGACTCGGCCATCTCCTCCCACATGCCGACGTAATCCGCGACGGAGAGGCCCGCGCCCCAGAGGGCGTGCGACTCCCGGAGCACGGAACGGATCTGCTCGGCGGTCGGGGTGACGAAACGCGGCACGAAGCGAGTCTACGGGAGAGCGGTTAGTGCTGCTCGTGGGGGCAGGTGCAACGGGTCACGCGCCGATTGCAAGCGAAGCAGTATCCGTTCTTGGTGAAGTACTCCATCATCTCTTGCTGCCACGCATCGATGATCGACAATCGATCGAGCACGGAGAGGCGTTCCGACAACGACGTGTCGAGCAACCAGCCGCGCATGTTCGAGAGCGAGTCGTGGTAGGCCCGCCTCAAATGGAAGATCGTCACGTGCGCAAATGTAACCAAAGTCGGGCGCGATCTCCATGGTTTTGATGGGGGTAGTGCGGACCCGGTGCAGCGGCCCTCCCCGCCTGTGAAAAACGTGTGCACGCCTGGCGCAGGGCCGGACTGAAGCCGACGGCCATCCACAACGGCATCCGCAGGCCCTCGTTCGCGTAAGTGCCCCATCATCATCGTCTTAACAGCATCCACAGGGTGCTTCCACCGATCCGTCCACAGGCCGTCGACCGGATTCGGACGATTTCCACAGCCGGATCCGGTGGCGCGGTCCGCAGGGCCGCCGTACCGTTCGGTATGCGGCCTTGGAGCGTTCTTCTCGTCGTACCTGTCGTCGCGATGGCGGCGGTTGGGACTTTGGCCTCATCGGAGCAAGATCCGGTTCCTGTCTACACCAATGACGACCTCGATAGGCTGCTCGGCCCCCCTCCGGCCCAGCCCGCGGAACCGGTCGACAAGAGCGGCCCCGAGGATTGGCGCTGGGTCGAGCAGTTCCTCGATCGGCAGTATTCGAGAATCGACGCGGATCGCCGGTTCGAGTTGGACCGCCGCTCGGTGGACATCAACGCGGAGCAGGTCGAGCGATTCAGGCCTGGCTACGGCTGGCCGGTGGCCTGGAGACTGGGCTACCCCGCGTCCACCTGGTGGAATTCGGTTTGGTCCGCGTACTCGTCAGACCATCGGGATGGGGGGCGTCATCAGCACGATGGCCGGCGCGGGTTCGAAGGGCACCGCCCGGGACGCCACCGTTAGCTGTTGAGCCCTACGCCAAGAACTCGCGCAAGTCCTTGCACTCCTGCGCCGACTGGATCTTCTTGAGCGCGGTCGCTTCGATCTGACGAACGCGCTCGCGCGACAGGCCCATCACCCGGCCGATCTCCTCGAGCGTGTACGGCATGTCGCGTCCGATGCCGAAGCGCAGACGGATGATCTCCTCCTCGCGCGGGTTGAGCACACGCAGCGTGGACTCGATCTTCTCCCGCAGCTCGCGGTCGACGGTGCGCTCGAGCGGCGAGACGGCGTTGGGGTCCGCCACGAAGCGTAGGAGGCCCGGAGAATCGTCGTCCGCCGAGAGATCCTCCAAGGCCTGCGGCTCCTGGACGACACCCAGGATCTCCTCGACCTTGACGACCGGCATGCGGAGCTTCTTCGCGATCTCCTGAGGGGTCGGCTTGCGGCCGAGCGTCTCGCCCAGCTCGCGGGAAACGCGGGCGATCTTCTTGATCTTCTCGTTGACGTGAACGGGAATGCGGATGATCCGAGCCTTGTCCGCGATCGCGCGCTCGATCGCCTGCTTGATCCACCAGTAGGCGTAGGTCGAGAACTTGTTCCCGCGCTCGTACTCGAACTTCTCGACGGCCTTCATCAGGCCGATGTTCCCCTCTTGGATGAGGTCCATGAACGAGATGCCGTGGTTGAGGTATTTCTTCGCGATGTGGACCACGAGGCGGAGGTTGGCCAGGATCAACGCGTCGCGCGCGTGGTCGACGTGCCTCTTGTGCTCGCGCGCGGACTTGAACGTCGATTGCACCTTGGCGTCGTGATGTTCACGGGCGTACCGGGCGAGCTTGCCGTAGAAGAGGACCAAATCGTCGAGGGGCCATTCGCGCCCGCGTTTCGGGCCGTCGAAGTCTCCTTCGAGGACATACTCCTTCACATAGGCCGGAAGGCGAAGGGCCAGCTTCGCAAGTCCCTGTCGCGACTCTTGAAGCTCGCGGGCGAGCTCGACTTCCTTGGTTTCGTCGATGAGCGGCGTCGCGCCCATCTCACGCAGGTAGATCGGGAGGATCGCCGCGGTCGGACGGTCGACGTCGATGGCCGGCTTGTCCTTACCCTTGCGGCGGGCGGCCCTCTGCGCCTCGGCGATCTCGGCCCGTACCGCGTCGGCCTCGGTCTGAACGGCCGGGTCGAACTCGATGGGCTCTTCGATCATCATCGGTTTGCGCGCCATGGGCTCTCCATTCCTTGCCCTGAATGCGGACGATCTTCATCTATGAAAGAAACGGGCCACTTCTCCCGAATTCATCCAATAATCTTTGTGGCACGAAGAAAGCCCGGGGGAACAGGACTTTTCATGAGATCGGTGCGGCTTTTCGGCAAGTCGAACCAGCCCTGATGCGGAAAATAACCCAGCCGATGTGACGCGGTTGAGAGCACTTCCCCACCATCGTGCCGATGTGGCAGGGTATTTTCGGGAGGGCGTGTGCTACCGTGCCGGACCCAGAAGGGCCGGCCCCGGATCGGCCGCATCGATGAGGGCTTGATGCAGACCGTCCGCGTCGCGCTGGCCCAGATAGCCCCCAAGCTCGGCGACCTCGAATCCAACCTCGACCTACACCGGGATGCGATCCGGCTCGCGCGGCGCGAGAAGGCCGGGGTCGTGGTCTTTCCCGAGCTTTCGCTGACCGGATACGTGCTGCGCGATCAGGTTCAAGAGGTCGCGCTCACCCGGAAGGCGCCGCTTTTCAAGAAGCTCCTGCGCGCCTCCCTCGACGTCGACCTCATCGTGGGATTCGCCGAGGAGGCCCCCGGACACCGGTTTCACAACGCCACGGCCTATCTCGCCAAGGGCAGGGTCGTCTACGTTCACCGCAAAGTGTATCTGCCGACCTACGGCATGTTCGACGAGGGTCGGGATTTTGCAGCAGGGGACCTGATCCGCGCGTTCGACACGCCGCACGGCCCTGCCGGGATGCTGATCTGCGAGGATGCATGGCATCCGGCGAGCGCGTGGATTCTGGTGCAAGACGGGGCGGAGATCCTCTTCACCCTCTCCTCCGGACCCACGCGGGGCGCCAAGCCGGGCCGCGGAATCACGAGCCTCCCGATCTGGCACGAGCTGCTCCGCACGACCGCCCAGTTCCAGACGTCGTTCGTCGTCTACGTGAATCGCGTGGGATACGAGGACGGGCTGAACTTCGGCGGCGGATCGATCGCACTCGACCCGTTCGGCCGAACGCTCGCGTCGTTGCCGGCGTTGTCCGAGGGAGTGACCGTCGCCGAGCTCGACGGCGAGGTGCTCCGGCGCGCGCGCGCGGCCTATCCGCTGCTTCGCGACGAGAACCTCGAGCTCGTGCACCGCGAGGTGGCGCGCATCCGGCAGGAGCGATTCCAGCTCCCGGAGCCGGCCGCGCGGCGAAGGGTCCGATGAGGCAGCGCTTGCGGACGCACCCCGCGACGCCCCCTCGCGAGCCGGACCTCGCGATCGACGTCGCGGCCACCCTGCGGATCCTCGAGGGATTCCTCAAGACGGAAGTGGAACGGACCGGGCTGCACCGCGTCGTGCTGGGCCTGTCGGGAGGGATCGACTCGGCCCTCGCCGCGTACTTGGCCGTGCGTGCGCTCGGGCCGTCGGGCGTGGTCGGCGTCTTGATGCCCTATCGCACGAGCAGCGCGTCGTCGCTCCGCGACGCCGAGGCGGTGGTCGGGGCGCTGGGAATCGTCGCGGAGCGGTTCGAGATCTCGGAGTTGGTCGACATGTTCGCCGCGAAGGCCGGGAGCATCGGGCCGCGTAGGCTGGGAAACGTCATGGCGCGGGTGAGGATGCTCGTGCTCTACGACCGCTCCGTGGAGCACGACGCCCTGGTTCTGGGAACCAGCAACAAGACGGAGCTCCTCCTGGGATACGGCACGATCCATGGCGATCTCGCCTCCGCGCTGAACCCTCTGGGAGACCTCTACAAGACGCAGGTGCGGGAGCTGTCGCGGGCGCTCGCGGTCCCGAGGGCGATCCTGGCGAAGGCGCCCTCGGCGGACCTCTGGCCCGACCAGACGGACGAGGCGGACCTCGGCGTGACCTACGACGAGGTCGATCGGATCCTGGCGCTGCTCGTCGATGCCCGCGTCAGTCCGGGGACGATCGTCGGCAAAGGGTTCCGGCGCGAGACCGTCCTTCGCGTGCAGCGCTTGATCATGCGCTCGCAGTTCAAGCGCCGGATGCCTCTGATCGCGAAGGTCTCGATGCGGTCGATCGGCTGGGATTTTCGATATCCTCGAGACTGGAAGACATAGTTGAAGGAGGGGACACTCCCCTCCTTCAACTTAGGTTACGGACCCGGAGCGAGGCATCCCAGGCGATGGTTAGCGCACTCCTCCTCACAGCACTCGTCGCGCAGGCGACGACCTACCGGATCGACGCTGCTACGAGCGAGGCAGGGTTTGACCTCAAGGCAACGGCGCACACTGTGCACGGGTCGACCACGAGCGTCACCGGCGACGTTCGGGTCGAGCCCGAAGACGCCTCGGGACTGAAGCTGTCCGGCAAGATCACAATCGGCGCCGCGGCGCTTGCGACGGGAAATGACAAACGGGACGCCACCATGCGGTCGAAGTCACTCCTCGTCGCCTCGTTTCCGACCATCGACTTCGAGCCGCAGCGCTTCACGCAGTCGGGCCAGCCCTCGGCCTCAGGCGCTTTGACCGGTGCTCTGACCGGCCGGCTGACGATCCGGGGCCAGACGAGAGCTCAGACAATGACCGCGACGCTCGCTCCCGACGGCTTGCGCATCGTCGCGTCGGGGACGTTCGACGTCGCCTGGCTTGATTTCGGAGTACCGGACCCGTCGTTCTTTGTCGTCCGGGTCGAGAAGGTGGCGCACGCGCGATTCAGCGCCACGTTCGTTCCCGTCCCCTAGAGCGCGGCATGGCCGGCACCCTTCACGTCGTCGCGACGCCTTTGGGCAACTTGGACGATCTGTCGCCGCGCGCGAGAGAGGCTCTGGGCGCTTCGGCGCTCGTCGCGTGCGAGGACACGCGCCGCACCGCCAAGCTCTTGGCACGGTGCGGGCTCGAACTGCCGATGGTCGCAGTCCACAAGTTCAGCGAGCGCGACCGCCTCGACGCCGTTCTTGCGGTCTTGAAGGAAGGCCGTGACGTCGCGCTGGTCTCTGACGCCGGCACGCCGGGGGTCTCCGATCCGGGCGCCCTCCTCGTCGCCTTCGCGCACGACGCCGGGATTCGGGTCTCGCCCGTGCCGGGCCCTTCCGCCGTCGTCGCGATCCTGTCGGTGGCCGGCCTTCCCGCCGACCGCTTCGTCTTCGAAGGATTCCTGCCGCCTCGTGCGGGCGAAAGGCGGAACCGCCTGCGTGCGCTCGCAACCGAGCCGCGCACCGTGGTGGTCTACGAAGCCCCCCACCGAGTCAGGGCGTCTCTTGCGGACATGGCGGAGGTGCTGGGCGCACGCACGATCGTCCTCGGACGCGAGCTGACCAAGGTGCACGAGACGATCCTGCGCGGAAGCGCTCGAGAGGTTCTCGCCGGCCTGGGCGAGGGGGATGTCAAAGGCGAGATCGCGATCGCTCTATCCGGGTACGACGCCGCGGCAACAGGCGTGATCGCCGAGGAGGATCCGGTGACGGCCGTCTGGACTTCCGCGCTGGCCGCGTCGGCGGGCGACACGCGCGGCGCGCTCAAGACCGCCGCAAAAGCGCTCGGGATCAAGAAGCCGGAGTTGTGGAGGCGGCTGGTGGAACGGGGCCTGATCCGCGATTGACCGAACACCCCGCGCAACCTCCGGCCTTCTTCTTCGGGGCCTTCGACTCGGGGTCGTACTCGTACTTCAGACAGCACATCAAGCGGCCGCACATTCCGGAGATCTTCGATGGGTTGAGCGAGAGCCCCTGGGCCTTGGCCATCTTGATCGAGATCGGCTCGAATCCCTTGAGAAAGGTCGAGCAACAGAGCTGCTTGCCGCAGGGGCCGCAACCCCCCTTCATCCCGGCGTCTTCGCGATCGCCGATCTGACGCATCTCGATGCGCGAATTGAAGTGGGTCGAGAGGTCGCGAACGAGGTCGCGGAAGTCGATCCGTCCCTCCGAGGTGAAGTAGAACGTCATCTTGCGTCCGTCGAGCTGCCGATCGACCTGTCCGAGCTTGAGGGGCATCTTGCGTTCGCCGATCTTGGCGAGACAGTAGGCACGGGCGTCCTGCTCGGCCGCCCGCTTGCGCGAATACGCCTCTTCATCGTCCCGGCTCGCGCGGCGGATCACCTTCGGGAGCCTGGCCCCTGTCTTGTAGAAGGGATTACCCATGATCGGGGCGACGACGGTCCCGAACTGCAGTCCTTGATCGGTGTCGACGACGCAGGCCTCACCCACCTCGAGCGGAAGCCCCGCCGGATCGCAGTGTCTTGTGCGCGGCGTGACACCGAGGCGGATACCGATGACGTCCATGCGACGTGTACTATACGTCGACCACGCACGGGGATGGCAAGAAGGAACTCATGGCCGGGACGAGAGCGAAGGACACGGCCGACGGTGCGGTTCTGGCACGAAATCGCGCCGCCTCCCACGAATTCCACCTTTCCGATCGATTCGAGGCGGGCATCGTATTGACGGGCACGGAGGTGAAGTCCATCCGCGCCGGCCGCGCGAACGTCAAGGACGGTTACGCCAAAGTCGTCGACGGCGAGGTCTTCCTCTTCAACGCGCACATCTCCCCCTACGAGCCCGGGCACCGCGAAAACGTCGATCCGCTGCGGACGCGGAAGCTCCTGCTCAACGCCCGTGAGATCCGCAAGATCGGGAGGGAAACCGACTCGGCCGGGGTGACCCTGGTCCCCTTGAGCCTCTACCTCAAGAGCGGCCGCATCAAGGTCGAGCTGGCGCTCGCCAAGGGGAAGAAGACCTTCGACAAGCGCGAGGCCATCGCGAAGAAAGACGTCGAGCGGGAAATGGCTCGGGCCCGCGGCGCACGCCGCATCTAGGTTTCCGCGACCGAGGCGTGAAGGGGACTGTCCCCTTCACGCCTCGATTTGCGGGACCTCGCCCGACGACGGGGACTGCGGCGCATCCCCCTTCATCACGAGCTGCTTGATCTCGGCATTGTTCCCGGCGGCCTCGGCCTGAAAAAGGATCGCGGTATTCGCGCCCGGCACCTTCGGGATCGGGAACGTCGCCTCGATCCTTCCATCTTGCGCGGTGGTGCCGGAGAAGATCTCCTTCGGCTTCTCGCGCGTCGAGATCAGCTTCACGGTGACCTTGGCTCCGGCGACGGGGCGGTCGGAGGCCTCGGCGATCACCCGCAGGATGAGGGTCGGCTCTGTGCCCTCGACGAACGTCAGCTGCTCGGACATCTCGAGGCGGATCTGCTCGAGCCCGACCTCGTGCGCGAGGAAGTCGATGATGACCTCGTCGAGGCTGCGGTTCGTGACGATGTTGTAGCCGAACGGCCGCGGACCGTCGGGGTCGAAACGGCCGGACATGATCTCGCGGATGATCGCCTGGTGCTGCGCTTCCATCCGCCGGGCGAGCTCGGCATCGCTGTACTCGGGCGATCGCAGCAGGTCTCCGTAGGACGACCGCCGTGAGGTGATGATCTCACCGGCACTGTAGACCAGGCTCTCCACGACGGGGTTGGCGCTTCCCTTGTCCTCGGTTTGGACGTGGAAGATCCGGCCCTCGTAGTCGACGTCCGTGTTGAACCCCGTGATCATGATGCGGCCCAAGGTATCGAGGTGTTCCGGCAGGGTCAAGAAGAGGTTTCTGAACCCGTCGGACCGGGTTCCGTATAATCCGCCGGCACCAGGAGGAGGGGCAACACATGGACACCGCCATCGCCCTGCGCGATGTGGTCAAGGAATTCGACGGCTTCCGCGCCGTCGACGGCATTACGCTCGATATCCCCGCCGGCGGCATCTTCGGATTGCTCGGGCCCAACGGAGCGGGCAAATCGACCACGATTCGGATGATCATGGACATCATCCGCCCCGACACGGGGACGATCACGGTGCTGGGGAAGTCGTCGCAAGAAAACGTCAGGCACCACGTGGGGTATCTCCCCGAGGAGCGCGGCCTCTACAAGAAGATGAAGGTCCTCGAAATGTTGGAGTTCCTGGGAACCCTCAAGGGCTCCTCCCCGAGCGACGCGCGGAAGGAATCCCAGGGATGGTTGGCGAAGCTTGAGATCGCCGACTGGGCGGCGAAGAAGATCGAGGAGCTGTCCAAGGGGATGCAGCAGAAGATCCAGTTCGCGGCCGCCGTCCTCGGCAAGCCTCCGATCCTGATCCTGGACGAGCCGTTCTCCGGCATGGACCCGGTCAATCAGAATCTCTTCAAGGACACGATCCTCGACCTCAACCGCGGCGGGACGACGATCGTCTTCTCCACGCACCAGATGGAGACCGCCGAGCGCCTCTGCAAAGAGATCGCCCTCATCAACAAGGGGAAGCTCGTGCTCTCGGGCTCTTTGGCCAAGGTCAAGGACGGGTTCGGGAAGAACTCGTTGCTGCTCGAATACGACGGCGACGGCGGCTTCCTGGGGGCGCTCCCGGGCGTCGCACGCGTCGACGGTTACGGATCGTACTCGGAGATCAGACTCGAGGCCGGCGCCGACCCGCAGACGATCCTCCAAGCCGTTGCGGGGCGCCTCAAGGTGAAGAAGTTCGAGATCGTCGCGCCCACGCTTCACAACATCTTCATCGAGAAGGTCGGCGCGACGGCGACGCCGGTCCTGGAGAGGGTCGGCGATGCATAACATCTTGATGATCGTGCGCCGCGAGTTCCGGGAGCGCGTCACGAAGAAGTCGTTCTGGATCGGCACCGCGGTGTTCCCCGTGCTGATGGGGGGCCTGATCATCGGTTCGATGCTCTTGGCGAACGTGCAAACGGACAAAGAGCGCAAGATCGCGCTCGTGGACGCGACCGGCGTCGTGGCTCCCGCCGTCGCCGAGAAGTTGTCGGCGGAAAAGCTCAAGGACGGGCGGCCGAAGTGGATCGTCGAGACCGTGCCCGTCGCCGGATCGGTGGACGCGACGCGGAAGGGCCTCAAGGCACGCGTCCTTTCGAAGGATCTGTTCGGCGTCGTGACCGTCGGCCCGGATCTGGAGGCGAAGGACAACTTCAATTTCTACGGGCTCAACGTGTCGGACATCGGCGCCACGATGGAGATTCGCGGGGCGCTGCACGATGCCGTCGTGGCGAAGCGCCTCGAGAACAGCCAGCTCGGGATCGAGCAGAGGGTCTTGGACGACCTCACCAAGCGCATAGAGCTCGAGACGTTCCAGGAGTCGGAGTCCGGGGACGCGACCAAACGTGGATTCCTCGAGGCTTTCATGACGACGTTTGCCTTTGTCGTGCTGCTCTTCATGTCGCTATTGATCTACGGGATCGCGATGCTTCGCGGGGTGCTCGAGGAGAAATCGACGCGGGTCATGGAGGTATTGCTCGGCTCGGTGACGCCGGACGAGCTGATGACGGGGAAGATCTTGGGCATCGGGCTCGTCGGCCTGACGCAGATGTTGATCTACATGGCGACCGCCGGTGCGCTCCGCATCATCGTCGCCATGAAGATGACCGGGGGGGACGGCGCGTGGATCCAGGACGCGCTGGCGCCGGCCAAGCTGGCTTACTTCGTGGTGTTCTTCGTGCTGGGCTACTTCTTCTACACCGCGCTCTTCGCGGCGGTGGGAGCGGTGTGCAACAGCGAGCAGGAAGCTCAAACCATGCAACAGCCGCTGACGATGGCGTTGATGATCCCCTACATCATGACGTTCTTTTTCGTCCGCAACCCCGACCACATCGCGGCGGTGATCATGTCGATGATCCCCCCGTTCGCGCCGATGATCATGTTCACCCGCTTGAGCGTGGGATCGGTGCCCTCTTGGCAGATCGCCCTCTCGCTCGCGCTGCTCGTCGGCTCGACCTGGCTCGTCTTCCGCGGCGCGGCGAAGATCTTCCGCATCGGAATCCTGATGTACGGCAAGCGCCCGACGATCCCCGAGATCCTGCGCTGGGCGCGGAGTTAGGGGGCGTTCCGTTTTTCTGACAAAGCTCCCCGGATACCGCTTTGTCAGAAGAAACGGAACGCCCCCTAACTCCTCCGCCGCCGCTCCCCCGGCTAGGGGTCATCGGTCTTTTTTTCTCGCAAAAGCGGTATCCGAGCTTTGTGAGAAAAAAAGACCGATGACCCCTAGCCGGGGAACCGCATCCCGATGAGCTTGTACGCGAGACGAGCGGCCATGAAATCGGCATGGTGGAGCCCGGGAGACGGCGCCAATTCGACGATGTCGCAGGCGACGACGTTGGCGCAGGCGATCAATCGGTCGAGGAACCTCAGCGTCGGCCACCAGGCCAGGCCGCCGGGCTCGGGGGTGCCGGTCGCTGGGATGATCGCGGGATCGAAGGCGTCGAGGTCGATCGTCAGGTAGACCGGTTTGTCGTCCAGTCCGGAGAGCGCGCGCTCGATCCAGCTCTCCTGCTCCATCTCCCACGCGTGGAGGATCCGGTAGCCGGGAATGCCCTGCCGGATCCAGCGCGCCTCCTCCACGCTGTAGTTCCGGATGCCGATCGCGGTGAGCGGGATGCCGAGGTCGACGCATCGCGCCATGGCGCACGCGTGCGACCAGCGGTCTCCGGCGTACTGCTGGCGGAGATCGGCGTGGGCGTCGAGCTGAACGACCTGGAGCTCCGGGTGCCGCCTCACCGCCGCGGCGACGCCCCCGGGGGTAATCGCATGCTCGCCGCCCAACATGACGACCCACTTCCCGGCGTCCATCAACTCGTCGAAACGGGTCTCGATACGGCGGACGACCTGCTCGGTGCTGCCCGCAACGTCGAGCATCACGTCGGTGAAGATCCCGCACCGAAACGGCTCGTTGCGGAGCTGCTCGTCGTAGAGCTCGACTTGCGTCGAGGCGCGCAAGATGGCTTCGGGTCCCCTCGCCGTACCCCCGCCGTAGGACACGGTCGCCTCGTACGGCACCGGCAAGATAGCGACGCGCGCGTCGCCAAACGAAGCGGCGGCCTCGTCGCCGCCGAAGGGAGGGTGCTCCTTAGCATCGGTCTTCATGCGCGGATTATAGGAAGGAACAGGCGAGGGCCGGGGCTGCCTCCTCGAAAGAACCCCGGCCCCCGCCTGGCGGCGTGAAATTCCACCGGATTCGGGGGTCCCGTTCCCGTCGCCGGCGGCCGGGAGTCTGGCCCCCTGCCGCGGCCCGTCATTGCGCAACGATGGTGCCAGGGATCTTGTCACGCGGGATCGCGCGATCGTTGTCCGCCCGCCGTCCGCGACGTCCGCATCGTCCGCGCCGCGATCGCCTCCGGAGGCGTTGCTACAATGCCGCTCCGCATGCCCAAGAGAACTCCTATCGTGGCTCGCTCGGCCCAGCAGGGCCTCTTCGGATCGAGCGCCCCCGCGATCGCGGTGGCAGCCGCGGTGCCGAAGTCGAAGCCCAGGGCGAAGCCGAAGCTGAAATCGAAGTCCGTCGCGCGCCCAACCGCTCTCGATCGCGAGGACGCCAAGTCCATGGCGGCGCGTCAGCGGGAGATCTCGATCTCCGAGTTCTTCACCAAGAACCGGCACCTCCTGGGTTTCGACAATCCGCAAAAGGCCCTTCTCACGGCGATCAAGGAGGCGGTCGACAACTCCCTGGACGCCTGCGAGGAAGCGGGGATCGTCCCCGAGCTGATCGTCGAGATCCATGAGATCGGCGAGGAGCGCTTCCGGATCGCCGTCGAGGACAACGGTCCCGGCATCGTTCGCCAGCAGATCCCCAAGATCTTCGGGAAGCTGCTCTACGGCTCGAAGTTCCACCGGTTGAAGCAGCAGCGCGGCCAGCAGGGGATCGGGATCTCGGCGGCCGGGATGTACGGCGCCCTGACGACCGGCAAGCCCGTGCGGATCGTCTCGAAGATCGGGGCGACCCACCCCGCGCACCTGTTCGAAATCGCGATCGACACGCAGAAGAACGCTCCGGTCGTGCACAAGGACGTCGAGGTTCCGTGGGACAAGGACCAGGGCACCCGCGTCGAGATCGAGATCTCGCGCTGGCGCGCGGCCATCGAGGTGGCGTCCTCGCGCTTGCCGGCGGCCGGCGCGCCCTTCGACGTCGCCTTGGGCCAAGGTGAAGGCGCGGCGGCGATCGCCGGCGCCGCGGCGTCGAACAGGCCGTGCTGGG
>CAZUGP010000069.1:0-12657 GCA_964619965.1 uncultured Acidobacteriota bacterium
ATCGCGCGCGTTCCGGGCTCGGTCATGGGACGTTGGTTCACGATCACGCCCGACGGATCGGCCTACGCCATGACCTACTCGGTCGGCCAGTCGGATCTTTTTCGGGTCACTGGCCTGAAGTGAAGCCTAAGGGATCGCCAAGCCGTCCTTGGCCGAGAACCCCGTGTGCCGCCATTCGATCTTCCCGCTCGCATCGATGAGGACGAACGTGGGCGTGCCGC
The DNA here is from genome assembly GCA_964619965.1 of uncultured Acidobacteriota bacterium. GTDB lineage: Bacteria > Acidobacteriota > Polarisedimenticolia > Polarisedimenticolales > DASRJG01 > DASRJG01. The sequence continues at coordinate 222 of CAZUGP010000069.1, forward strand.
TCACCGCGAAGCCGAGGTAGGTCTGCCGAAGCTCGTCGCTGACCACCCGTTCGGGGAAAGGTTCCGTCCACGTCTTCAGGAACTTCGCGATCGTCTCTTCATCTTCGTCGCTCACCGCGAGGACAGGGACTCCGGATTTCTGACTCCATGCAAGGAGCTGCGGGACCGACGCCTTGCACGGGGCGCACCAGGTGGCCCAGAAGAAGAGCATATGCCGGACGCCGTCGAGATCGGCCAGTGCGCCGCCTTCGGGACTCACCACGCGCAGCGAGGCGAGCTTCGGCGCCGTATCGCCTTCCTTCGGTGGTGGGGGGAGAGTCGGAAACTGGTTCGGATAGGGCACGAGCGTCACGGCGACCGACTGGAGCTTCCCTTCCTTCATGATCTCGAGGGCGAGCGGCTTGCCTCGGGGGGAGGTCATCGTCCATTCGCGGATCTGGGTGGGCTCTTCGAAGTGATGGCCGGGAGGGCCGACGACGACGTCCCCGACCTTTAGGCCCGCGGCAAACGCCGGCCCGTCGGGAAAGACCTGTTGGATGAAGACCGCGCCGCGCTCGACTTTGATTCGCCCCCGCTGCGCATCGGTCAGCGGGCGGAAGTTGATGCCGAGCCACGACGGAAGGGCGCGCTGAACCGCGGCCAGGTCGGCCGTGATCGGCGGCAACGGCTCGGGGGCCTCGCGCAGAACGGCGGTCTCGTGAGCGGGGTCGAAGGACCCGATGACCGTTTCTTCGCAGCGCGTGAGGCCGTCGAGCGCACGCCGCCAATCGACCGGATGCTCCGCACCGGGTCGCGCGTCGGCGGGTCCGCCTTCTTCGAGGAAGCGAAGCCCCGCGACGCGAACGAGAAGCGCACGCATCCGAAGCAGCGCCGCGAGGCGCACGTCCACGACGTACCTGGCTTGCTTGGCGTCTTCGTAGGTCGTGCGCATGTCGTGGAGGCGGTCGTGGACCTCCTTGCGCCCCGCGGTGAACTCGCGGACCGCATCGAGGAGGTCCGCGAGCAGGTCCTTCTTTGCATCTCGATTCAGCGCGTCGTTCCCGCCCGTGTCGAGGCGGGCTTTCCAGACCGGGTCTTTCTCGACGAACTTGTCCAAGTTGTCTTTCCGGAGGTCGTCGAGGGAGAGTTTCCAGCGGTCCTCGTAAGTCTCGAGCTCCTTCGAGAGAGTCTGGAGCGTCTCGAGACGCGGCTTCAGCTCCGCGAGTGTTCGCGGGCTCGGGAACCCGTACACCTCTCCGATCCGGTCCATGAGCCGGATCTGCGGCTCCCAGTGCCTCCGGTCCTTCCAAGCCGAGGCGAGCTCCTCGTCGATGAACGCGTCGAGCGGTCGCCCTTTGCCCTCGGCTTCACGGGAGAGGAGCCGTTCGAGCAGTAGATCCGACGTGCGGATCGGCACGTCGGGGCTGTTGTCGAGGAGCAGCACCGCCGCGTGCGCGTCGTCGAGCGCGGCGTGGTGGCTCATCGCCTCGATGAACCGGAACCCATGACCCATGCGGTCGCGGTCGCGTCCTTCGGGGTAGCACCCGTATGCGGGGCGGTCTCTTGGCGTTGAATAGAACCCGCAGCTGTCCCCGGTCGGGACCGGCGAGTTGAGCGGGGCCATCGCGTCGGCGAACGCCCCCGAGTAGCATTGACTCATCACGCTGACGACACGCACGCCCGGCTGCAAACAGGCGAGCAGCGCGCGAAATTCCAACAGCGAGAGCGACTCGTTCCAAAGGTTGATGAATCCGTTCTCGGGGTCGTCGGCGTCCTTGTTCCCGTGATCGGTGACGAACACGAACAGAGTGTCGCCGGGTCGCAGCCGGTCGCTCATCTGCTTGAACCACTGGCGCAGGTCCTTGAGTCGCGCTGGACGGATCTTCACCCCCTCCCACACCGTGTTCGTGAGGTCCGGCTGGGTCAGCGCCGATCCCGTCGGAGTCCCCTCGATGAGCCATCGATTCGGCGGCTCCAGCTCGCGGGCGGCCAGGTCGGCCTTCGGGTCCTCCCCGTCCGCGGAAAAAACGTCGATCCGCTCGGGCGGAATCCCTCGGCCTCGAAGCTGCGCCGCCATGTCTTGCAAGTGATGGAGGTGGCTCAGGTAGTTCATCCTGGGCGACCCGCCGCCGTTGATCAGGAGCGCGTAGGTCGCGGGAGGAGGAGGAGGAGGAGGCGCGGCGAGAGCCAGCGCGGTTGCGGCGGCTACCGCCGCGATGAAGGGCACGCACCGCACCGCGGTCTTCGATCTCGGATTGCCGTTTGCGTTCACACGGTTCAATACGGATCCACACCCTGCGCGGCGTTCCAAAGCTCTCTGAACTTATCGCGCACCCATGGGTGGAGATCGTCGGCCAGCTCCGCGCGGAGTCCCGCGCTGCGAACGAGATCGAGCACGTCGGCGAGGTCGTGCAGCCGATGCGGCGCGCTCATACCGGAGGCGAGCTTGAGCTCGATGAAGCGCGGCAGCGGCAAGAGCGCGAAACCCGTTCCTCGTACCGCTGTGGTCGCCGGGTCGGGAAAGGCAATCGGTTTCGGCTGCCCGTCGCCCGGGAACCGACCCGCGCTCAGGACATCGACGCGGACGTCGTATTCGGTGTCGAGCAGTTTCCCCGTGCCGGGCACTCGCTCCACATACCCCCGACCCAGGTGGCGTGCCTTGAAGGCAACGAGATCGACGTCCCGAAGGATGATGTCCACATCGACCGTCGCCCGCCGGTGGCCGTACTCGTTCAGTGCCATCGCGCCGATGATGGCGTAGGGTATCCTCTCCGCCTCCAAGATTGCGGTGAGCTTGAACAGCGCCTTCTGCGCTTCGGCCTGTCCCATGAAAAACCTCTCGCAGTAGGCGACTCCGGCCACGAATCGGGCCTCCGCTTCCGCGGTCACCCGGCCCGCGCCCCAGTTCGCGGTTCTCGATGGTTCGGTCGTGCTCATCGTCGTGCCTGTCAGCATAGCCCACCCCGCCGCCGCACGCCGGGAACCCGGGAAGCGAGCGTCATCTCCCCACACCCTTCACGATGTCCTCGAAACGCGGATCGGCGCGACGATTTCGTAGGGACCGAGGCGTAATCCCGGGGCAAGCGCCATGGCCCCGGGATTCTATGGGATTCGACAGGTTACGGCTTGCCTGTCGTCTGGGAGCGACTCATCACCGACCGGGCGACGAGGTAGACCCCGAACAGGATCAGGGCGGCGGGCCACCAGGCGCTGATCCAGTCGAGCGACACGCCGAAGCGGGTGTGCGACAAGAGCACGCCGCCCACCACCACGATCGCGAGCCCTCCGGGAATCGAGCCGGAAAGCGCCGGCGTCTTGAAATCCTCAGGAAGCTCGATGCCGGTCCGGCCCGCAAGCGCCTCGTTGTACAGCAGCGCCCGACGGCCGGCGTCGACGATGTTGTAGAGCCAGAAGAACGCGAGGAACAGAGCCGCCAGAGGCGTCAGCGGGCCGATGTCCGTTGCCAGCAGGGCGATCAGAGTGCTGACGACGATCGCATGGATGAATCCGCGCTGGTAGTAACCCACGTAGATCTGTCCCAAACCAGGCATCGCCGAAAGCACCGAGGCGAACAGCGGTGACTTGCGGCGCGGGTCGCCCGTGAGGCTCATGGCGGGTACGGTCACGTAGGTTGCCGCGGGTTGGGGTTCTGTCATGGCTTCTCCTTCTCCAATAGAGACGTCGCCCGATCCAAAAGGATCCCGGCCTCGGAGCGAAGGCCGTCGAGCACGGCTTTCGAGTCCAGCCGGCCGGCGGCCAGGCTCAGCACGACGACACCGACATACGCCGCCTCCGAGGCGAACCGCGGGCGTAACATCCACTGACGCCAAGTCTCGGCCCAAGGCGTGCGTCGCGCCGCGTGAGACGTAAGGGACAAGACCGCGGCGAGGAACGACGCCGGCGGCTCGCTGCTGACGGGAGCGAGCATCGCGCCCATCGGCTCGACCAGCTCCCGGCATGACGCGCAGGACGCCGCGTGGACGACGCACCGCGCGTGCCGCTCGTCGTCGAGCGTTCCGTCCAGAAGCGGCTCCAGCAGCTCGAGAATATCGCGGCAGTTCATGAGATGGCCTCAGCCGCCTCGAGCGAACGAACCGCCTTCGCCAGCTCGGCTCGCGCGCGATTGGACCGCGACTTGACGGTGCCGATCGGCAAGCCGAGCCGAGTCGCGATGTCCGACAGCTGGAGTTGCTCGATGTCCTTGAGAAACACGATCTGCCGATTCGTCGCGGTGAGCGTCCTCAGGGCGCGATAGAGCAGGGTCCGGCGCGCGGACTCGAGCAACGAAGCCTCGGGCGACGCGTCCATCGACGCGCTGTCGACCGCGATCCCGCCGGGAGCGTTGAGATCGTGCGGCCTCGCCTTGCGACTCCGGATCCGGTCGATGCAGCAGTTCCGCGCCAAGCGCAACATCCAGGGCAGGTAGGTCCGGCCGTCGCGAACGCTCCCCAAGTGCTGGTACATCTTGACGAAGATGTCTTGAGCGACATCCCTCGCCTCCTCGTGGTCGCGCATGTAGTACAAGGCGAAGCCGTAGATCCGGCATTGGTAGCGACGCACCAGCGCCTCCCAGGCGAGAGCATCTCCCTGGCGGCACCGAACGAGGAGGGCATCGAGGTCCACCACCGGTGGGCATAGACGGAAGCCGCGAGAAAAGGTTCGGCATTTCTTCCGACCCTCATCGGATACCCTGTGGGAGCGAAGGAGACGCGATGCGACGACTTGCCCTGGCCCTACTGACAGGAATGCTCGCCGCCGGCGCCGCCCGTGCGGGATCGATCGACGTCGATTTCAACCCGAAGGCCGAGTTCGAAAGGTACAGGACTTGGGCCTGGATTCCGGACCGCGACAAGGGACATCACGGCGTGCTCGCGGACCAGACGATGAGGGACCGCGTCGAAAAGGCCCTCGACATTCGCCTCCGGGAGGCCGGTCTCCGCGCCGCGAAGCCGGAGGAAAAACCCGATCTTCTCGTCAGCTATCGCGGGGACATCGGCCAGGGAAAGACCGGCTCCACGAACTTGGGAGGTCTCAGCAGCTTGGACAATCCCATGTACACGAGCATCCAGTTCACCGAACAGACCGCGACGCTGATGGTCGACCTGGTGGACGGGGCGACGAATGCGCTGGCGTGGCGGCTGTACATCGACCAGACGATCAAGGGCCCGAGCGATCCGCCGGACAAGCTCGCCCGGGCGCTCGACAAGGGGTTCGCGAAATACCCGCCCTCCGCTTCGGCGATCGCCAAGAAAGCGCGGGCGTTGGAGAAGTCATCGGGCTCTAGATGAGCTTCGCCTTCGCCAGAGCCTTCGCGACGGCCGCGCCGACCTCGCGCGCCGCCTGAGCGGCAGTTCGCGGGTCGAGCGTCTCGCTCGTTCCGGACCAAGCGAGCCGCCCGCCCTTTCCCGATGTCCGCCAGAGCTCGGTGCGGGCGCGCACGCGGGTTTCCTTCTCGAGGTAGCCGGGAACGAAGACCTCCTGATACGTGTACCAGTACCCACCCCACATGTCCGTGCCCTGGTACGTGGTGCCGTACGAGGTGTGCCCTTCCTTCACCTTGATCTTGTTTTCCGACCCTACGAGGCGGCTGACCGTCACCGCGTCGAAGCCGTCGGCGACGAGCTTGGCCTCGAAGGGGCCGCGTTCCTTCGGAAGCTCCGGGAACGCAAGGTGCGAAGCCACGGCGGTGGCGCCCCGCAGGCTCAACTCCCCGGCGATCACGTCCTCGTACGCCGCCCGCGTGATCGGATCGGCGGCGACCGCGAGGACGAGGATCTTGCGGGGCGGCCCCTCGTTCGACTTTTCTCCCTCGGTAGTCGCCACGATCTTCGTCTTCGCGTTCGCCGCGCCGACCGCCAGGCCGCAGATGACAGCCACGACCCCGATGCTCCTGAAACCACGCTGCGTCATTTCAACCTCCCGGCGCGGAGATAGAGGGCCGTCATCGCTTCCTGAACTCCTCGAACCAATTCTCGACGACGACGATACTGCGCTGCTTGTCGGCAGCGCCCGTGCCGCGCACCATGGCGAAATGCTTGCCGTCGGGGCTGACGCTGAAGCTCGTGAAGCGCGCCGCGCCGATCGACGCGAAATCGAACAGCTCGCGAGGGGTACCCAAGGAAAACACCGGATCGAGCCGCACGGGCGCTGCCATCATTCGGAACGGAGGCCCCTCGACGTAGTAGAGCTCTTTCCCGTCGGCCGACCAGCGTGCGGCGGAATCCGCTCGGGCGACGAGCCATCGGCCGTCCATGCTCGGGTAGCGGGTGACGTAGCGCTCGGGCTTTCCCCCTGCCCACGAGCGGTAGGCGAGATAGCGCGCGTCGGGGGAGAGGGCCGCGGAGTCGATTCCCGCCGGTGTGTCGAGGAGCGGCGTGACATCGGCGCGCCCGAGGACCACACGGTCGAGGCCGCGGCGCTCCTGGCACACCGTCCCATATACGAATTCGCGCCCATCGGGCGTGAACGACGGCTCGTCAGCTTTCTCCGCGAGCAGCTCGCGCGTACCCGTGCCGTCGGCGTTCATGGCGAACACCGAGCGGCAGGTCCCGCTGGGCGCCGAGAATCCGATGCGCGAGCTCCCGGGAATCCATACCGGGGCGCCCTCCGATTCCGGAGTGTTCGTCAGTCGCATCGCCCGGTCGCCGTCGAAGCTCCAGACGTAGACGTCCGTTGCCTGACGCTCCGCGGCGAGGTACAGGAGGCGCCGTCCGTCCGGCGAGAAACCGCCCACCCCGAGCCCAGGTTGCGTCTCGCCGAGCGTGCGCTCGACCTTGCCGTCACGGGTGACGAGCATCAGCTGGCCGGAACTGACGGCCGAGAGCCCTGCGTAGACCAAAGTTCCGTCGTCAGCGACCGACGCGTATCCCATTCCGGGGGAGACGAGGAACGGCTCGCCGGTCGCCACCCCGCGCTCCACCGAAAACGGCAGCGCCCATAGCCCCTCGTTCCCCTGATCGCGTTGATAGAGGATATGGCCCGTCGTGGAGTAGAAAGGCACGTTGACGATCTGCGGGCTGTCCTGAACGTTGATCTGCGCCGTATCGATCCGCAGCACGACCGTGCGCTTTCCGTCTCGCAACATCTCGATCGTGTCGACACCGGTGGGGCGGTGCACCGGGTAGATCAGACTGCGTCCGTCGGGGAGAACGCTCGGATGATGAAAATCGAGCTCTTGCTTGGACTGCAGCGGAAGCAACACCTGCGCGTCGCCGCCGTGGGAGGGTACGCGGTACATCGGCCCTCGCGTCGTTGCGAAGGCGATCGTGTCGTCGCCCATCCAAACGCCGCCGTTCCAGTCCCCCGGCAGCTTGCAGATGGTCGTTGGCGAGCCGCCGGCCGCATCGACCCTCAGGAGCGATCCCATCGCCGCGTAGCCGACCGAGTTCCCATCGGGGGACCAGAACGGCGTCGCGCCGTTCTCCCCCGTCCCGAGCTCGGCGTCTTTGACCAAAAGGCGCGACTCCGAGTCGCGAAGCTCGCGGACCTCGATCCCCTGCTCCGACTGGAACACGATGCGCGTGCCATCCTTCGAGATCTGAAAGGCGCGGGTGTTGCCCCCGGGGACCAGATGGGCGTCGACCGCGAACTTCCGCACTCGGGGCGGGGCGACGCGTGCGGGCGTTGCGGCCTTGATCGCGAGGACCACGACCGCGATCGTCGCGAGGCCGAAGAGCAGCCACGGCAGGCGCGCGCGCGCGGCGGGCGGCGCCGCGATTGAGCTCGAGCCCGCGGCACCCGCCGCCTGGAGTCCGCCCGACAGGAGAACGCGGGCCTCGCCGATATCGCGTAGCCTCTGCCGCGGGTCGCGATCGAGGCACCGCGCAAGTAGCCGGCGCAATGCCTCGGGGGTCGTCGCGGGAAGCGCGGTCCAATCCGGCTGGGTCTTGAGGACGGCGGCCAGCGTGTCGCTGATCGTCTCGCCTTCGAAGAGGCGCTGGCCGGTGAGCATCTCGAAGAGGATCACGCCGAACGACCAGATATCCGCGCGCCGGTCCGCGGGCCGGCCGCGTGCCTGTTCGGGGCTCATGTAGGCGGCGGTGCCCAAGATCATCCCCACGGCCGTGCCGAGCGAGGTGATCGTCGGGGACATTGCGGCTTCCCCGTGCATGCCGGATGCGGAAAGCGTCGGGTCAAGCGCCTTGGCGAGGCCGAAGTCGAGGACCTTGACCTTTCCTTCGGGGGTGAGCTGGACGTTGGCCGGCTTGAGGTCGCGGTGAACGATCCCCTGCTCGTGTGCCGCCTCGAGCGCTTCGGCAACCTGCCGGGCAACGTCCACGGCATCGTCCTGAAGCAGCGCTCCGCGCTTCATCCGCTCCGCGAGGTCCTCGCCGGCGACCAACTCCATCACGAGGAATCGAACCCCGGAGTCCTCGTGAAAGCCGTAAATCGCGGCGATGTTCGGATGGTTGAGCGAGGCCAGCACCTTCGCCTCGCGCTCGAACCGGGAGAGCCGCTCTGCATCGGCCGCGAACGCCGCGGGGAGGATCTTGATGGCGACGTTGCGGCCAAGCGTCGTGTCGGTGGCTTGCCACACCTCTCCCATCCCGCCGGCGCCGAGCTTCGCGGCGAGGCGGTAATGGAGCAGCGTGCGGCCGGCGATCGGTTCCATTGCTCTTCCTTGTGGACGGTGCGCGATGAGGAGGATGACATGCGGAACGGGGAACCGGAAGTGCGGACCGGCACCCCACCCTTGACATTTTCGCTCGCAGAGATCCTAATTTTGGTATGTCAAAGATTAGGTCTTCGGTGGAGGTGACCAGCCATTCGTTGCCCGAGGTGCACGGCAGCGTGCCGGTGATGGGGGTCAGTGGCTGGCTACGCCGCTTCCTCGCGTTCGCCGGCCCGGGCTATCTCGTCTCCGTCGGCTATATGGACCCCGGCAACTGGGCGACCGACCTCGCCGGCGGCGCCAAGTTCGGATACGCCCTTCTGTGGGTGATCCTGCTTTCGAACCTGATGGCGATGTTCCTGCAGACGCTCTGTGTCAGGCTCGGCGTCGCCGGCGGGCGCGATCTCGCGCAGGCCTGCCGCGACCATTACTCGAAGCCGGTCGCGTACGTCCTCTGGTTCCTGTGCGAGATCGCGATCATCGCTTGCGACCTCGCCGAAGTCATCGGCTCCGCGGTCGCGCTCAACCTGCTGTTCGGCATCCCGCTCGTCTGGGGCGTCGTGATCACCGGATTCGACGTCTTGCTGCTGCTCACCGCGATGCATTTCGGCTTCCGCAAGATCGAGGCGATCGTGATCACCCTGGTGACGACCGTGGCCGGGTGCTTCGCGATCCAGGTCTTCCTTTCGCGGCCGGAGTGGGGCGCGCTCGCGACCGGGCTCGTGTTGCCGACGATGCCCAACGCCGAGGCCTTCTACATCGCGCTCGGCATCCTGGGCGCGACCGTCATGCCGCACAACCTCTACTTGCACACCGCGCTCGTCCAGACCCGAGACATCGAAAGATCCACGGCGGGCAAGCGCCTGGCCATCCGCTACAACACGGTCGACACCATTATCGCCCTCGGTGCCGCGTTCTTCGTCAACGCCGCCATCCTGGTCGTCGCCGCGGCGGTCTTCAACCGCGCCGGGCACTTCAACGTCAGCGAGCTGCAGGAAGCCCACCGGCTGCTGGCGCCGCTTTTGGGCGCGCCGATCGCCTCGACCGCGTTCGCCGTCGCCCTGCTCGCCTCGGGTCAGTCCTCCACCATCACCGGAACGCTGGCCGGGCAGATCGTCATGGAGGGATTCCTGAAGATCCGCATCCGCCCTTGGCTCCGCCGACTCATCACAAGACTTCTGGCGATCGTGCCGGCAATCCTCCTGATCGGCGCGTCGGGCGGGAAGAACACGGTCGAATTGCTGGTGTTCTCGCAGGTGGTGCTGTCGATGCAGCTCTCGTTCGCGATCTTTCCGCTGATGAGCTTCACGTCCGATCGGACCTTGATGGGCGAGTTCGCCAACTCACGCAGCGTGAAAGTGGTCGGTTACGCGATCTGCACACTGATCGCGTCGCTCAACATCTACCTGCTGTTCCAGGTCCTCGGCGCGGGTTGGATGGCGCTCATCGTGGCCGTCGCGTTAGCGTTCTCGATCTGGGTGCGCTTCTTTTACCGTGGAGATTGACCGTGTACCGCAAAATATTGGTCGCGCTCGAGAACAGTCGCACCGACGAAGCCGTCCTCGCCCACATCGAGCCGTTAGCGCGGCTGATGCAGAGCGCGTTGGTGCTGGTCCATGTGGCGGACGGTTGGGTGGCCCGCAATCTGAGCCAGCTCAACCTCGCAGAATCCGAGGAGATGCGCGACGACCGTGCCTATCTCGAGCGCGTGCGAGCTCGATTTGCCGACAGCGGCATCCCGGCCGAGGCGGTGCTTCTGGTCGGCGAGCCCGCGGACGAGATCGTGCGGCTTGCGGGCGAGACGGGCGCCGACTTGATCGCGATGAGCACCCACGGCCACCGCTTTCTGGGCGACCTGATCTACGGCTCGACGGCCAGAAGGGTGCGCCACACGGTTCAGGTCCCGGTTCTCCTCGTACGGGCCTAGGAACCACCCGCTAGCTCGGGCCGTGCTTCCCGTTGGCTCCCCGTCGCCGTGCGACCTCCGCAACACCCTGGCGCGCGTAGTCGATCGCCTCCCCGATGATCCTCAGCGACTCGGCCGGCGCATGGAAGCCCAACGAGTTCTCGGCGTTCACGAAATCCGAGCGCCACTGGGCCTTTCGCTGCAGCCCGCGCGCCTCTTCGAGCTGCGCGTCCGTCGCACCCGCGGCGGCCGCTTCCCGGATGGCCACGATCAGCTCGACGAGCGCGATTTCGGCGCGATCGAGAAGGGCCTTGGTGCGCGCCTGGATCTGGTCCACGCGCGCCTGAATCTCGCTTTCGGTGTAGTTGTGGCAGGTCTGGCAAGAGAGGTTGACGTGCGCCATCGGGGTTTGCACCTGGTGGTCGGTGTACTTCATCGCTCCTTCGCGGCGGTAGGGCATGTGACAGTCGGCGCACGACACGCCGCTCCGCGCGTGGATCCCTTGGCTCCACGTCTCGAACTCGGGGTGCTGGGCCTTCAAGACCTTGGCGCCCGAGTCCTTGTGGGTCCAATCGGACCAGCCCGAGGTGTCGTAATACGCCTCGATCTCCTCGACCTTGAGCCCCGTGCTCCACGGAAACGTCAGCCGCTTTGCGTCTCCCTTGAAGTAGTACTCGACGTGGCATTGTCCGCACACCATCGATCGCATCTCCTGCCGGCTCGCCAGCTCGTTCGGGTTGTACGTCGTTTTGCGCTCGCCCTTGCGCCACTGCTCGATGCTCGGTAAGTGCGGCACCGGCGCGGCGGAGGCGGCAAGGCCCGCGATGCCCTCGACGAAGGCGGGCCGTGTGATGCGCAGGCCCATCGTCTTGGGGTCGTGGCAGTCGAGACAGGAGATGGGGTGCTTCACGAGGGCCGTCGCCTCCGCGTACGTCATGTGGTTGACCTTCTCCCAACCCGCCGTGAGCTGCTTTTGCCCGTTTTCGGAGCTCAACGGATCGGTGAGCGATCCAGGGGCTCCGCCTTTCAGCCCGACCTCGCGGTACGTCACGACGTTCGACGCGTGGCAGTTCAGACAGGCGCCCGGCTGCGGCTTCTCCGTGACCCGTCTGGTCTCTCGCTGATCGAGCAGCATGTACGCGTGGCCGCGCCGCTCGCGGTAATCGATTGCGAAGGCGTAGCCGTTGAAGATCGTCTTCAGGCGGGGATCGCCGGCGAGCTTCGACTCCGCCTTGTTCGCGCTCTCTTCTTCTTCAGGAGGACGGCCCTCGCTCCACCTGAAACGGGCGCGCGTGTTGTCCGACGTCCGGATGTAACCGTCGTACTCGCGCGGGAAGTTCCTGCCCCACTGCGTCGGGTCGATCGTCGTTTCGTCGATCGCGACGACGCGAAGCACGGTGCTCTGCGCTTCCATCTTGCGCTTCACGATGTTGCCGTAGAGCGCCATCGCCAGCACGGTTCCGGCGCCGAAGGCGACGGCCGCAACCACGAATATGGCGGAACGGGTGGGCAGCTTGGTCATGGGGGAAGCCCTTTCAGCTCGTCGGCCCGTGGGCGACGCTCGCGTGGCAATGGAGGCAATCGAGGCCGCCGGAGATCCCGGCGGCGCGCGCCTCGCGGCTCGGCGCCGCGAGGCGAATCTCCCGCGTCATCGCCTCATGGCACCGGATGCAGTTGTCCACGACGACGTCGTGGCTGGGTTGATTGATGCGGATCGGCTCGTGGAAGTTCTGGAGCGTGAATCGCTTCGAATGCCTGTAGCCATGCTCGGCCTTCACGGCGTACTTGCTCACGATCGAATCGTGGGGCACGTGACAGTCGTTGCACGTCGCACGTGCGTGGTGTGAGGATCTCGACCAGCCGTCGTACTGCTCGTTCAGGACGTGGCAGTTGATGCACGCCTTGGGATCGTCCGAGAGATACGAGGTGGCCCGGGCGTA
>CAZUGP010000070.1:0-19023 GCA_964619965.1 uncultured Acidobacteriota bacterium
TATTCCCGGCGGGCACGATTTCGGATTATTCTTGTCCGGTTCGCCGCGCGCGAAGCAGTCGCGAGCGCCTCCGGCGACCTTGGAGGTTCGTCATCATGAAGAGAATCGTTCTCGCAGCCACCCTGGGTTTCGCCGCCGTCGCACTGGTTCTCGCCGCGGCAGGCGAGACTCAAAAACCAGCCGCACCGATCTGGTCGATGAATGCCACCATCATCGAGGCGTGCAGTTGCCCGATGTTCTGCCAGTGCTACTTCAACTTGAAGCCTGCCGCGCACGGAGGTCACGAAGGGCACGGCGGCGGGGATCACTTCTGCAAGTTCAACAACGCGTTTCGCGTGAACAAGGGAAAGTTCGGGGACGTCGCGCTCGACGGCGCCAAGTTCTGGGTCGGGGGCGACCTCGGCGGCGACTTCTCGACCGGCAAGATGGACTGGGCCGTGCTCACGTTCGATCCGGCGACCACGAAGCCACAGCGCGACGCGATCGCCACGATCCTCGGGAAGGTCTACCCGGTGCAGTGGACGTCGTTCACCGTCGGCGCGGACGCGCCGATGACTTGGAGCGCGACCAAGGACCACGCCGAAGCGAAGCTCGACGGTGGAAAGGTCGCGGAGGTCGTCCTCAACCGGTTCGCCGGGATGACGGGTGATCCCGTGGTCATCAAGAACCTCAAGTATTGGGGGGTGCCACGCAACGACGGTTTCGTCCTCATGCCGAACGATGTCGAAGCGTTCCGCGCGGGCGACAAACCATTCGAGTTCAAGGGCACCAACGGATTCATGATCACGATCGACATCGCTTCCAAGGACGTCGGTTAGGGAGCAACCCTCAGCGTGACGAGGACCGCTTCCGGCGGACACGCGATCCGCAGCGGAATCCCCGACACGCCCAGTCCGCGACTCACGACGATGTGCGCTCCGTCGTGCTCGAAGCGTCCTTCGTCGAGCCAAAAGCGGCTCATCCGCACGAGGACCGGGCGGCCGGGGATGCGCACCTGGCCGCCGTGAGTGTGCCCGGACAGCGTGAGCGCGACGCCGCGCGCCGCTGCTTCGAGAGACGCGTCGGGGTTGTGGGAGATCAGGACAATCGGCGCGTTGGGGGCGACAAGCCCCGATCGGTCCATCGCCATGGCGAGATCGGGCCGGCCGATGTTCCAGTCGTCGATCCCGGCGAGCGCGATGCGCGCGCCGCCGCGCGACAGCGCGACGGCGTCGTTGTTGAGGACCCGAACGCCGCACGTTTCGAAGAATCGACCGACGCCGGCGACGTCGCCGGTGTAGTGATCGTGATTGCCGAAGACGGCGAAGGCGCCCAAGGGCGCCGTCAATCCTGAGATCGCGTCCGCGTGGTGCAGGATCTCGCGCACGTTCGAGCTCGCCAGATCGCCGCCGTGGATCACGACGTCAGCTTTGAGCGTCGCCAAGCGCTCAAACGCCCGAGCCAGCGCGCTCGGGGAGAGAAACGGTCCCGCGTGCACGTCGGAGAGGAACAGCACCGTCGTCCCATCGAAGGGCGCGGGGAGGTCCGCGATCGGGATCTCCGCGGAGGCTACGGTCAGGAGGCGCTCGAGGATCAGCGCGTACGGAATCGCGCTTCCGGGAACGCGCGGCCAGACGTGCTGGCTCAGGAAGAGGCTCGACGCGCGCTCGATCCGCCTGAACCATCCGCTCTTCGGGTCGAAGTGCGCGCGGGGGTGACGCGACACCGCGGGCTTCGGCGGACCGAGTGTGCGGCGGCGCATGGCGGGTATTATCTCCACGCCGCAATGGAGGCTTAGTGGCCACGATCCTGACCCCGTCCCCCGATAACGTGAGGCGCGCGGCCGACGCGGTGCGTCGCGGCGAGCTCGTCGGGATGCCGACCGAGACCGTCTACGGCCTCGCCGCGAATGCCTTCGACGCGGCGGCGGTCGCACGCATTTTCGCCGCGAAGGACCGGCCCAGCTTCGACCCGCTGATCGTGCACGTGGTGCGCCCGGCGGGACCGCTGGAGCGCGAGGTGCTCTCGGGGCTCGAGGACGAAGGCGTCGTCGAGGTGAGGCGCCTGCCTCAACTCGCGCGCGAGCGCGCCGACGTGCTGTTACGCCGGTTCTGGCCAGGAGCCTTGACGCTCGTCCTACCGCGCGGGCCCAAGATCCCCGATCTCGTGACGAGCGGGCTCGACACCGTTGCTATTCGCATGCCATCGCACCCGGTTGCCCAGGCGCTCCTGAAGGTGGCTTCGCTTCCGCTCGCGGCGCCTTCAGCCAATCGCTTCGGCCGGATCAGCCCGACGACGGCCGCGCACGTCGTCGCCGAGCTGGGCGACCGGATCGGGATCGTGCTCGACGGAGGCGCTTCCACGGTAGGCGTCGAATCGACGGTCGTCGCCATCGCGAAAGACGGCACGCTCACTCTCCTTCGCCCGGGCGGCGTCTCGGTGGAGGCGATCGAAGCGACCGCGAGCGTGCGTCTCGCGCGCACGCCTCTGACCGCGGCGCCGGGGGTTCCTGCGGCTTCGCCCGGCATGAGCGCGGTTCATTACGCGCCCCGCACGCCGCTGCACCTCCTGCCGGGCCCCGAAGCGCTGCCGAAGGACGCGGCCTGCGTCGGGGTCATCGGCGTCTTCGCGAGCATGGCCGAGGCGACAGGCGTTGTCGCTGAGATCGAGCGACGCTACGGCGTCCCCGTCGTTCTCCGCGCGCTCACGGCCAAAGGCGACCTCGAAGAGGCGGCGCGCAACCTGTTCACGTCGATGCGCGAGCTGGACGCCGGCGACGTCCCGTTGATTCTCGCAGTGCCACCTTCGGGAAGCGAGGGCTTGGCGCTCGCCATCGCCGACCGAATCCGCCGCGCCGCGCGCTGATGCCGGAGCTTCCGGATGTCGACGTGTACGTCGCGGCGCTCGACACTCGCGTTGCGGATGCGACGCTCGAACAGGTCCGGCTGAACAGCCCGTTTCTCCTTCGCACCGTGACGCCGCCGCTTGCGGCGGTGAGCGACAAGCGGGTCAAAGGCGTGCGCCGTCTCGGCAAGCGCGTCGTGATCGCGCTCGAGGACGATCTCTTCCTCGCGATCCACCTCATGATCGCGGGACGCCTGCATTGGAAGCCGAAGGGAGCCAAGCTCGCCGGGAAGATCGCACTCGCGGCGTTCGATTTCACGACGGGGACGCTGACGTTGACGGAAGCAGGCACGAAAAAGCGCGCGTCGCTGCACGTCGTTTCGGGCGAGTCCCACCTTGCCGCGTTGAGCCGCGGCGGGATCGAGCCGCTGGAGGCCACGCTCGATGATTTTCGCGCGGCATTGACCCGCGAGAACCGGACGCTGAAGCGCGCGCTGACCGATCCCTCGATCTTCAGCGGCATCGGCAACGCCTACTCCGACGAGATCCTCCACGCGGCGAAGCTCTCTCCGACGCAGCTCACGCGCAATCTCGACGACCGCGAGCTAGGACGCCTGCGCGATGCGACGCGCGGGACGCTGATCGCGTGGCGCGAGCGGCTTGCGGCTGAGGCCGGGGAGGAGTTTCCGGAGAAGGTCACGGCATTTCGCGCCGGAATGGCGGTGCACGGTCGACACAAGCAGCCCTGCCCGGTCTGCGGCGCCCCCGTGCAACGGATCGTCTACGCCGCGAACGAGGCCAACTATTGCGCCCGCTGTCAGACCGGCGGGAGACTCCTGGCCGACCGCGCTCTCTCGCGGCTCCTCGGGAAGGACTGGCCGAGAACGCTCGAAGAGTTGGAGAGCCGGCCCTAGATGATCCTTCTCGTCCGCAGCGCGAGCTTGATTCGCTCCGTGCCGCGGAGCCGATTTCATCGCCGGCTTGGACTCCGGCTTCGAGCGCGGGAGAGTCGCTAAGGACGCGCGTCACCGACACGCGCCGAAAATCGGGAGGGACCGAGACCAGACCGAGGCCGCTCATGTCGGCCTCGAACGGGAGGGCGACATCCGGACCGGGCTCCAGGATCATGCGGCGGCGCGGATAGTCGAAGATGACCTTGAACCGGCTCAAGATCCCCCCGCCGATGTTGCCGACCGTACCTTCCGAGCTGATGCGCCCCGTGCCCGCCGGTTGAAGCGCCGCGACCGGCCCTGCAAGCGAGAAACCGCCGAGCTCGAGCCGCGTGAGGCGCGCCAAGCGGACCTCGGTCACGCCCCCCACGCCGCGCGCCTGTACCGTGAGGATCTTTCCGACGGCAGGCTGCCACGCCCTCGCGCTCGACCGACTCCGGGGAGAGGATCAGGTTCGTCGATGCCCCGGTGTCGATCACGAACTTCCCGGAAATCGACCGACCGTTGGGAAGCACCACGCTCGCCTTGACGTAGGGGAGGTTCTCTTTGAACGTGATCGGCACGGAGACGCCGGCCCCGCCGTACTTGTAGTCGGCGGCGTCGTGCAGGCTGACGCAGTGCCGGGGGTAGTCGATCTCGACGACGCAACGGGAGAGAAGTGGGTGCCCCAGGATCGCATCCAGAGGCCGGCCGGCCTGCGCAGCGATCGGTCCCAACGCCAACGTGCTCATCGTCTGGTCGAGGAGCTCGAATCCGGGCAACGCAACGTCGACGCCGCGCACGGTGGATCCCATCTCCGAGCCGCCCGAGCCCCGCGCGTGCTGCGTTCCGTTCGCCTGTAGGCCGAGCGATTCGGCACGCTTCGCATCGATCACCGAGCCCCCGGCACCGGTGTCGAGCACGACCCGCATCCCGTCGCGCTCGTTGAGCCGCGCTTGGAATGCAATGTGACGGTTGGATGCCTCGAAGGGGATGCAGATGGCGCTCCGCCCGCTCGTGAAGCTGAAGTCGTGTCCCCGCACCGCCACGAGCGGGAGGCACATCAGGATCGGCAGCCACCGTGTCGCCTTCATGTTCACCCCCACCGCCTGTACTACGCGCGGGGGGCCGATTCGGCCGAGCACGAATCAACTCGGGTTACGATGAAGTGGGTGGAGGTCGCATGGCGCTGGTCTATCGGTTGGATCACGAAGCACGAGTCATCGTCGCCGCCGGGTATGGCACGCTGACCGACGACGACGTGTTCTTGTACCAGCGACAGATCGGCTCGCTCGAGGAGGCGATCGGCTACGACGAGCTCGTCGACATGACCCACGTGACTCACATCGCGCTGCCGTCGACCGCCAGAGTCGGCGACCTCGCCGCGCTGGCCGCCGGAATGGACCCGGTACGCCGGAGCTCGAAATTCGCGATCGTCGCACCCGACGATCTGGCCTTTGGCCTCGGCCGGATGTTCCAGATGCGCAGGGAGTTGGAGCGCGGCAGCACGACCCAGGTTGGGGTCTTTCGAACGATGGACGACGCGCTCGCGTTCCTCGGAATCGACCATCCGCTCGCGCTGCCGACGTTGCGCTGAGCGCTTCGTCGTCTAGTTCCGCGCGCCTTCCAAGACCTCGATCCCCTGCTTGAACACGATGTCGGTCGGGATGTCTGCGTCCGCGAGCCGCGCGAGGTCGGCCGCAAGCGTCGGGTCCATAGAGCCCTTCTTCGGCAGAAAACGGACCACGCCGTCGTAGTCTCCGTCTCCCTGGAGCTTGAGGATCTTCTCCGACATCGCGTTCATCGCCGCCTGCATCTTGGGGACGTCGACGCGGTAGGTCCCCGTAGCGGGCTCGCGCGTGAAGGCTCCCTGTTGCTGGAAGAACAGGAACTGCGCGAGGTTCGCGCGGCCGTGCGCCTCGGTCGCTCCGAAACGGATCGAGCGAAAGAGGCCCGCCAAGAACGTCACGAAATTGTCCGTCAGGTCGGCATCGCCCAGCTCGCCCTTCTCCTTCAGCTTGCAGACCATGTAGAGACCGAGAACGTCGGCCTTCGCCTCCTCGAGCGCACCCGCCTGCTCCTTGAGCGCCGCGCGGACCGCCCCCTTGCCGTTGATCGTGTTCTTGATGCCCAAGCCATGGGCGACCTCGTGGAACATCACGTTCTCAAAGAAAGCGTCGAACTTGACGTGCGCGCGCTCGTCGCTTGCGATCAACCGGTCGGCGATGGGCGACAAGATCGTGTCGAACTTCGCGCGCATCGCGTTCTTCAGTTGCAGACGGCGCGTTCCCTTTTGTAGCTGCACCTGCTCGTCGTTCGGTAGATTGATGGCGATCGTCTTCGACCCGGCGTTGCAGTCCCCGGCGTAGTAGACGGCATCGTAGGCGTTCAGGTCAGAATCCGTCCCCGGCAGCTCCTTCTTGTACTCGGGAGGCACCGGCAGGCCCCGCTGCAGCTCGGGGAGGAATATCGCGAACTTGGCCAGACGCGCGCTCCATTCGCGGTCTTTCAAGAGAACGTAGCCCTCGTGGGTTGTCTTGATGCCGAAGAGCTGGTCCTCGTAATTCTCGATCGGGCCGATCACGACGTCGACGCCGTTCTGCTTCGTGTCCATCCACGCGAGATCGCTCGGCTGGTACCGGTCGTCGAGCAGAGCGTTCGCGCGCAGCTCGAGGTAGTTTCGAAACACCGGATCGGAGGCGTACGCTGCCGCCTCGCGCAGCTTCCCCGCCGCGCGAGACACTTCTGCGGCGAAGGCCTCGTGGAACGGCACCGCTACGAGCTTGAGGTTCGGGTCGCGACGGACGATCGCGTACGGGCTCTTGAGCGCGGGGTCGGTCGCCGCTGCCGCGTCGAATTCTTCCTTCGTCATATCGGCCGGGTAGTAGCCCGCCCCTTTGGGCTTGTCGCCGACGCCGGGGAGGAAGGGGAAATTCGCGTTCAACCGGTCCCACGGGCCGTAGTTGATCTCGGCGAAGCGCCGGAGCTCCGGATCGGGGATCGACGCGAGGAGGGCTTCCCTGTCTCCGTAACTCTCCCGCCAGAAGATCGCGTCCATCTCCCGGCACGCGTCGATCAAGAGCGGAACCATGGCGCGCTCGTTGTCGGTCAGCTTCGTGTACAGGTCCGAGGTCAACGCGACCTCCACGTACTTCGTTCTCTGAGGGATCATCGGCTTGGCCTCCCGAGCGTCGGGGCGGCCGGAGCACGCCGCCAGACCCATCATCACCGCGACCATCGCGACCCCTGCGCCCTCTTTCATGCCATCCTCCCGGGCCGAATTCAGCGGCCGCATGCTAGCAGGCGTGAACCGTCGCCCGGCGCTTGGAATCGGGAGAGAATGACCGGGAAGCCGTGAGACAATCCGTCACACCGCCCCGGAGGATACGAGAAATGATCGCCCGCACTTGGCACGGCCGCGTATTGACCCCCAAGGCCGACGCTTACCTGACCCACTTGAAGCGCACGGGACTATCGGAGTTCCGCTCGACCCCCGGGAACATGGGGGTGTACGTCTTGCGGCGCGACGAGGACGGCATCACGCATTTTATGGTGACGACGCTCTGGTCATCGATGGACTCGATCCGTAGCGCGGCTGGGGAGATCCCGGACCGAGCGCGTTACTTCCCGCAGGACGACGAATTCCTGCTCGAACGCGAGCCCCTCGTCACCCACTACGACGTGTTGATGGCGATCACCGGACCGCCGACCTCATAGCGTCAGGCCCAATCCTTCGGTTTCAAGAATTCCTCGTAGAGCTCCGCCTCGCGCGTGCCCGGCTCGGGCTTCCAGTCATAGCGCCAGCGGACCCGCGGCGGAAGCGACATCAGGATCGACTCGGTCCTTCCGCCGGATTGCAGCCCGAACACGGTGCCGCGGTCGTAGACGAGGTTGAACTCGACGTAGCGGCCACGCCGGTAGAGCTGGAATTCGCGCTCGCGCTCGCCGTAGGGGGTGTCGCGGCGGCGGCGCACGATAGGCAGATACGCTTCGAGATAGGCGTTTCCGACCCGTCGCACGAAATCGAACGAGCGTTCGAAACCCCACGCGTCGAGGTCGTCGAAGAAGAGGCCACCGATACCGCGCGGCTCGTTGCGATGCTTTAGGAAGAAGTAGGCGTCGCACTCGGCCTTCAGACGCGGGTAGATCTCGTTCCCGAACGGCTCACAGGCGTCGCGCGCCGCGCGATGCCAGGCGACGCAGTCCTCGCGGTAGCCGTAGTAGGGGGTGAGGTCGAATCCCCCACCGAACCACCATACGGGCGGTCCGCCGCCGGCCTCTTTCGCGACGAGGAAGCGCACGTTCATATGCGAGGTGGGAACATGCGGGTTTCTCGGATGGACGATGAGCGAGACACCCATCGCCTCGAAGGCGCGCCCGGCAAGCTCCGGCCGGCGCGCGGTCGACGACGCGGGAAGCGAAGGGCCACGAACGTGCGAAAACCCAGCGCCCGCGTGCTCGAAGACCTGACCGTCCAAAAGAACGCGCGTGATCCCGCGTCCGGCTTCCCCGCGGTCCCACGCATCCCGGTGGAAGTGCGAACCTGATTCCTCACCCTCGAGGGCGGAGCAGATGCGGTCCTGAAGCTCCAAAAAGTACGCGCGGACACTCTCTGCGGAAGCGGCCGTCATGCCCGGCATTATGACCGGAGTCGAGATTTCGCGGCGCTCAGTGCACGCCGTCCACGGTCCCAATGCTTACCGAGCCGCCCGAGGTGTGGACGTAGAGCATCTCGCCTCCCTTGCCCAATGACCCCCTGATGCTCGACCCGTTGACCTTGCCCACGATCTTCACCGGGATGTCGGTTCGCACCGAACCGCCCGAGGTCGACGCGTCGATGGCGAGATCGACGTTCGGATCGATCGCCACCGTAATGCCGCCACCGGAGCTCTCGATCTTGCCGCCGTGCGCGTTCCCCTTCGCGAACGAAACCTCGACGTGCCCGCCGGAAGTGTCGGCGTCGACGCGTCCCTTCGCGTCGCGGATCTCGATGTGGCCGCCGGACGTTTCCGCGGAGAGATTGCCTTCAACGCCGTCGGTCTCGATGTGGCCGCCCGAGGTCTCGATCTTGGCGTTGCCCGAGATCTTCTTGATGGAGATGTGCCCACCCGAGGTCTCGGCGGTGAGGTTTCCCTTGAGATCGGTCACTTCGATGTGGCCGCCCGATGTCTCCGCGTTGGCGTCCCCCTCGAGCGAGCTCACCTTCACGTGACCGCCGCCGGTCTGGAGATCGGTCCTCGTCTTCGTAGGAACCTGAATCTCGAACCGGATCTTCGCGTTGCTGAACCAGCTCGTCCATGAGGTCAGCGAATCCTTCTTTTTCACCGTTATCCGCACCTCGCCCGGCAGCTCTTCGAACGTCAGGTCGAAACGCGAATCGAAATCGTCCTTGTCGGAGTTTAAAACGACGTGCGCGCCAGGGGACGAGGATCCGGTGACGGTGAGGCTTCCCGCGTCGGAGACGACGGTGAGTTTCCCGCCGGGATCGAGTTTCAGGTTCTTTTCGATGTGTGTATCGGCAAGGGCCGGGAGGTAGGGCAGGACGGCGGCAGCCGCGGCGGCGACGACAAGACGGTGAAGCGAGCTGTTCATGGGAGGCCTCCTCGGCATTGAGAACGAGAAGACCCGGGAACGGGTTTCAGCAAGTTGCCGGCTGGCGCTCTCCGGTCATTCCTTCGAAGCGGCTTCCAGTGCCCTGACGACGAGCCGGATGGTGATCAGGTCCTCGTCCCCCTCCGGGTAGAACAGCCCGCCGCAGATCGCGCCGACCTGGTTCGCGGGAGTCACGTGCATGACGAGCAGGTCTCCGCGAAAGGTCTTCCTCGCAACGCGCGCCTCGATTCCCTTGACGATGTCCCCGGTCTGTATGCCGGCGAGCTCATCGGGAAGCAGCATCGAGAGCCCGGAAAGACTGACGTCACGCAGGCGGGCCTCCAGGCTGGGGCCGTTCGGCGAGGGGTAGCGGAAATAGAGGGCCGCTCCGGCGTCGGTGGGTAGCGGATGGCGACGCTCGAGTCGCCGGTTCGGGTACGATGCTGTCATCTTCTGCTCAGCCATGACCACCCCCACGATCCAGTCTCCCGCCGCCCGGCGGACCGGGACAATATGGGGCCCCGGCCCGGGAAGGGCCAGGACCCCGCTATGCGGGGGGACACCCGTTGCTGTTAGGCTTGAGGACGCCATCGGAGCGCCGCCCGAACAGGAGGGGATCTCATGAGGCATCCGCCTGGGTTCGTGCTTCCGGCCATCGTGACCGCACTCGCCGCCCTCGTCACGGGCTGTTCGTCCAGTCAGGAGAAGGCCGCCCAGGGCTCGCTTCTGGTGACACTCGGGGCGTCACACGGCCCCGCCCAGGCTCGGGCCGGGAATGCGGGGTCCGACGATGCCGCCACCCGGCTGAACGTCGCGAACGTCACCATAGCGGACGTCGAAGCCCGCAAGACCGATGGAACGTGGGTGCCGATCGAGAGTGGACTTCCCGTGGTCGTCGACCTCTTGGCCTTGGCGAACGGGGGCGGCACGGTTACCCTTCCGGCCGACTTCCTTCCCGAAGGGCCGTACAACGCGCTCCAGCTGCGGATCACCCGGGTCGAGCCGACGCTTCCGAACGACACCAAGGTCACGATCGTTCCGCCGACGATCGGCTGGGTCGTGCTCCTGCCGGTCGACTTGAGCGTCGTGGGCGACCGAGCGACGATCGTCACGTTGAACGTCCGCCTCGACCTCTCGTTCAAGCTCGCGAACGGTGAGTTCGAGTTCGATCCCGAAATCGAGGTCGATGGCGTCGCGCACGACTAGAAACAGGGGACGCCCTGTTTCTCAAGCCCACCATGGCGACAGGCGCTTACCCGTCGGGCCCGGGACGGTCGCGTAGTGCGACACGTCGTTGAACAGCACCAGCCGCGTTTCGGCGCCGGATTTCAAGTCGAGGATGTTCAGACCGCACGGGCTCATGTCCAGGCGATCGCGGTAGCCGCGCAGCTCGACGCCCAAAAGCGCTCCTACGACGAGGCGAATCGTCGCCTTGTGCGAGACGACGAGAATCGCGCTCTTCGGATGCCGGGCCACGATCCCGAGAAACGCCGGCAGCGCGCGGGCCAGCACTTGGAGCCCCGTCTCGCCGCTCGAGGGGGCGAACGTGAACGGGTCGCGCTCCCACCGGGTGTACTCGTCGGGAAACCCTGCGCGGATCTCCTCTCTTGTCTTTCCCTCCCAGTGACCGTGGTCGGTCTCGCGTAGCTCGGGGACGGTCACCACGTCGAGGCCGCGGTCGGCAATGATGAGTCCAGCCGTATCCCGAGCCCGGGACATGGGGCTCGCGTAGACGGCGGCCAACGGCTCGCCCGCCAGGCGCGCGCCGAGCGCGCGAGCCTGGGCGCGGCCCTCATCGGAGAGAGCGACGTCCACCGAACCCGCGTACCGGTCCTCCGCGGAGAGAACGGTCGCGCCGTGCCGCACCAGGAACACCCGTGTCGCCATCGATCCTCCTAGTCCAGGCTTTTGCGGAACCTCACGGAAGCAGCCACGAGGACGACGGCGCCGATCAACAAGAGCGCCGCCGCGTCCGGCCAGAGCACATCGAGGCCGGAGCCCTCGAGGAAGATACCGCGGATGATGTGCGTGTAGTACTTGAGTGGGATAACGACCGTTAGCCTCTGGATGAACACGGGCATGTTCTCGACGGGGAAGAGCAGCCCCGACAAATAGATCATGGGGACCATGACGAGGTAGACCGCGCTCATCATCGCCTGCTGTTGCGTGCGTACGAGCGTCGACGCGAACAGACCGAGGCCTAAGGTGCACATGAGGAACGGGATCGAAAGCAGGACGAGCAGCGCGAGCGATCCGCGCAGCGGCACCCTGAAAAGACCCACCGCCACCGCGGAGACCAGAAGCATGTCCAAGAAGCCGACGCACGCGAACGGGAAGAGCTTGCCGAGCACGAGCTGCCAGGGGCGGATCGGCGAGACGATGATCTGCTCGAGCGTCCCCATCTCCTTCTCACGGACCACAGCCATCGACGGGAGGATCATCGTGACGAGCATCAGGACCATCGCCAGGATCGCGGGTACGTAGAACCACCGGCTCCTGAGGTCGGGGTTGTACCAGACGCGCGAGGCGAGCTCGACTCCCGGCTGGCCTTCCGGCCGCCCCCCGGCCTCGGTGATGATCCTCGACGCATACGACAGCCCGACGACCGCCGACGTACTGTCGCTGCCGTCGACGATCAGCTGCACGCGCGGCGCCCGGCCGGCTGCGACGTCGCGGCCGAAACCGGGCGGGATCACCAGCGCGACCTGGGCGCGCCCACGCACCAGCTGCGGCTCGATTTCGGACTCTCCAGCCACGGAGCCGACCAACCGGAAGTAGCCCGAAGCCAGAAACCGGTCGACGAGGGTGCGGGAGGCGACGCCGTGGTCGTCGTCTAGGAGCACCATGGGAATGTCGGTGACGTCGTTGTTCGCCGCGTACCCTAGAGCGAGCAGCTGCACGATCGGCCCGATGATCATGGCAGGAATCATTCGCTTGTCGCGGCGGAGCTGCTGGAACTCCTTCACGATCACCCGGATGAGCACCTTCATCTCAGTGCTCGACCTTCGCGAGCCGGCGCCATGCGAAGGCCAGAACGACGGCACCGTAAAGGAACAGAAAACCCAGGTCACCCAAGAACGCCGTCAGGGGCGCTCCCTTCAGAATGATGCCGCGCGAGATCACGAGGAAGTAGCGCGCAGGCACCGCGTAGGTCACAACCTGCAGCACATGCGGCATCGAGCGGATCGGAAAGATGAAACCGGAGAGAAAGATCGCGGGCAGCATCGAGGTCAGGCTTCCGATCTGGAACGCCATCGCCTGGCTCTTCGACATCGACGAGACGAGCAGCCCCCAACCGAGCGCTCCGGTCAAGTAGACGAGCGTCGCGACGAAGAGATCGAAGTAGGAGCCGCGCACGGCAACTCCGAACAGAACCCGCGCGGCGAGCAAGATGATCGCCGTCGCGACCAGCGAGATCAGCAGATACGGAATCGCCTTCCCGATCAGGAGCTCGCCGGGCCGAAGCGAGGTGACGAGGAGCTGCTCCATCGTGCCCCGCTCCTTCTCGCGCACGACCGACAAGGCCGTGGAGAGCACCGCCGTGAGCATGAGGATGAACCCCATCAAACCGGGGACGAGAAAGTTCGTGGACTTGAGCTCGGGGTTGTACCAGACGCGGGGCGCAAACCGGATCGGGGGGTTCCTGCTGCCGCCCGACAGCGCCGCGCGGATCAGTACGCTCTGCTGCGCGACCAATCCTTCCGCGTAGCCCAGCACGGTCGTCGCCGTCGCCGCATCGGCGCCGTCGATCAAGAGCTGCACCGTGGCCACGCGTCCCGCGGCGAGCTCGCGCGCATAATCCTCGGGTATGACGAGGACGGCCTTGGCCTCCCTGCGCGTAAGGACCGCACCGGGGTCGAGGTTTACCGGCAAGCGGCCTACGTCGTCGAAGTAGGTCGAGTTCACGAACGACGCGACGAGATCGCGGCTCGCGAGAGTGAGGCTCCGGTCTTGGATGGCGAGCGCAACGTGGCGCACGTCGAAGTTCAGCGCGTAGCCGTACAACAGCAGCATGAAGGTCGGGATGCCGAGGAGCATCAACAGGCTGAACGGGTCGCGCCGCGTCTGACGCAGCTCCTTTCCTGCGACCGCGAGCGCCTTTCTCAACGAGCGACTCCGCCGGCGCGCGTTTCCGTCTCCCTTTCCACGGTGTGGATGAACACATCCTCGAGGGACGGCACGATCCGCTCGACCACGGCGGGACCGTTGCCGGTGGCTTCGAGAAGTTCGTGAATGTGTCGGCGTCCGACTTCGGCGTCGGCCACGACGACGTGGAGCCTCGTCGCGAACACGGTGGCCTCCAGAACCCACGGTTCGGCCTCGAACCGCTCCAGGGCCTCGAGGAAGCGGGGGCACGTGACCTCGAGAATCGCTCGGCCCGCAAAAACTTGTTTGAGCTCGGAGACGGAGCCCTCCGCGACCAACCGGCCGTCGTGCATCAGGCCGATCCGGTTGCAGTGCTCCGCCTCGTCGAGGTAGTGCGTCGTCACGAGGACGGTGACGCCCTCACTCGCCATGGCGTCGATGCGGTCCCAGAATCGACGGCGCGAGATCGGATCGACGCCGCCTGTCGGCTCGTCGAGGAACAACATCCTCGGCCGGTGTAGGACGGCGCACCCGAGTGCTAGGCGCTGCTTCCATCCTCCCGGGAGCGCTCCCGTCAAGATCTCTTCCTTGCCCGTGAGATCCGCCAACGCGATCGCGAACCGGCGCCTTTCGGCTCCCTCCGCTCCCGAAAGACCGTAGATGCCGCCGAAGAACTCGAGATTCTCGCGGACGGAGAGGTCGTCGTACAGCGAGAATCGCTGGGTCATGTAGCCGATCCGCCGCTTCACTTCCTCCGGGTCGCTCCTGACGTCGACGCCGAGTACGCGGGCGCTCCCGGCGGACGGCGTGAGCAAACCGCAGAGCATGCGGATCGCGGTCGACTTCCCCGCGCCGTTGCTCCCGAGCAGGCCGAACACCTCACCCTCGCGCACGTCGAGGTCTAAAGCGTCCACCGCGACGAAATCGCCGAAGCGCTTCATCAGCCCCCGCGCCTCGATAGCGAGCGTCGCGCTCAACGGTTCGACTCCCGGACCCGCGCGATGAAAATGTCCTCGAGCGTCGGAAGGATCGCGCGGGAAGATTCCACGACGACTCCCCCTGCGGTCAGGTGCTCCGCGAGATCCGCCGCGGCGCGGGACGCATCGTCGCGAACGACTCCCGGAAGCGTGACGTGAAGCCGCTCGCCGAACACCTGGATGTCGCCGACGCCGTCGACGGCGCCCAGGAGCTCCCGCGCGCGCTTCTTCGGAGCGGCGAGCAGTTCGAGCATCGATCCAGACCATCCGTCGCGCAGGCTTAGGGGGGAGTCGGCGACGAGGATGCGGCCGCGGTCCATCAGCGCGACGCGGGCGCACCGTTCTGCCTCGTCCAGATAAGGCGTCGTGAGCAGGATCGTGAGCCCTTGGCGCTGTAGGCGCGAGAGGATGCGCCAGAAGTCCCGCCGGGAGACCGGATCGACGCCTGTCGTCGGCTCGTCGAGGACGAGCAATTCGGGCGTGTGGATGAGCGTGCACGCCAAAGCGAGCTTCTGTTTCATGCCGCCGGACAGGCGGTCCGCGAGGCGATCGCGGAACGCGGTCAACCTCAACAAGTCGAGCAGCTCGTCGCGGCGGGGACGCCACGCGGTGACGTCGTGGATGCGCGCGAAGAACGCGATGTTCTCGTCCACCGAGAGGTCGCCGTAGAGCGAGAATCGCTGCGGGAGATAGCCGATGTGCGGGGAGAGCGTGCGGCGCTGCACGAGCGGCGCGAGACCGCACGTCGTCAGAACGCCGCCGTCCGGCGCGAGCAGTCCGAGCACCGAGCGCAGCGTCGTCGTCTTTCCCGCGCCGTCCGGCCCGATGAGGCCGAACATCTCGCCGCGCGTCACGTCGAACGAGATCCCGGAAACCGCGACGACGCCCGCGTAGGACTTTCGGAGCCCTTGAACGTGGACAACCGGGCCGGCAACCGCGAGGACGGTCAAAAGTGCGCTTCGGCGGGCATGCCGGGCTTGAACAGGCCGTCCGCGTTATCGAGGCCGATCTTGACGCGATAGACGAGCCTCACGCGCTCGTCGCGCGTCTGCACGTTCTTCGGCGTGAACTCGGCGGTCGATGCGATAAAGCTGACCTTGCCCCGTCGTTTCTCACCGCCATCGGTGACGACTTCGGCGGGGCCCCCCAGCTTGAGCTTCCCGAGATCGGGCTCGGCAACGTAGACGGTCAACCATGGCTTGGCGAGATCGGTGATCAAGAGGATCGGCGCGCCGGCCGCCAAGAGCTCACCCGGTTCGGCGATCTTCTCAGTGACGAGTCCGTCAATCGGGCTCACGATCGTCGCGTCGGCGATCTGTTGCCGCAGCTGAGCGATTCTGGCCTCCATCGCGTCGCGCGTGGCGCGCGCCGCCTCGACCTCCTGATCACGACTTCCGGCCTTGGCGCGCGACAGCGCCTGTCTTGCGCTCTCGAGCAGCCCTCGCAAAGCGTCGCGCCGTGCCACGGCGTCGTCCAGGCTCTTTTGCGTCGTGACGCCCTCGGCGACCAAGGTGTCCTGGCGTTTCAGCTCTTTGTCGGCGCCTTCAAGGTCTGCGATGACGCTATCGACGCGGGCGGCGAGCTCGGCGATGTCCTGGGGCCTCGATCCCGCGATTCGTAGGCGAAGCGCTGCATCGGCCTGGTCACGCTGCGCCGTGGCTTCGCGCAGGAACAGCTCGACGTCGACGGTGTCCACGACGCCCAGGAGCTGGCCAACCTTCACGGCGTCACCTTCATCCACGGGCCGTTCCAAGAGGCGCCCGCGCACTTTGGTGGCCACGCGAATGTCAGTCGCCTCGATGTGACCGGAGGCGACGACTCGCTCGTCGCGCCCGGAGCGGCCGCAGGCCACGACGGCAATCGACACGAGGACGGTGGCGAACGAGCGGTTCATGCGGTCACTCCTTGGCCAAGCCGCGCGCGAGCAGCTCTTGCACGTGGACGACGAACTTCTGCGGGTCGGGAGGCGCCGTGGGCATGACGCCCTCGGCGATCATTCGGTCGCGGAGCGGCTTGGCCGCGAAGAAGAAGGCGAGACAACCGATCACGGTGTGGTGCATGAAGAGCGGGTCGACATCGCGAAAGGTCCCTTCGGCGACGCCCTGCGCTACGATGGACTGGACCGCCTCGAAGATGCGACGAATATCCGGAAGCAGCGTGGGGTCGAGCCCGCGTCCGCCGGACATCGCCTCGCGCAGCATCATCGCGGAGATCCCCGGACGTCGCTGGTGAAGCTCGCCGAAGATCGCGACGAACCGGGCGAGCTTCGCATCCGCGCGGATCGGCTCGCTCAGAAGCTCGGTGAGGCGTGTCAGCGCCCATCCGAAATCGCGCTTCAGGATCGCCGTGTAGAGACCGTGCTTCCCCTCGAAGTGGTAGCTGATCATCGCCTTGTTGACGCCCGCGCCGACGGCGATCGCATCCACGGTGGCGCCGTCGTACCCGAGATTCGCGAATAGCGTGGTCGCTGCGGCCAGTAGCGCTTCGCGCGTCGCCTCCGCATCCCTCTGACCGGGAGTACGCCGGCTATCGGTGGATCCGTCGACAACCATCCGCGCTTCCTTATCATCCAAACGTTTGATTGAAATGATACCCAAAGCCGGCTCACCTGCAAGTGGCTCTGATTGGAGCCTTTCCGGCAGAGACGGGCTTCGACGAAGTCGGCACCTATATTGTCAAACGTGGAAAACCTCGAGAATGCGGGTACGGCCTTAGGCCCACCGCCCCTCCTTCCCTTGATCAACGGGGAGCCTGGGACCGGTGCGGGTCCTCGTATCGCCGACATCAACCCATCGACGGGGGAGCCCTTCGCGTGGGTGGCGTGTGCCGACACGGCCGAAATCGAGCGCGCGATCGAGGCCGCAACCTTCGCCGCGAAGCTGTGGCGCGGAGCGCCGTTCGAGGAACGCGCCCGCCGTCTCGGACGGCTCGCGGCGCTGGTCCACGAGCAGGCCGAGGCGCTCGCAAGTCTCATTGCGCTCGAGCAGGGCAAGCCCTTCGCCGAGGCGTTGGCCCTGGAGATCCTCCCCTCTCTCGACCATCTGAGCTTTCTCTCGCGCCACGCCCGGGAGTTGACTCAGGGCGAGCCGATCGAGCCGCGGCATCCGCTATACGCCCACAAGCGTGCGCTGTACCTCTACGACCCGTTGGGCGTCGTCGTCCTGATCACTTCGTCGTCACTCCCCTTCGCCCAGCCGCTGATTCAGACCGCGTCGGCGCTCGCGATGGGGAACGCCGTGATCCTGAAACCCTCGGAGCTGACGCCGCTCACGGCCCTCCGTGTCGGCGAACTTTGCGCGGACGCCGGATTCCCCGCGGGGCTCGTCAACGTCGTTCCCGCGACGCCCGAGGACACGCTGCGGCTCGTCTCGCACGACAAGGTGGCCAAGGTGTTCGTGACGGGAACGCACGAAACCGGGCAGAGCGTCATGGCCGTCGCGGCCCTCACTCCACGGCCCGTCGTCTTGAGCCTCGGCGGAAAGCACCCGTCGATCGTCGCAGCCGACGCCGACGTCGCGCGCGCGGCACGAGGGATCGTGTGGGGCGCTCTCGCCAACGCCGGTCAGAATTGCGGTGCGGTCGAGCGCGTCTACGTCGAGGAGCGGATCGCGGCGGCGTTCGTCCAAGCCGTGCTCACCGAAGTGGACTCCGTCCGTTCCGGCGATCCGTTGGGCGGCAGCGTCGAAGTCGGACCGCTGATCTCCGACGCCCGCCGCCAGACGGTGCACGAGCACGTGAGCGAGGCGGTGCTCTTCGGCGCTCGCCTCCCCCGAGGAGGCCAAATCCCCGCAGGGCCCGGTTTCTTCTACCCACCCACCGTCGTGCTCGACCCACCGGAGGGGTGCCGGCTTCTCCAAGAAGAGACGCTGGGTCCCGTGATCCCGATCATCGCCGTCGAGAGCATCGAGCGTGCGATCGAGAAGGCGAACGACAGCGCCTACGCGTTGACCGCCTCCGGCTGGACGAAGTCGGAGGACACGGCGGAGCGCTTGATGGTCGGGTTGCAAGCGGGGGTCGTCACGATCAACGACGTGCTGTACGCCTACGGCGAGCCGGCCGCGACCTGGTCGGGGTTCAAGCTCAGCGGCATGGGCGCCAGCCACGGGCTGTCCGGGCTCAAGGAAATGAGCCGCCGCCGCTTCGTTTCCTTCGACGGCTCGCCGAGTGAAGCTCCGGCCTTCGCCTTCCCCTACGGCGCCGAGGCCGGCGGCGCTGTCGCCTCTGTGATGGACTCTCTGCACGCCCCGAAGCGATGGACGCGCGGCGTCGCGCTGCTCCGTCTGCTCCGCTCGTCGCGATTCCGCTCTCGGGTGCCCTGGCGTTCGTTCCTCTTGGCGAGGAAGACAGGGCGGCCTTAGCGGATTCGCTGCGCAACTAATCGATCAGCTCGTACAAGGGCCGAAGCGCAAGGAAGACGTCGGCAACGGCATCGCGCCAGCCCGGCGTCCCGACGAGATCGAAGGAAGCCGGCAACTCCCAGCGACGCCCCAGCTCCCACCAAACGCCCCGGCGCGCCACCTCGGCGAACGCATCGTCCCAGCCGGTCGTGCTCGCGAAGACGCAGCGAGAGCCTTCGGGCCAGGTGGTGGCGGCGTAGACGCGAAACGTCAGGCCGG
>CAZUGP010000071.1:0-18849 GCA_964619965.1 uncultured Acidobacteriota bacterium
CTCTCGATGGAGATGCGCCTCCGCAAGGGGCGCGGGTACGTCTCCGCGGACCGCAACTTCGACGATGATCTGGGCATCGGCTACATCCCGGTGGACTCGATCCACGCGCCGGTCCGCAAGGTCAACTACATCGTCGAGGACGCCCGCCTGGGCCAGAAGACCGACTACGATCGCCTGACCCTCGAGGTCTGGACCAACGGCGCGATCACGCCTCAGGACGCGGTCGCGATCGCGGCCAAGATCCTGAAAGATCACATGGCGATCTTCATCAACTTTGAAGAGGCGAACGACGACGTCGTCGATTTCCCATCGACCGAAGACGAGCGGGTCCTCGATCAGTTGAATCGCTCGGTCGACGAGCTCGAGCTGTCCGTGCGCTCCTACAACTGCCTGAAGAACGCCAACATCAAGACGATCTACGACCTCGTGACGAAGACCGAGCCCGAGATGTTGAAGACGAAGAACTTCGGCCGGAAGTCCCTGAACGAGATCAAGGACATCCTGGCCGAGATGGGCCTTTCGCTCGGCATGAACGTCGAATCGAGAAAGCTCAAGGCCCGCAGCTAGCGGCTCATAGACGGAGACGTAAACGATGAAGCACAGGGTCGCGGGCCGGAAGCTCGGGCGCACGTCGATGCACAGGACGGCTTTGCTCCGGAATCTGTCCACGGAGTTGTTCCGTCACGAGCGCATTCGGACGACGCTCATGAAGGCCAAGGAGCTCCGCCCGTTCGCGGAAAAGCTGATCACGCTGTCGAAGCGAGAGACCTTGCACGCGCGGCGCCTCGTCCTTCGGGACATTCACGACAAGGACGTCGTGTCGAAGATGTTCGACACGATCTCCTCTCGATTCGCTCAGAGGCCCGGGGGTTACACGCGCATCGTCAAGTTGGGCCCGAGGCGGGGCGACAACGCGGAGATGGCGTTGATCGAGCTCATCGGCGCTGAGACCGGAAAGAAGGCCGCATCGACCCCCGCGGGTGGGTCCTTGGCCGGAGACGCGGCGGGGAAGAAGGAAGGTAAGTCGAAGGCTCCCGTCAAGCCGAAGAACGAAAAGAAGGGCAGGACGGCGCGGGACGCGGATGAGCCCGGGTCGAAGAAGCCGGGGCGGACGAAGGGCGCGGCGAAGCCGAGGACCGAGTCGAAAGGCAAGTCGAAGTCCGGAGCCGCGACCCGGAAGGTGGGTAAGTCGGGGTCCTAGGCCGATCCAGGAGCGACGTGCCCAAGCGCACCGACATCCGCAAGATCTTGGTGATCGGCTCGGGGCCGATCGTCATCGGCCAGGGTTGCGAGTTCGACTACTCGGGGACCCAAGCGTGCAAAGCGTTGCGTGAGGAGGGTTACGAGGTCGTCCTCGTCAACTCCAATCCCGCGACGATCATGACCGACCCGAAGAACGCGTTCCGGACCTACATCGAGCCGCTGATCCCCGAGATCCTGGAGCTCGTCATCGCGCGGGAGAAACCCTGCGCCCTGCTCCCGACGGTCGGGGGACAAACCGCCCTGAATCTGGCCGTGGCGCTGTGCGAGCGCGGCATTCTCGAACGTCACGGCGTCGAGATGATCGGGGCGAACCTGCGCTCGATCCAGGTCGCCGAGGACCGCCTCCTGTTCAAGGAGGCGATGGCGCGCATCGGCCTCGAAACCCTGAAGAGCGGAACCGTGACCTCGCTGGACGAGGCCTTGCTCCTCCTCGATCGGGTCGGATTCCCGGCGATCATCCGGCCGTCGTTCACCTTGGGGGGCACGGGCGGGGGGATCGCCTACAACCGGGAGGAATTCGAGGAGATCGTCGGCACGGGGCTCGAAGCGAGCCCGACGCATCAGGTCCTGATCGAGGAGTCCGTGCTCGGCTGGAAGGAGTACGAGCTCGAGGTCATGCGGGACCTGATGGACAACGTCGTCATCATCTGCTCGATCGAGAATTTCGACGCCATGGGCGTCCACACCGGCGATTCGATCACGGTCGCCCCCGCGATGACGTTGACCGACAAGGAATACCAGGCCATGCGCGACGAGGCGATTCGCGTCATCCGCGAGGTCGGCGTCGAAACCGGCGGCTCCAACATCCAGTTCGCCGTCGAGCCTTCTACCGGCCGACGTGTCGTCATCGAGATGAACCCGCGCGTCTCCCGTTCGTCGGCCTTGGCCTCGAAGGCCACCGGCTTTCCGATCGCGAAGATCGCGGCCAAGCTCGCCGTTGGCTATACGCTCGACGAGATTCCAAACGACATCACGAAGTCCACGCCGTCGTCGTTCGAGCCGACGCTCGACTACGTCGTGGTCAAGATTCCCCGATGGGCGTTCGAGAAGTTCCCGGCGACCTCCGCGACCCTGGGCACTCAGATGAAATCAGTCGGCGAGGCGATGGCGATCGGCCGGACATTCAAGGAGGCCCTGCAGAAGGCGTTGCGCTCCCTGGAGGTCGGAAGGGCCGGGCTCGGGGCCGATGGCAAAGACGTGCTCGACCCGACGCGGCTCAGGGAGAAGCTGATCACGCCGAATTGGGAGCGAATCTTCTACATCCGCCTCGCTTTTCTCGGCGGGATGACGGTCGCCGATATCGCCGGACTCACGAAGATCGATCCGTGGTTTCTCAATCAGATCGAAGAGCTAGTCGCGCTCGAAAGGACCGTCTCCACGTTCGACCTCTCCGGTTTGCCGAAGGATCTGCTGCGCAACGCGAAGCGCGCGGGATTCTCGGACCGGCAGCTCGCGCATCTGTTGTCGGCTTCGGAAGACGACGTGCGCGCTCGCCGCAAAGCGGTGGGGATCGAAGCGGTCTACAAGCGGATCGACACGTGTGCCGCGGAGTTCGACGCCAATACGCCCTACATGTACTCGACTTACGAGGACGAGGACGAGTCGAATCCGACCGACCGGCGCAAGGTGATCATTCTCGGCGGAGGTCCGAACCGCATCGGGCAGGGGATCGAGTTCGACTATTGCTGCTGCCACGCCTCGTTCGCCCTCCGCGAGGAGGGGATCGAGAGCATCATGATCAACTGTAATCCGGAGACGGTGTCGACCGACTATGACACCTCGGACCGCCTCTACTTCGAGCCGCTCACGCTCGAAGACGTGCTGCGCGTCATCGAGATCGAAAGGCCCGAAGGGGTTATCGTGCAGTTCGGAGGCCAGACGCCGCTCGGGCTCGCGCTGCCGCTTCAGAAGGCAGGCGTCGCGATTCTCGGAACCTCGCCCGATTCGATCGACCTGGCGGAGGACCGGCGGCGGTTCGGATCGCTGCTCGCGGACCTTCAGATCCCGGCGCCGGCATGGGGCACGGCGCGCTCGCTCGACGAGGCGCGCGAGATAGGCCGGCGCATCGGCTACCCCCTCCTGGTGAGGCCGTCGTACGTCCTCGGGGGGCGGGCGATGTTCGTCACGCACGACGAGGAGCGGTTGGCCGAGACGATGCGGCGCGCCGTCGAGGCCTCGCCGGAGCATCCGGTCCTCCTCGACCGCTTCTTGGAGAACGCGTTCGAGGTGGACGTGGACGCGTTGGCGGACGGCAAGCGGGTCGTCGTCGCCGGCATCATGCAGCACATCGAAGAGGCCGGCATCCACTCGGGCGATTCCTCGTGCGTGCTCCCGCCGTACAGTCCCCAGGTCGCAGCCCTGCTCGATGTGATCCGTGACTACACGCACCGGCTGGCCAAGGCCTTGAACGTGCGCGGGCTGATGAACGTCCAATACGCGATCAGAGACGGGACGGTCTACGTGCTCGAGGTGAACCCCCGCGCGAGCCGGACGGTGCCTTTCGTCGCGAAGGCGACCGGCGTTCCGCTCGCCCGCCTCGCGGCGAAGATCATGGTGGGACGAACTCTAGACGAGCTCGGGATCGTGGATGAGCCGAAGCTCAACGGCCGATTCGTCAAGGCGTCGGTCTTCCCGTTCGCCAAATTCCCCGGCGACGACCCGGTTTTGGGGCCCGAGATGCGCAGCACCGGCGAGGTGATGGGCTTCGCCGACGATTTTGGAGAAGCCTTCGCGAAGGCCTCGTATGGCGCGGGCCACAAGCTCCCGCTCGAAGGCACCGCCTTCGTGACCGTCAACGACCGCGACAAACCGCAGCTCCTTCCGCTGGCACGAGCGCTCGTCGCGATGAACTTTCGCCTGGTCGCGACCGACGGCACGGCTGCGTTTCTGCGAGCGAACGATCTTCCCTGCTCTCACGTCTACAAGGTCCTCGAGGGGCGGCCGAACGCCGTCGACCTCATGAAAAACGGCGAGATCCACCTCGTCATCAACACGCCGCTCGGGAAAGCCTCGTACTTCGACGAGAAGGCGCTGCGCACGACCGCGACGCAGAGGGGGATCCCGCTCATCACGACGCTCTCCGGGGGACACGCGATGGTCGAGGCGATCCGCGCGGTCCGCCGGGGCGCGCTGACCGTCAAGAGCCTGCAGGAGGTTTACGGCTGACGATGCGCCGGCCTACCGCCGTTCCTTACTTCACCGCGATGAAGAACCCGAAATCCTCTCCAACCCGGCAGGCCTTGACGACGATCCGGTTGGATCCCTGGCGGACGGGCACGGCGACGTTTCGCTCGGCGGTCTCCAGGACGGACTTGTCGAGGTCGTCGAGCGACAACGGCGGGCCGCCCGGAAGGCCCGGGCGCGGCGTCCTTAAAGGAGAGTGCGCAAAGACCTCCTCGCCGTTCAGGGAGATGCGAAGCTCGTCGTCCGAGGCGATCGCGAGTGTCGCCTGACCCCCGGTCCCGGCCTCCAACTCCGATTCCGCGACGGCGCACGCCTCGGCGACGTTGTTCGGGAGCCCGACCGCACGGCCAAGATTGAGAAAGCCGCCACCGGTTGCGACCTGGACTCCGTCCGCTGCACGTCCCATGGGGGACAGGGCCACAGCCCCCCCGTCTGCCGAAAGTGGAACTTCGAACAGCCTTCGTGCCGGATCCGGCCAGTACCCGCTGACGCGCCACGATGCGATGGCGTCCCCGCCGTCCACGAGCTCGAAGACCGATGTGTCGAGGTCACGGTATCGCTCGATGAAACGCGGATCCCGGCGCGCGACCTGGAGGAAGTCGACATCGTTCACCGTCGCGAAGGCCCACCGGCAACGAAAGTCCCGGCGAATCGGCGCGTAGGCGTCGTCGACCCTCCCGTTCGCGACGTCGTCATAGAGGCGCCACCGCGCGGGGTCCGTCGCGAGCATGAACGTCGGGTCCAGCCCGACGAGGAAGCGGAGCTCGGGATTACCCAAGAACAGTTGTGGAAACTCGTCCCAGTGCGCATGGAAGAGGATCTCACCTGCCGGCACATGACGGCGCATGAACTCCGACGCGCCAGTGAAATCGAGCAGCCGCTTCGAGGGCGCAACCCGGTACATCGTGAACGCCGTTCGCGCCCCTAGCGCCAGGCATAAGACGATGACGGCCACCGTCGCCGTGCGCCGCAACCCGACCGCCGGCGTCCCGTGTTGGGGCGTCTCGAGGCGGTCGCGTGCCACGATTCCCGCGAACAACAATGCGTAGGGAAACGCGAACTCGAGGAACAGCACCGAGCGGAACGACAGGGCGAGGAAGCCCGATGTGACGAGCAGCAGCGTCGCCACCTCCGGCGAGGCGCGCGTGCCTCGAGCGAGAAGCCACAGCGCGGCGACGATCGCGGCGAAGACCCCGAGATTGAGCCACACGAACGAGCCGGCAAGCGGTGGCAGAAGCTCTTCCCCCAATCGGAGCTTTTCCCGCGCCCCCCACGCGCTGCTGAGTACGCCGATGTTCTGTACCCACCAAAGGCGGAGATTGTTCGGGAAGAACGGGTTCAGCACAATTCCCGAGGCGAGCCCGCCCAAGGTCCAAGCCGTCATGCGAAAGGAGCGACGGCCGTCGTCGCGCGGCCGGTGGAGATCGTGGAGGAGCGCGATGCAGGGGAGCAGGTGGTAGGAGATGTGCGCCCACGGATAGACCGCCGCGAACGCCATTGCCGCGCGGTGGCGGCCCTGGAGAATCGCCGCGGTTCCGGCGAGGGCCAGAATGATGGCGAGGACGAAGCTCCGCGGAAACGCCAATCTGGCCAGGAGCATCGGCGAGAACGCCATCAGAGCGAGCGCGAGCGCGCCAGCCCAGGGCACCCGTAGCCGGCGGGCAACTTCGTGGAACGTCGCCACCGCCCCCGTCGCAAAGACCACCGCCGCCACCTTCGCGCCGATCACGAGGTTGCCGAAGGTGAACGGGATCAAGAGCAGGTGGTAGAGGAAGTCCTTGTCGGCCCAGTGGTCGCGGAGAAACGTCTCCTGCCACCACGGGAACGAGCGTGAGACCCCCTGCGTCCGGATGATCTCCGCGATTCGGATGTGGTAGTACCCGTCGACGCACCAGAGGTCGTGGCGGCCGATCTGCAGCGCCGTGAAGACCACCCCGGCGACCGCGACGACCGGCAAGAGCCAGAGCCGCCGTGAGCTCACTCGCGAATTCTCTGGATCAGATCGCGCGTGGCGTGGGTTTTAGGATCGCCTGTGATCGCGACCTTGATCCCCAGGGCCCGCGCCGTCTCGCGTTCGGGAACGGTGTCTTCGGTGTAGTCGGTTCCCTTGCAATGGACGTCCGGCACGAGAGCGCGCAGAAGCGGTTCGACGGTGGCTTCGCCGAAGATCGTCACGAGCGTCACGCAGCCGAACCCGGCGATCAGCTCCGCGCGCTCGTCCTGGGGAACGATGGGACGATCGGGACCCTTGAGAGCGCGGGCCGAGGCGTCGTCGTTGACCGCGACGACGAGGAGGTCGGCGAGGGTCGCGGCCTCTTCCAAGTACCGCAGATGACCGACGTGGACGATGTCGAAGAGCCCGTTGGCGAATGCGACCGTCTTGCCTTCGGAGCGCCAGCCCGCGGCGCGTCGCAGCAAATCCTCGCGCGAGACGACCTTGTCCGCCGGGTTCACAGGAGCTCTCCGCTTCGAATCGCAGCGGTGAGCTCTTTGGGGCTCACGGTCGCCGTGCCGTACTTCATGACGACGAGCCCGGCCGCCGTGTTGGCGAGCACCGCCGCCTCTTCGGGGGAACCGCCGGCGATGAGTGCCAGCGTGTAGACCGCGATGACGGTGTCACCGGCTCCCGTGACGTCCGCGACCTCTCCCGATCCGAATGGCGGGATCGCGAACGGTGAAGCGCCCTTGCGGAAGAGGATCATGCCCTTCGCACCACGGGTGACGAGGACCGCTCGATCACCGGTTCGATCGAGGAGCTCCCGCCCCGCAGCCATGACGCGGCGATCGTTCGGAGCCCCCGAAAGCCCGACCGCGTTTTCGAGCTCCTCCTGGTTGGGCGTGCACCCGGCGACCCGGCGGAATGACGCTACCCTCGAGCGCGAATCGACGGTGACGATCTTTCTCGAGAGGCGCGCCCCGACGGCGCGAACCAGGGCCGGCGTCGCGGCGCCATAGCCGTAGTCCGCGACGAGCAGTCCGTCGGCGCTCGAAAGAGCGCGCGTGAGCCGCGCGGATAGCCGCCTCGTCACGGCGTCGGGAAGATCTCCGTGCCGTGTCCCGCGATCGATGCGCACGATCTGCTGGCGTCTGGTGTGCACGCCCCCGGCGAGGACACGGCTCTTCGTGGGTGTGCCATAGCCGCGCTCGGCGAGGATGCCCTTGGTTTCCACGCCCATGCGCCGGAAGCAAGCGACCAGGCGCGTCCCGGTGTCATCGCGACCCACGACACCGACGGGAAGCGGGTGGGCACCGAGCGCTCGTAAATTGGCGACCGCGTTCCCGCCTCCGCCGGGGACGAGGTCGACGCGCCTCTGATCGAGGATGAGCACGGGCGCTTCCCGCGAGACGCGCGCGATGTCGCCATGGACGAACTCGTCGCAGACGAGATCGCCGAGGACGGCGACGCGACGGTCGCGAAAGCCGGCGACAAGCGCGAGCAGGCGCTCCGCGGAAACGGTCGCGGTCCGCTTCATCGCGTGGCCTCGCGCTTGAGGATCCAGTCGACGGCGGCGAGCAGATCGTCCGCGACGTGATCAGGCTCGACGGGCCACGCTTGCGACTGGTGCGTCAGCTCGCCTCGGCCGTAGCCGGTGAGCACCAAGACGTTCGTCGTCCCCGCGCGATGCCCCGCTTCCAGGTCCTTGACGCTGTCGCCGACCATATACGACGCCGGGAGATCGATTCCCATCTCGTCGCGCGCTCGCTCGAGCATGCCCGGGGCGGGCTTGCGGCAACGGCATGATTTCCGGTAGGCAGGCGCCCCGACCTCGGGATGGTGCGGGCAATAGTAGATGCCGTCCAATCGTGCGCCTTCGCTCGCCAAGAGCTCACGAACACGTTCGTGAACGTCGTCCACTAAAGACTCGGCGAAGTAGCCCCGGGCGACCCCCGCCTGGTTCGTCACGACGACGGTCTGGAATCCCGCTTCGTTCGCCGCACGAATCGCCTCCGCGCTACGCGGCAACAGCCGCACCCGGTCGACGTGGTTCACGTAGCCGACCTCGTCGCAGACGGTGCCGTCGCGGTCCATGATGATCGCCCGTCGGCCCATGCCCGTTCCTCCCGTCACGCCCCGGCCGCGGTCTCACGAGGCGGCCTGGTCTTCCAGCGGCGGTGCATCCAGAGCCACTGCTCGGGGTTACGCCGCGCCCAACGCTC
This sequence comes from uncultured Acidobacteriota bacterium, assembly GCA_964619965.1. GTDB lineage: Bacteria > Acidobacteriota > Polarisedimenticolia > Polarisedimenticolales > DASRJG01 > DASRJG01. The sequence continues at coordinate 8,605 of CAZUGP010000071.1, forward strand.
CACGATCGCGGTGCAATCGGCCGTCACGCGAGAAACGTCGGCGTCCCGATCGCCGGTCGGCCGGGTCTCCACCACCGGCTCGATGTGAACGCGGATTGTACCGTCCGGCTCCACAGTTGCGAACACCGGAACGATCGGGGCCCCGGTCCTCAGGGCCAACAGGGCCAGCGTCGGCGTCGTGGCGGCGGGCCGCCCGAAGAAGGGGACGAACACCGAATCCGCGCGCGCGTCCTGGTCGATCAGAATCGCGACTCCCGAGCCTCGGGCCAAGGCGCGCATCGTCTCGCGCACGGCGCGACGCTTCGGGATCACCGCGTTTCCCGATCCCCGGCGGAGCGCAAGGAGCCGGCGGTCGAGGACCGGATTGTCGAGAGGCCGCGCGATCACCGCGAATGGAACCTCGAGGAGCCCCATGGCGTAAGCTCCGGCCTCCCAGTGACCGTAGTGCGCCGAGAAGACGAGCATGCCCCGGCCCTGGCCGAGCGCGCCGCGAGCATGGTCCAGTCCCTCGACTTTGAGCACGGCTCCGAGCGCGGCGTCATCGAGCCGTGGAAAGGCGAGCGCGTCGAAGGTGATCCGGCCGAAATGGCGCCAACACGCGCGCATCACGCGCTCCCGCTCCTTTTCCGGCATCGCGTCGCCGAACGCAGCGCGCAGGTTCTCCCGCGCGATCGCGGTGTGACGGCGGTCGACGCGGCCGACGAAGGCCCCTGCGGCTGCGCCCAGGGCGAGCAGGCTGCGGCGGGGGAGGACGCGCGCCAAAGCGAGCGCCGTCTCGACGGCCGCGACCTCGGCCACGAGGCGGAGCCGGTTCACCGGGACACGTCTCGGGTACGGGGCGCCACGGCGCCGCGCAGCGCGTCCGCGAGGAGCTTTTCGTCCCAGACGATCGCCTCGATCCGCAGCACGATGAGCGCAGCGCGCGCGAGCGACACGCCGGCCGCCGCCTCGAGGCGCGATAGATCCTTCTCCGTCGTGACGAGAGGCACGCCCATCGCGAGCGCCTCCGCGACCAGCGCTTCCCATCCGGCGACGGTGTACGGATGGTGGTCGCGAAACGCATGGAAGCGAGCCGTCACGACCCCGGCGGCCTCGAGGTCGCCGCGGAACAGATCGGGATCGCCGATACCGCAAAAGGCGAGCGCACGCGCGGGGGCCGCACACTCCGCCCCCGTGAGATCTTGGAAACCGGTCGTCCTGTGACCCGCGCGAACGATCGGTCCGGAGTAGCCGGCTTCGCGAACGGCGGCGATCGCACCGGCCGCGAGGTCGCCCGCCCGCACTCGCGTCAAGACGACCAGGTGCGCACGCGCCAGCGAACCGGGAGGTTCTCGGAGGAACCCCTGCGGGAGAAGGTGGCCGCTGTCGAACGGAGCCCGCCCGTCCAGCACGACGATGTCCAGGTCGCGGGCGAGGCGGCGGTGTTGGAATCCATCGTCGAGGAGCACGGCGCCCGCACCGGCCGTTGCGGCGCAGCGCGCGCCTTCGATGCGGTCGGCCCCGACGACGACGATCACGCCCTTGAGCGATCGCGCGAGAAGGTGGGGCTCGTCGCCGCACGCTCTGGCGTTGACACGCGGGCCTCCGCCGGTCGAGACGACGAGAGGACCGGGGCCTGCGGTGCCGCCGTACCCACGGCTGACGACCGCGGGAACGATCCCTTCCGCCTGGAGACGGCGCGCGATCCACGCGACGAGCGGGGTCTTTCCCGTGCCCCCGACGGCCAGGTTGCCGACGCTGATGACCGGAACCGTGGCGCGCCGCGAGGCGCCAGGTCGGTCGTACCAGGCGTTGCGCAGGCGCACGACGGTTCGGTACGCCGCCGCGGGGATCGCGAGGACGGCGGTGACCGCGGGGGACCGACGTGTCATGCGACCCGCCCCGAGCGCGAGCGGTCCCAAACCGTGAGGACGAGGTCGGCCGCGCGGTACAGCGCGCCGCGGTTGGCCGCGAGGAGCTCGTCGCCTGAAGCGACACGACGTGAGCGCTCGTCGGGATGCGTGGCGAGGTTCGCCCAAGCACGGCCGAGTGCGCCGGCGTCGTCGACCCGTAGACCGGCGCCGCAGCGCAGAAGCGCCGCGGCGAGTTCTGCGACGTGCTCGGTGTACGGCCCGAACAGGACCGGGACCCCTGCGGCCAAGGGCTCCAACAGATTGTGCCCTCCGACACGAATGAGGCTCCCGCCGACAAATGCCGATCCCGCCACGGCATAGAGCGCAGCCAGCTCACCCATCGTGTCGACGAGCAGGACATCCGTACCCCGGGCTGCGGCGCCGCGCGATACGCGCGACACGTTGAAGCCGCGTCGCGCCGCTTCGTCGGCCGCCGAGTCGAATCGTTCGGGGTGGCGTGGGGCGAGAAGCAGGAGAAGATTCGGCACGTCGCGACGCGCCGCGAAAAATGCGTCGAGGACGAGCGGGTCCTCCCCTGCGCCCGTGGAGCCGGCCGCGACGACCGGGCGATCGGCCGGCAGCCCGAACCGTGAGCGGAGCTCCGCTTCGGTCGCAACGGATGCGGGGAGATCGAATTTCAAGTTCCCCAAGACCGTAACCGCACCTCCGGAGGCTCCGAGACCGACGAACCGAAGGGCTTCGTCGGGTGAGGCGACGCCGATAGCCTCGAGCCCGCGGAGCAATGGGCCATAGAGGCCGGAGAGGCGCCGATATCTCGCGAGCCGTTCCGGGGCGAGGCGTCCGTTGACGATCGCGACCGGGACGCGCCGCCTCGCCGCCTCGGCAAGAAGGTTAGGCCACAGTTCGGTCTCGATCAGGACGATCATCGATGGCGCAATGAACTCGAACGTCCGACGCTGCACCGCCGGGAAATCGAGAGGAAGGAAGAACGCCGCGTCGATCGCGGGAGGGGAGGGGAGTTGCGCGCGTCCGGTCGCGGTGACCGCCGAGGCCGCAAGGGTCAGCCCCGGCCGGCGGTTTCGGATCTCGTTCGCCAAGGCTCCGATCAGCCGGGCCTCGCCGACCGACGCGCCGTGGATCCAGAGAGCGCCCGGTGGAACCGCCGGGAGGCGGCGCGCGAGCCGTTGATCGCGCTCGAGCTCGGCTTCGGCGCTTCCGCGCGGCCAGACTCCGAAGACGTAAGACGCGGCGCGCACGGGAAGCAGCGCGGCGTTGTAGAGCGTTCTCATCGCATCGTGTGGCGCGCGGGGCAAGGCCCGGAGAGTCTATCAGGAAAAGCGACGCGCGCCCCCGGGATCGAAGGCCGTTTCCCCGTGCGTGGACGGTGTCTTCGGCCGACCCTATATTCCGCCCCGGCTCCTCGTGCGAGGTGCGGCGGTCGTGTCCAGTCGAAATACCAGTGAAGACCCTGTTCCTGCGGCGCCGTTCCGCAGTCGGCTGCGCATGGTCTACCTGCTGCTCGCCGTGTTCTCCTTCGTGGCGTTGGCTCCCCTGGCCTCGGTCGCGTGGCGACTCATCGACGGCAACCGCGAGGCCCTCAAGACATCCCAGCTGGAATACGCGCTCCTGCTCGCTTCGACGATCTCGAGGGAGGTCGACGCCCATGTCGACGGACTTCGGACGGAGCTCGTTCTCGGATCGCATTCCCTGGCTATGGCGTTCGCGCGAGCCGACGGGGCAGGGGACGACGCCATTCGCCGAGTGCTCGTCGAGGTCGCCGGCGAACGCATGCGCTATGTGAGGTTCACCGACCTCCACGGGCGCGTCGTGGGCTCCCGAACGACGGGATCGATTCCCCAGGGGCTCGAGTCCGCCTTTCGCGACGGATTTCGCGCGGCGGCGGAGAGCCTTGCGGATGCACGTCAAGCTAGAACGCCGACCGCCTCCCACGCCGATCCTCTGCTGCTCCCCGGCGACCCGCAGCGGGCGGCACTCGTCCTCACGACGCCGGTCGTCTCCGGTGGGAGACTCATAGGCGTCGTCTCCGCACTCGTCGACCTGCAAGCCGTTTGGGACACCGTGGTGGCCGGTCACAGCAAGGAGCCACACGCCCTCTTTGCCGTCGATACGAAGGGGCGTCTCTTCGCCGCCGCCAAGCTTTCCGGTGTCGATCCCGGACGAGACATGATGGACTCCGAAATCGTGAAGCGCTTTCGCGACAACCCCGGGCGCGTCAGCGAGACGATGCCGTTCGACTGGGCGACGCGGCGCACCGCTCCCGTCGAACGCTACTTGGGATCCTATGAGGTCTCACGCGAAGGTTGGGGCGTCTTCGTGCAAGCGAAGGAGGGCGACATCTACGCGCCGGTGTCGATGATGATCGAGAGCACCGTGCAATGGGGCCTCCTGGCCCTGGTGAGCGCGTTGCTCGCGGCGGTGGTCTTCGCGCGCGTCCTGGCGGATCCGATCAAGCGCTTGGCGGAGGCCACGCGCGCGTTCACCCAACGCGACTTCTCGGCTCGCGTAGAAATCCGATCGATCACCGAGGTCGGTGAGCTCGCCGATACGTTCAACCGGATGGCCGCCGAGCTCGAGGACTACATCCGCCGCTTGAAGAAGGCGGCGGAAGAAAACAACGAGTTGTTCATGGGCACCGCGCGGGCGATGGCGAGCGCTATCGACGCGAAAGACCCGTACACGCGCGGTCACTCGGCTCGCGTGAACCGTTATTCGGTCATCCTCGCGCGCTACCACGGCCTCTCCGAGAAGGACATCGCCGACATCCACGTGGCCTCGCTGCTGCACGACGTCGGCAAGATCGGCGTCGACGATGCGATCCTGAAGAAACCTGGGAAGCTCACCGCCGAGGAGTTCGAGGTCATGAAGCTCCACACGGTCAAGGGCGAGGACATCATGGCTCCGATCGGTCAGATGAAGCGGATGCTTCCGGGACTGCGGAGCCACCACGAGCGTTGGACGGGCGAAGGCTATCCGGACAAGCTCAAGGGGAACGAGATCCCGCTGATGGCGCGCATCATCGCGGTGGCCGACACCTTCGATGCGATGACGACCGAGCGGCCGTATCAACACGCCATGAGCTTCGAAAAGGCGCTGGCGCGACTCAACGATCTCAAGGGGTCGGGGTTCGACGAGCAGATCGTCGAATCGTTCAACCGCGCCTACCTTGCCGGCGAGTTCACGCACCGGCCCCGTGCGACGACCCAGGATGCCGTGCCGGAGCCGACCGCGGTCTGAATCGACTCCCGAGCCGCTATTGCGGGAAGAGGGGCGCAGGCGGCACGTCGAAGCCGGCGAGCGTACGTCCCGCAGCGATGTCCGCGAGAATGCGTTCAATCTGCTTCTCTTCGCCCCCGAACGCCTGTTCCGGATAACGGAGTCGGCGCACACGAAGGGTCTTCAGGGTCGGCACTGCCGCACCCTTCTCCAAGACTGCGAGGTAGACGAGCGTCTCCCAATCCCGACCGTCGCGGCGCACGGCGGATTCTCTCAGGGCGCGGGCCATGCGGTCTCCGCCGAGCCGGCGCGCCGCGAACGCCGCGGCCGCCCGCGCATCGTGAAAGTCCCCCGTGTCGTACGCCGGGTCCGCGAGATGACGTTCGACCAGCTGTGCCGTTCCCGCCGTGCGCGCGTCGCCGATCACGAGCAAGATCCAAGCGCGCTCGTCGGGGGGGAGGTCGGTCTTCGCGAGGCGCGCGGTGAGTGTCCGCACGGCCGCCGGCGAGCCGATCTCCGCGAGGCGCCGGTCCGCCAGCCGCCGCACGTCCGCTAACGGGGACGCGGTGTCGGCGGCCCAAGCTGCGGCGTCGTCGCCGTTTTTCGCGATGAGCTGCAGCCGGCGGGCGCACGAGGTCAGCGACTCTGCGACCTCCTCGATGCTCTGCACCGCGGCGGCGGTTTTCAGGTCGTCGGCCGGGTCCGTGTAGCCGAGTGTGACCAGCGCCTCCGCCTGCCGGGCGATGGGGGTACGCATCGAGAGATTGCCGACCGGCTCGCGCACCGTGGCGAGCAGATCCGCAGCGATCCGCGGCGCGACCTTCTTGACCCCCAGCTGGGTCAGGAGCTCACGCGCGGTTCCAGCGACGGTGCGGCGTCGATCGGAGGTGGCGGCGAAAAGCGTATCCGTCGCGCTCTCGCCTCCGATGGCCGCGATCGACTGTAGCGCGCGCACCACGACGCTCGTGTCTTTGTCGGTCAGTAGGGACCGCAGCATGTTGAGGCCCTTCTTGCTGCCGATCCGCCCGATCGACTCGATGACGATCGCCCGGTCGAATTGATTGCTGGAATTCAGGTACGCGCGGAACACCTCCAACGAAGATTCGCCGCCCATCACCACGATCGCCTTGTAGATCGCCCCCCGCGCTTCCACGTCATCCTCGACCTCGAGCCGCCCGACCATCGCCTTGTAGCAGGGCTCGGGCTTCCACCGCTCGAACGTCTTCGCGACGAGTTCTCGCTCGAACAGATCGGTGGTCGCCAGGAGCGGCAGCAGCTTCTCGCAAAAGGGAGGCTCGCCCAATCGTGCGATCGCTTCGGCGGCCTGAACGCGTACCTTCGGGTACTCGCTCGCAAGGAAGGGTATGAGCCTGGGTACGATCGACGCGTCACCCGTGTACCCGAGCGCGAGAAGCGCGTCCTCGAGCCTCGCGACCGCCGTCGGATCGGATCCGAACGTGTCGAGCTGCTTCACCAGCAACGGAGTCGCCGTCGGGCCGATCAACAGCGCCAGGTGTGCAACGAGAAGGAAGTCGGGGATCATTTGAGCGTCGTGCATCTTGACGTCGCCGGTCTGCACCAAGTCGAGGGTCTCCGGCTGCCCGAGCAGGGCCAATCCGTAAAGCGCGAATCGTTTGCACGCGTGCCCGAATCGTCCGCCGCCGGCGTCGGCGGCACGGATCGCCTTGCGCAGTGCGGCTTCGGCGTCCCGCCCGCCGAGCCGACCCAGGGCGTATGCGGAGAAGTGAAACGTCGCCGGATCCATCAGCTCCAGCTCGGACGTCAGGAATGGCACGACGTCGGGCCCGATCTCAATGAGCTTGTCGGTGACTTCCCAAAAGTACCGGGGGTGTGCCTCTCCCGGCTTCGACGGAGTCCTCACCTCCCGCCAGATAGCGTCGACCAGAGGGCGCACGCGCTCCATCGCGGCGAGCTGCGCAGGCGTCGGCGGGGCGGTGCTTTCGTGGCTCTCCTGCGCGCACAGCACGCTCGCCAAGAGCATCGAACAGAACGCGACGATTGCGATGCGCGGTGCAGAACCCACGGCGAGGTCTCCTGAAGGGATCGAAAACAAGACGAACGACAAACTATATGCCGCACCCTGGCGGGCGGCAAAGACGCCGCGCGTTGATTTTCGTGGCGTCTTCGCCTATCGTTCGCGAGGAGGTGGACCGTGGCGCTGACCCGACGACAGAGAGAAGTCTTCGACGTGATCCGGGAGTTCATCGCGGAGAACGGTTACTCGCCGAGTCTCGAGGAGATCGGCGGGACGCTCGGGCTCTCGTCGGTGGCCACCGTCCACAAGCACATCACCCACCTGGTCGAGAAGGGATTCGTGCGTCGCGTGTGGAACCAGAACCGGTCGATCGAGCTGGCGGACGACGGCCGGGGAAAGGCTCTCGATCTACCGCTGGTCGGAACGATCGCCGCGGGGAGTCCCTTGGAGGCGCTCCCCACGACAGAGACGATCACCGTCCCCGCGGACATGGTCGCCGGGAAAGGGCGCACGTTCGTTCTCAAGATCCAGGGGGAATCGATGATCGGCGAGCAGATTCGCGAAGGCGACTACGTGATCATCGAGGAACGCCAAGTGGCGCGCGACGGCGAGACCGTCGTGGCGCTCGTCGACGGGTCCGACGCGACGCTCAAGCGCATCTACCGCGAGGGGGCGACCGTGCGGCTCCAGCCGTCGCATCCGACGATGGCGCCGATCGTCGTCGCCGCCGACCGTGTCCAGGTCCAGGGCGTCGTCGTCGGCCTGATCCGCAAGTACTGACGGACGGCGCCCGGATGCGCGAGCTCGATCCGGCGCTCGACGTCGAATCCACGTTCGCCGCGCTGCGCCGCCCCGGAGCGCCGGGTCTCCTCTTCGATGGCCGGGGTGGTCACGACGGCGCCTGGCCCTGTCGAGTAGCGCTCGAGCCGCGCGTGATCGTCGAGGACGGCCGCTTCGCCTCCCATCCGTCGAAAGTGCTGAAGCTCATCGACGGGATTGTGGCGCGCCGCAGGGTTTCCGGCGGTCCCGGTGGCACCGGAGTGACCGTCTTGGTCGCTTACGAAGCGATCACACCGCAATCCGGCCGGGACGCCGGCGCGTGCGAGATCCTCGCCATGGAGGTCGACGGGGTCGTCGCGTTTCCCTCCGGGGCCCCTCCGGTCGCGCTCGGCCGCGAAGGGGTCGTCGCGCGAGCGGCTGCGGCGCTTTCGCGTCGCGGCACAGCCGCGGTGACCCCGGCGGTTTTTCCGCCCGCCTCGGGCCGGCCGCGAACGAGTCTCGGCCGCGAAGCGTACCTGCGGGCCGTCTCACAGGTGAAGGAGCACATCGCGCGTGGGGATGTGTATCAAGCGAACCTCACGCAGCGTTTCGACGCGCCCTTCGATGCGGATCCTTGGCTTCTCTACCGCGCGATCGCCAAGACCACCCCGGCTCCGCGCTCGGCTTACGTCGAGGTTCCCGGGTTGGCCGTCGCTTCGGCGTCCCCGGAGATCTTCGTCGACGTCGATCGCTTCGGCCGCGCGGAGACCCGGCCCATCAAGGGAACCCGTCCACGCGGCGCGACTCCGGCGGACGATGAACGGACGGCGACCGAGCTTCTGGCTTCGGCGAAGGACCGCGCGGAGCTGGTGATGATCGTCGACGTCCTGCGCAACGATCTCGGGCGCGTCGCGCGCACCGGGAGCGTGGCGGTGCCGGAGCTGCTCGCGCTACGCTCCTACGCGGCCGTGCATCATCTCGTCGCGCGGGTTACGGCTGAGCTCCGTGCGGGGGTGACGCCGAGCGAGCTCTTGGCGGCTGTTTTCCCCGGCGGCTCGGTCACGGGAGCGCCCAAGGAGCGTGCGATCGAGATTCTCCGTGCGATCGAGCCCTGCCCGCGAGGGCTGTACACCGGAAGCCTGTTTTGGTTCGACGACGACGGCGGCATGGCCTCGAGCATCCTGATACGATCGGCCATCGTCACCGCAGGACGCGTGCACATCGGGGCTGGGGGAGGCATCGTCGCCGACTCGGAGCCGGAGGCGGAGTGGTCGGAGGCCAACGCGAAGGCGCGCGCGCTGACGCGGACCCTCGGATTCGACCCCGAGGAAGCGGCGTGATCGACCGGCGGCCCTTGGGGCGCGCGGTGTTTTGCGGCGCCGTCGTCGCATCCGATGCCGCTCTGCTGCCGTGGTCCGATCCAGCGGCGCAATGGGGGCTCGGGGTGTTCGAGACGATCGCTGTGCGCGAGTTCGCGCCCCGGCACCTGGACTTGCATCTGCGCCGCCTGAGTGTCGCCGCCCTACGGCTCGGCGTACCCGTTCCGGCCGAAGCCGAGCTTGCGCGCGCCGCTCTTCTGGTTGCGGAGGACGTCGGGGGCGGAAGCGGCTGGCTCAAGATCCTCGTCTCCCGCTCGGAACGATGGGCCGTCTTCGCCGGGCCGATCGATCCCATGGACCGGGGGAGGGCGGTCTTAGCCGTCGTGCTTCCCTGGCGGCGTCACCGGCTGGACCCCATGGCGGGGACCAAGTCCGTAAGCTACGCCGCGTCCATTCTCGGGCTCGAGGAGGCGCAGCGACGCGGTGCGGACGAGGGCCTGTGGCTCAACGAGCGCGGCCACGTCATCGAAGCCTGTACGGGGAGCGTCTTCGTCGTCCGCGGGCGCGCGGTCGTGACGCCGGCACTGGGAGATGGGGCCCGCGACGGCGTCACGCGAGCCCTGGCCATCCCGGCACTGCGGGAGTTCGGCCTGTCGGTGCGGCAGTCGAAGGTCCGCATCGCGACGCTCCGCGGCGCGGATGAGGTGTTCCTGACCTCGAGCCTGCGCGGTGTTCGCCCGGTCCTGCGCATCGACGGGCGCAACGTCCGGGGCGGTGGCCCCGGTCCGATCTCGCGCCGCCTGGACGAGCGACTGAAAGGAGCATGAGGATGCACGGAGCACAGGGCTGGTTGCTGAGCGCGAAAGACGTTTGGATCGCCCTCGGTGTCTTGGGAGGTGCGGTCCTCCTTCACGCGCTCTGGCGGTCGCGAGGGCCTGCGGCCCCCGATCCCGTTCGCAAGAGCGGTCCGATCCTCTGATCCCGAGTATGGACGGCCGGCGCCTGCGTCTCCAACTCGTTCTCTCCTTCGCGCTCGCCGCATTGACGATCGTCGTCTATGCGCCCGTTCGCGACTTTGCGTTCG
>CAZUGP010000072.1:0-15101 GCA_964619965.1 uncultured Acidobacteriota bacterium
ACCGCAACTTGGGGCGACACCGCAACCTGGGGCGACACCGCAACCTGGGGCGACACCGCAACCTGGGGCGACACCGCAACCTGGGGCGACACCGCAACTTGGAGCGACGCCGCAACTTGGAGCGACGCCGTCATGGGAAGCGGCGACTGATCAGAACATGGGGGAGAGTCGGGAGCCACGGGACCTTCGACGGCCACCCCCTTTGAAGGCAAAGTGACTCAGTGCCCCCACACTGAACCCGACTCTCCCCCTTTGGCGGCCGCACCTCGGTGCGGCCGCATTTGTTTTTGGGAGGTCAGCGTTTGGCGAGGCGCAGCAACCGGATCACTTCCCGGCGCGCGCGCGGAGGATCCAAGTTCCGCGTAAAAAGGGCTCGCAGGCCTCGCGGCGAGATGCTTCCGCGAACAACCCGTTCGTAGAGAAGCCGGCCGAGCTTCCGCCCCAGTTCCCGCGCAAGGGTCCTCCGGGTCGCGCTCGAGCCGCGAAGCGGCTTGAGGAGTGCCGCGGGCGGGTCCACCGCGCTCGATGCCTCGAACATGCGATGCGCTTCGATCCACGCTCGCCGCACCCTGCGCTCGGACGCAGGCACCTCGGAGGATCCGGCAACGAGGTCGCTTGCCGGGTCGACCAACCGTGCGCCGAGGTAGGCCAGCGCCTCGTTGTAGGCCGCGCCGTAGGTTCTTTCCGCGGCGTCGACGGTCACGGTCTCCGCGTCGCGATGGAGGCGGCCGGACAACGCCACGCGGAGAAATCGCGCCGCCTCCCCCGCAGCCGGTCCGGGAAGGTAGCGGACCAGGAAAAACGTATTCGAGCGTGCGTCGTAGAGCGCATCACGCGCGACGAGCATCCGGCGGGCGTCCCTGATCTCGACGGAGCTCCGGCCGTGCTCGGCGAGCACCGGCCCGAGGAACTGACGCGACTCGGGCCCGCTGTAGACCTCCGGGTAGGCGTCTCTCAGATCGTCCACCCAGCCGGCGCGGTGGAGCACGCGATGCCGGTCCGGGCGTATCGCCATCCATCCGACTAGCGTATCGATTAGGTGATGGACCGCAGGCGTGAGATCCACGTCTTCGTCGGCCGGAGTCTCGCCCCGCCACCGCTCGAGCACCTGACGGTAGCTCTCGTACCGCGCAAGCGGCGGAGTGTGGAACACGGCGAACGCGCCACCGTCGAAGCGGACCGCCGCAGGAACGGGCTGGGAGCGGGACAGTGCGGACCAGTAGACGGGCTCCGGGTCCTGGAACACGGTGACCGCCCGGCGCACGAGCCCGCGTCGAGCCAGGAGACGGTCGACCTCGCGCGGGACATGGCCGCGGGCCAGGTGCGATTCGCCGAACAGCACGAGCATGGCGCTTCGCGGCCGCTCCGCGAGCACGGCTGCGATCCCGCGAGCCGCGTGGGCGTCGCGCCGGCGCAAGCCGTCGAAGCCGCCGCGCGGCGGGCGGTCCAGCGCGATGACGGGGACGCCGAGCGCGCGTGCCCGATCGAGCAGATCGCGAAACCCCTCCCACGGGTAGCCCCAGGCCTCACGGTAGTGGATCCGGCGGAGAAACGTCCGATCGTCGATGGCGCCTTCCTGACGACGATCGAGTATTTCTTGCTGTCGCGTGTAGACGAACTCGACGCCTAGGACGAGCCGGCGGCGCGACGCCAGGTCCTCGAGCAGATCCGCGGCGACGCGCTGACAGCCGGGGTCGGCATGGAAATCCCCGACGTAGACCACATCCGCGGCCGCGGATGCGCTGATCAGACGGGCGAAGGCCACCCGCCGGAACGGCGCGGAGATCTCTCTCCTGAGATCGCGGAAATAGGGATGCCGGAGCGAGCCGTCCGAGCCGAACAGGTCGCGCTTGAGACGAAAAACTGCGGAACGCTGTCTTGCGAGCAGGGCGCTGGCGCGCGCCTCGGGGCCCCGGGCCACGCGGACCCTCAGCGATCGTTGCGGTTACGGTTTGCGTCGTCGCCTTGATTCGACTTGCCGGAATCGGAGTCTCCGCGCATCCCGTCCCGGAAATTGCGGATCGCTTCGCCCAACCCTTTTCCAGCGTCGGCGAGGCGACGGCCGCCGAAGAGCACGACGGCGATGAGCGCGATGACGAGAATCTCGGTCCAACCCATGGAACCCATGCCGTACTCCCGCGGCCTCAGCGAGCCGCATCGTTCGTCAGGATCCTCCGCACGTTCCCTTCACGCCGCGTCAGCCGTTCCTCATCGAACTGCTCGAGAAGCGGAATTGCATTCTTCCGGGTCGCACCTGCCAGTTCCTTGAACGTACCGATCTCTATCGTACTCGATGTGCGCGCAAACTCGCGGAGCTTGCGTCTGAGCGCCTCGAGCGCGTCGCCGTGGAAGACGCGACCATCCCTGATCCTCACCAGCCGGCCTTCTTCGATGAGCCAGTCCGCAAGCCGCGACCCGTGGACGCCGCCCATCTCTCGCGCCACGTCTTCGACGAGCGGCGGGTCGAGTCCGGCGCGTCGGAACGCGGCTTCGATCCGTTCCGCATGGCCGGCATCATCAGGCGAAAGTACCACCCGGTGACCGGCGAGTGCCAACCGCTCTCCGGCGAGGCGGATGTCTCCGTCCGCCGCGAGCGAATGGAGCAGTTCGCGAAACGCCTCGGGCGGCATCTCGCGGGCGAGCTGCGCGCGCAACGCCTCGCGGGACATCCCTGACTTCAGCGGCTCTTTCGCATGAAAGGCGCGAAGCGCGACGAGCGTGCCCTCGCGCTTTTCGCGCCACAGCGCCCCGGTGAACAGAAGTCCCGCGGCCCGGACGACACGCCCGCCGTCTAAGAGCGGGCCGAGCGCCGCTTCGACTTCCCCGACCGAGCGCCCGAGCTCCGCAGCAACGGCCGCGACGGGCCGGCCGGCCGCTCCGGCGCGCGCAACGCGCTCGATCCATGGATCCTCGCGGGTGAGCGGCGTCCCTGCGATCCGCGGCCGTTTGTGACCGCGGGCCGGATGCGCGTCGACGATCACTCCCCCGCCGACCGTGTCGATCGGAGCGGGCCGCCTCAAGATGAACCGATCGCCGGGGAGCAAAACCGTGTCTTGTGCGAGGACGAGGTCCGCCTCGAACGGCCCGTCCGCGGGCGGCGTCACGATGCGCATCCTCGCGGCGCGCTCGCATGTGCCCTGATGCAGGCGCACGGGTCCTCCGTGTCGCAGCGGAGCCGGCGCCGTGGGAAGCAGCTCGACGAGCACGCGGGCGCGTCGCGTCGTGAGGAGAGCCTGCGGGGTGGTGAGCGTGGCCCCACGAGAGGCGTCGATGCAGTCGAGTCCCTGGATGTTCACCGCAACGCGCCGACCCGCGCGCACCTTCTCGACTTTGCGTTTGTGAACCTGGAGTCCGCGGATGCGACCGCGCTTCCCGCCGGGGAGGATCTCGACGTCCTCGCCCTCGGCGAGCGTTCCGGAGACCAGCGTGCCGGTCACGACCGTCCCGAATCCCTTCTGGACGAACGATCGGTCGATGGGAAGCCGCGCCACGCCCTCCGCCGGCCGCTCCGGCAGATCCCGGAGGAGCCGGCGAAGCTCGTCCCGCAGCGCGTCGATCCCTTCGCGCGTGCGCGACGACACCGCAAGCAACGGCGCGCCGTCGAGAAAGGTCTCTCTGAGGAGTTCACGCACCTCGAGGGCCACGACCTCCCGCAAGTCCGGCTCGATCAGGTCGACTTTCGACAGGACCACGATGCCGTTCCGCATCCCCAGAAGCGAGCAGATGGCGAGGTGCTCTCGCGTTTGGGGCTTGACGCCGTCGTCCGCCGCGACGACGAGGAGCACCGCATCGAGCCCCGAGACTCCGGCAACCATGTGGCGGACGAAACGTTCGTGTCCCGGCACATCGACGAGCGATACGACGCCCTCGGGACTCAGGGTGAGATCGGCGAACCCGAGGTCGATCGTGATGCCTCGGCGCTGTTCCTCTTTGAGGCGGTCGGGGTGGACGCCGGTCAACGCATGGACGAGCGCGCTCTTGCCATGATCGATGTGGCCCGCCGTACCGACGACGAGGTGCCGCAACTCAGTGCTCCGCGTTGCGGCGCAGGCGCGTCCTCACGACGCGCCGTAATTCGTCGAGCTCGAACGGCTTGCGAAGCAGGCCGGCGCCGAGCCTTTTGGCTACGGCTTCGGGCTCGCGACTGACCCAATCCCCGGTCGTCAGGAGAATCCTGTCGAGCAGTTCCGGCCGGACTCTTGCGACCTCGCGCGCCAGCCGATCGCCGGACAGTCCCGGCACCGCCGCGTCCGAAACCAGGAGATCGAACGACTCGCCCCTCATGCGGTCGAGCGCCTCGCTCGCGTCGTGCGCGGTGACGGCACGATGTCCCTCGTCGCACAACGTTTCGCAGATCAGTGCCGCGAGGGCGGTCTCCGTGTCCACCACGAGGATGCGCGCCGAGACCCGCGGTGAATCGTCCTCGGGAACCACGACGGCCGCATCGACCGCCTCGGTGACGATAGGCCCCCCGGGGAACTCCACCCGGAAACGCGCGCCGCCGCTTCGCGACGAGGAGGACGTGATCGAACCGCCATGCGCGGACACGGCGTTGTACACCAACCACAGTCCCAGGCCCGTCCCATGACCGGCCGGTTTGGTGGTGAAAAACGGATCGAAGACCTTCGATCGCGACTCCTCCGGTATTCCGGGTCCCTCGTCTTCGACCTCGAGGACGACCTGTCCGTCGGGCCCACCCCGCGTCCTGAGGGTGATCGCACCGCTCGTTTCCGCGCCCGCCATGGCTTGCTGCGCGTTCGTCACGAGATTGACCAGCGCCTGCTCGATTTCGTGAGCGTCGCCGACGACCGACGGCAGGGCGTCGTCCAGGTCCAGAACGATGCGGCATCCGGACGACCGGACCGGGTAGGCGAGCAGCTGCGCCACGTTGTCGACGATCTCGTTGAGCGAGAACGGTCGACGTTCCGGAGTGTGCGTCCGCGCGAAGCGAAGGAGATTCTGCACGATGCGGCGGCAGCGCTCCGCCTCGCGGCGAATCGTGTCGAGTCGCGCCGAGAATTTCTCTCCCGGGGGCATCGTGCGCAGGAGCTGCGCGTAGCCGATCACCGAGGTGAGCGGATTGTTGAGCTCGTGCGCGACCCCTGCGATCATCCGACCGAGACTGGAGAGCTTTTCGGACTGCGTGATCTGGTCCCTGAGGCGGCGCGTCGTCGTGACGTCGAGCATGACCATCACGAGTCCGTCGGCAGGTCCCGCTGCATCACGCCACGGAGCGACCGCGACCTCGAGGAACCCTCCGTCGGGGAGTCTCGCCTCCCCCTCGGCTTCCGCACGCCGCCCGGCGAGGACCTCGTAGGAGAGACCCACCAGATCGAGGTCGCCCACGCTTCGGAGCACCGCGGCGGCGTCGGACCCGATGCGCGGCATCAGGCGCTCGGCCGCAACGTTCGCCTGTACCACCTGGAACGACGCGTCGGTCAGCACGACCGCGTGCGGCATCGAGTCGAGGATCGCGCGGAAGCGCCCCTGTTCCGCCTCGGCCACGGCCAGCACGCGATCGAGATGGATCGCGAGGTGATTCGATGCGCCAAACAGGATCCTCAACACGCGTTCTGTGGGGTCGAGGCGGGGCACGACGGCCAGGCGAAGGACCTCGCGCCCGCGCCGCTCGACCGGAACGACGATGATGTCGGTTTCGGACAACGAGGCCCGCGGGCCTTGGAAACGGTCGAACGTCGGGAGCGGTCGGAACGGCACGGCGATCGGATCGAGGGGCACGAATCCGAGCGCGACCGCTTCGCGGAGTCGCGTTTCGTCCTCGGGCGCCAGGGCGCGCGCGATGAAGACGTCGACGCCCGTACGTTCCGGGAGAGCCGCGGCGATGGCTACGGCGTCCGCGTCGGCCAGTATCTGGAGCGACGCCGCCGCGCGGTCTGTGACATCGCGCACGCTTCGAGCTTCGGCCAGCGCGCGGCCGAACGCCTGGAGCCCCTCGAGATCCCGGGCCCGCGCCTCCAGTCGCGATTCCGCTTGCTCCGCCGCCGCGCGATGCGAGCGCCAGGCCGACCGTGCCGCCTCGACGTCGGCACGTTCTGCGGCCCGGATCTCACCTTCGGCGGATTCGAGCGTCGTGCATCGGAACAGCCGTTCCCAGAAGGACGCGTGGTCTTCGCCGGGTTGCATGAGGTCCCCTCGGAGGCGAATGACGTGGCCGTCTTACGCCGCGTCCGAGGGGTTACTGTATCAGTGATCCACGCTCGGGCGCGTCTTCGTCAGCGCACGGACCGGGAACGGCTTCTTGGGGGGCGCCTTCACCATGCGTTTTTTGGTGAACATCTTCCGGAGGCGCCCTTTCGCCTGGCACTCGACTTGGCGAACTCGCTCGCGGCTGATTCCCATCTTCTCGCCGATTTCCTTCAGCGTGAGCGGCGGGCCGCCCGCAAGGCCGAACCGAAACGCGACGACGATGCGCTCTTGCTCGGTCAGGTGCGCCATCGCTTCGCCGACCAATGAGTTGGACTCCCGGTTGATCAGGTCGTTTTCCGGGCTCGAGCAGGCGGGGTCGACGAGATACTCTGCGATCGGCTTGTCACGGTCTTTGCCGACCTTGTCGTCCAAGGACACTTCACGCATCGAGAACTGGAGCACCTGGTCGATCTTGTTGACGCTCTTCGAGAGTCGCCGCGAGATCTCGCCGCGCTCCGGGGCGCGGCCTAGGGAGCGCCGTAGAGAGGCCTCCGCATCGCGGATCTCCCGGACCTTTTTCATCTGGTAGCTCGGCACGCGGACGAGGTTCGAGTGCTCGGAAAGCGCCTTGAGGATCGATTTGCGGATCCACCAGATGGCGTACGTGATGAACTTCGTACCCTTGCTCGCGTCGTAGCGATGGGCGGCTTCGATCAAGCCGATGTTGCCTTCGTTGAGCAGGTCCTCGAACGGCAGACCGAGGTTGCGGTATTCGCTCGAGACTTTGACGACGAAGCTGAGATTCGATTCGATCAGTTCGTTCAGCGAGGCGCGATCACCGCGCTTCACCCCGTCGGCCAACGCCAGCTCTTCGTCTTTCGTCAGAAGGGGGTACTCGCGAATCTCGGAGAAGTATCGCGACAGGACCGAGCTGCGGTCTTTGACGGAAGTCTCCATCTACATCTCCTCGTTGGGGGCGGACGAGTGAGGGTTCCGGTCGCGAACAGTTCGATACATGGAGTTAATCACCGCCGATTCTCGGCGCATCGGACGGCGTTGCTTTGTACCAACCCGACCTCCGCAGCGTCACTCACGGTGCACTCCACCTAAAGGAAGCGCTCTCGTGACGTGTCGTGCTCTCCCCCGACGCGTCGAAAGTCTATGAGGCCGAGGTGCCGGTGTCAATGGCGATCATCGTAAAGATCCCAGGCGGGACGCGGCTTTTCGGGATATTCTGACTTGGCCGGAAACTGCAAACGACAGCCCGGAATTCCGCCCCGGAGCGAGACGTACCGACACGCTTTCAATGCACCCAGCGATCGTTATCGTCCGGCGGCATCACCTTGAATCGCCGGCGCTTCAATCGCCACACGATCTCGCGCCAAAAGTCTCCGACGCGCCATGCGCGCTTGAGATAGAGCCATCCGACCACCATCCCGCCAAGATGGGCGACGTGGGAAACCCGGTCGCCTTGCGGGGTCAGGTTCGAAACGAAGGCGATTCCGAACAGGATCCAGGCCATCGTCTTCGCCTTGATCGGGAACAAGAGCATGAAGAGCAGACGTCTCTCGGCGAAGATTGTCCCGTAAGCGAGCAACAATCCGTAGATCGCGCCGGACGCTCCGATCGTCGGTGTCGTCACCCCGCGGAATGCCCCCGCAAGGACTACGCAAACGCCGGCCCCGATCGCGCAGACCAGCCAGTAGGTGAGGTACTTGCGGCCGCCCCAGTGCCGTTCGAGGTCGCCGCCGATCATCCATAACATCAAGAGGTTGAACAAGATATGGGAGTAGATCACCGGCGAGTGGAGGAAAGCGTAGGTGACGAGCTGCCATAGCCAGCCATGGGCAACGGCGACCGGAACGAGCCCAAGAAAGGGGGACAGGTCGATCCATCCCAGCAGCGGGTCCATCAGGACCTGCACCCCCCACACCGCACCGCACGCGATCATCAATGCCTTGTTCACGGGGGTGACGCTCGGCAGGCCGA
Organism: uncultured Acidobacteriota bacterium; assembly: GCA_964619965.1. Taxonomy (GTDB): domain Bacteria; phylum Acidobacteriota; class Polarisedimenticolia; order Polarisedimenticolales; family DASRJG01; genus DASRJG01. Next base: position 8,137 of record CAZUGP010000072.1, read on the forward strand.
GGCTCTCTCCGCCGCCCCAGCCACCCCGTTGGGGCGCGCTTCGGTAATAGCTCATCGGGAGTGCACTCCGTTTTCGACTAGATGGAAAGGCTAGGCGAAGCCTGCCGCAGCATGAGGATCATCGCGATGACGCCTCCCAGCAACACGAGAAAGAGAACCAGGAGCGCCATGCCGAAGGTCATCAGGAAGCGTCCCTTGCCACCCCGCCCCGCGAGCGCGTCATCGAGGAGGCTCCGATGAAGCCGCCGCCCCGCGAGAGCGAGCGAAAGTGCGATACCGGCCGCGATCGCGAAAAGCGCGGCAAGCGGCATGACCCCGACGCGATAGTAGATCAGAAGCGGGGAAAGTAGCGCCAGGGCGGCGGCCCAGAAGGCGCTCTCGATCCAGGGCCATCGACGACGCGCTGCGGTCAGAACAGAACCGTTGCGGGCGGGAGCGCTCTCTCGTTATGGATGCACAACAGCATCGGTGGGGTTAACACCTTGAGCGGAGGGAGAGGCATGAACGATCCTCCGTCCCCCGCGCGGTGACCGCGTAGGGGTGCGCGAGACGGTCGAGGAGCCAGACGATGTGCGAGGAGCCTCCCATGCGGCGACGCGACGAGGATAGCTCGGCGCGTTTCAGAGCGTCAATTGACGGGACCTCCGCGTGGGCCCCGCAGCTCGCGCGAGCCTGCCACGACGCCGCGCAAGCGCCCGCAGCAGATGCGCTTGCGGTCGTGCTTCGCCACCTTCGTGAGGCGGCGGGTGCTGAGCGCGCATTTCTCCTCGAAGCCGCTCCCCCCAAGGGACGGGCGCGCGTGATCGCGGTCTCAGCGTCAAGGCAGGACATCTCCGTCGCGTTCAGCACCAGTGTCGCAGCCCGTGCGTTGCGGGGCGAAAGACCGTTGTTCTTCGCGGACTTCCGTCGCGAGCCGGCGGGGGCCGAGGGGGTGTCGATTCGCGCCCTTTCCCTCCGGGCCGCACTCGCGGCGCCCCTTCCCGCAGTCGACGGACGCCGGGCGGCGGTCGTGCTCGACAGCCGCGTCCCGCTGTCCCTCGATGCGGCAGCCGGTTGCGGGCTGGTCCAGGCCTTCGCGGGGCTGATCGCGCTGCTTTGTCGTGCGGCACCCGTCGCGCCTGAAGCGTGGATCCCTCCCGCCGCCGGACAGGTGGGACATTCCCCCGCGTTTCTGAGGCTCCAGGACGAGGTGAGGAGGGCCGCCCGGGTCCCGCTACCGGCGCTCGTCGTCGGTGAGTCGGGAAGCGGTAAGGAGCTCGTCGCTCGCGCCCTCCACGACGGGGGCGCACGCGCGCGCCGGCCGTTCGTCGCGATCAACTGCGCCGCGATCCCCGAAGCGCTCATCGAGCGGGAGTTGTTCGGAGCGACGCGCGGCGCGTTCACCGGAGCCGACCGCGACCATCCCGGCCTTTTTCGTCAAGCCGACGGCGGCACGGTGTTCCTCGACGAAATCGGCGACATGCCCCTCTCGTTGCAAGCGAAGCTCCTGCGAGTTCTCCAGGAGGGAGCCGTCCGAGCCGTTGGCGCCCTCGAGGAGCGGCCGATCGACGTGCGCGTCATCGCCGCTACGCATCGCGATCTCGACAGGCTCGTCGCTGAGAACCGGTTTCGCGCCGACCTTCGCTTCCGGCTGGAGGTCTTGGTGCTGCGGGTGCCGCCGCTGCGCGATCGCGCCGAAGATCTGCCGGCGCTTTCCGCGTGCCTGATCGAACGCCTCTCCGCTCGTTGCGGACTACCGATCGCACGGCTCGACGCGGAGGCGGCGGAGCAGCTCTCCGCTTACGGGTGGCCGGGAAACGTCCGCGAGCTGGAATCGGTCCTCGCACGGGCGCTCCTGCGCGCACGCTCTGGATTGATCCGGGCCGGAGATTTGGACTTCTGGTCCGAGCGGGCACCCGCCCGTTCGCGCGGCGAAGCCAGCGGTCCGCGAGGCCTCGAAAGGGCGATGATCGAAGACGCGCTCCGCGCGGCGCGCGGCAACATGACCGCGGCTGCACTGCGCATCGGTTGGTCGCGGCAGGCGCTCTACCGGCGCATGCACGCCTTGGGTATCGGCGACGATCGCGCACGTTCTGAGGATCAGGATCCTTCGGAAGCGGGAGGAACGAGATCCTCGCAGAGCTCGACGTTCCAGTAGGCCACATCCAGAAACGTCTTCCACTCCTCGTAGTGCGGTCCGATCCATCCGGCCCGGAGAATGGGGTGCCCGGCCGGACGCTTCGGTTGGCGGATCAACTGCATGCCCGACGCGTGAGGCAGGCGGTTGCCCTTCCGGCTGTTGCAGGGGATGCAGGCGCAAACCACGTTGTCCCAAGTGGACAGCCCGCCACGCGAGAGAGGGATCACGTGGTCGAGGTTGAGCTCGGACTGCGGGAACACCTTTCCACAGTACTGGCAGCGATTGCGATCGCGAAAAAAGATGTTGCGCCGCGTGAAGCGGACGTCGCGTCTCGGCACACGGTCGTAGTGCAAAAGCTGGATGACGCGGGGAATTCGAATGTCACGGCGCGGCGTGACGATCCATTCGTGGCCGGCTCCCGGCGGGAGATCGCTCCAATTCTCGAAGTCGTAGGTGCGGAAGTCGGGTGCCACGGCCCGGGCGCGACCGGCGTAGAAGAGGCGAAACGCGCGGCGCACGTTCGTGATCTGCACCGCCTGGTACAGATTGTTGAGGACAAGGACCGCGCTTTCCGTCACGACTCGTCAACCCTCACGCCGCGTGGCGCGGTTGCGCTCCTGCACGGCGCGCTCGCACGCCAGATCGATCAGTCGCGTCAACAGCTCCCGGTAAGGCACTCCGGTCGCTTCCCAGAGCTTAGGATACATGCTGATCGGCGTGAAGCCGGGGAGGGTGTTGACCTCGTTCAGGAGAACGCGCCCCTCTTCCTTCTCCACGAAGAAATCGACCCGGGCCATGCCGGCGAGATCGAGCGCGCGAAAGGCCGCAACCGCGAGTGAGCGGATCACGCCGGAAACATGCGGTGCCAGGGGTGCTGGAATCAAGAGCGTCGAGGTGCCGTCCTCGTACTTCGAAGCGTAATCGTAAAACGCCCCCGAGGGCACGATTTCACCCGGGACCGAGGCCTCGGGGTTCTCGTTCCCGAGCACCGCGCACTCGACCTCGCGGACGTTAAGCCCTGCTTCGACCACCACCTTGCCGTCGTGCGCGAAGGCGAGCTCCAGCGCGGCGGGAAGGTCGGCCGCGCTGCGGACCTTGGAGATCCCGACGGACGATCCGCCGTTGGCGGGCTTCACGAAAAGCGGCAGGCCGAGCGCCTCGACCAACCGGGCGTCTTCGCCGCGGCGATCGCGGAGCCAATCGCTGCGCCGCAGCGAGCGCCAAGGCCCGACGGGTAGGCCCCTGTCCTGAAAGAGCGCTTTGGCGATCTGCTTGTCCATCCCCACGGCCGACCCGAGGAGGCCCGCGCCGACGCACGGCACCCCCGCGAGATCGAGCAGGCCCTGGATTCGCCCGTCCTCTCCGCCCCACCCGTGGACGACCGAAAAGACGACGTCGAGCGGGACCGGCTGCGGCTCCGCGCCCTTCGCGATCCTGATGAAGCCGCCGAACCCGGGATCGACGATCAGCCGTGCGCCGCCGTTTCCAGCCGGAACTCGCTTCGCGTCGGACGCCAAAACCGCCGCGGATTCCGCCGGTGCGAGCCAGCGCCCGTCGCCGGAGATACCGAGAGCCACCGTCTCGAATCGCGCCGGATCGATCGCGTTTGCGACTCCGCGCGCCGAAACGACAGAGACCTCGTGCTCCACCGAAGCCCCGCCGAACAGCAACCCAACCCGCATGCGGTCGCTCACGGCTTGGCGCGCCCTTCTTGTCGCACGAGGCGCTCGACCGCCTGCCTGAACGCCGGATCGAGCACCCCCGATCGGGCGACGATGCGACCTCGGCGATCGACGAGCGCGTGCGTGGGAATCGTCGCCGCGCCGAAGGCCGACGCAACCGAGCCGTTCGCGTCGAAGAGGAGCCTCCCGGGCAAGGGTCCTTGTGCCAAAAGCTCGCGAAGCCGATCGGCGGTCTGCCGTGTGGCCACCGCGACGAGGAACAAGCGATAGCCGTCGGGCTTCCACCGGTCCTCGAGATCGGCGAGCTTGGGAATGTCGGCGAGACACGGCCGGCACCACGTCGCCATGAAGACGACCTGCATCGGCCCTTGCGATGGATCGAGAGCGACGGCGTCACCGGTTGCGGGATCGACCGCGGTGAGCACCGGCGACGTCGGAATCGAGGCGGGAGGGTCCGCGGCGACAGCTCCGCCCGGCGGCAGGAGCAGCACGAGGGCGGCGAGGAACGCCGCGCCGCGGTTCACGCGCGGCCTCCCGTGTGCATCCACAGGTCAACCGCCTTGAAGAGGAACCAGGCTCCGATCACGAGCATCGCGAGGCCGAAACCCTTCTTGATCCGAACCATCCACGCGCCGGCCTTGGGAAGACTCGTCAGGAGCCCCGAGAAGATCCCTAACAGCATCAGGAGCAGGCCGAGCCCGAGCGCGAAGATGAAAAGCAGCGATCCGCCCCAAACGACGTTTCCGGTCTGTCCGACGTAGGCGAGCAAAAGCCCCAGGACCGGCGCGGTGCAGGGCGCGGCGACGAACCCCGCGGCGACTCCCATGAGCGCCGCCCCTAGGAATCCTCCCCGGCGGGCGCCTTGGCCCTGCAAATCGGTCATCAGTGCCGGAATCGTGAACACGTCCAACATCCCGAGCCCTAGAGCCGCGATGATCAGGCCGACCGCGCCGAAAACCCACGGGCTCCTCGTGAACTCGCCGAAGATCTTCCCCATCAGGGCCGCCGTGACCCCGAGCGCGGCGTACATCACGGCGAGTCCCAAGACGTAGGTCAACGAGAGCCCGACCGCGCGCCGCCGGTTTCCGGCCGCCGCACCACCAATGTAGGTCACCGTCACGGGAATCATCGGGTACACGCACGGCGTGAAGCTCGTCAGGACTCCGGCGCCGAAGACGACGAAGATCGCGCTCAGCGAGCCGGCTGCAAGCTGCGTCTTCAAGGTCTCGCTCAACGCGAACCCCCAGGCGTTGATCGTCTCCAAAACGCCCACCTCAGAGGACCCTCTCGACGCGATCCGCGAGCGCCTTCTTCGAAAGGAGCCCCATGTACTGGTCTTTCACCTGGCCGCCGTGGAAGATCATGAGCGTCGGGATGGAGAGCACGCCGAACCGCGCCGCGGTGTCCGGCGCCTGGTCGACGTCGACCTTGACCACCTTGAGGCGGTCGCCGTACTCGGCCGCGATCTCGTGGACGATCGGCTCGAGCTTCTTGCAGGGGCCGCACCACACCGCGGAAAAATCGACGAGCACGGTCCCCGCGCTGGCCAAGACTTCGGAGTCGAAATTCGTGTCGGTGGCATTGACGATTGCGCTCATTGCGGTACCTCGCGAGGCCGCCGACGGGCGGCTTCACGAAGAGTGTAGCAAGCGATGGTACGATGACGCTTCGTCGCTTTCAGGCGCGCGACGACGATGCTTTTCGCGAGGATCCCCCCATGCCAGCGGCCGTCCACTCCGCCCGCCTCCTCGCCCTCCTCAGTGGACGCGGCCCCGTCCTGGTCCTGACGGGGGCGGGTGTGTCCAAGGAAAGCGGAATCGCAACCTTCCGCGATGCCGGCGGCGTTTGGGAGGGGATCGATCCCCTGCGGGTGGCCACACCGCGAGCGTTCGCGGCGGACCCCGAATTTGTCTGGCGCTTCTACGATGCGCGGCGCTCGCAGGCCGCCCAAGCCCAGCCGAACCCAGCACACCGCGCGATCGCGGCGCTCGAGGCCACCGGAAGGCCGTTCCTCCTCGCGACCCAAAACGTCGACGGGTTGCACGAGCGCGCGGGGAGCAGCAGCTTGGTCCGGTTGCACGGAAGCCTCTGGGTGTTGCGCTGCACCTCAGAAGGAACCGAGCACGAAGACCTGCGACCAAAGCTAGAGCCGCTTCCCCCCCGGTGCACGGCGTGCGGGGCGATGCTCCGCCCCGGGGTCGTGTGGTTCGAAGAAGGCCTGCCGATGATCGAGTTCGGCCGCGCGGAACGTGCGGCGCGGGAGGCGGAGCTGGTGCTCGTCGTCGGCACGTCGTCCTCCGTGTATCCGGCCGCGTCGCTCCAAACGGTCGCGATCCAGTCCGGCGCGTATGTCGTCGAGATCAACCGGGAGCGGACGCCGTTCTCCGCGGACGCGAGCGAGCGTCTCCCCGGCCCCGCGGGCGTCGTGCTTCCCGCCCTGCTCCAGGCTGCGGGAATCCCGTTGGACCGTGCCGCATGAGCGGGCACGAAAAGATCCTGTGGCTCGACGCGACGGCGGGTGCCTCGGGAGACATGATCTTGGGCGCTCTCGTTGATCTCGGCGCGCCGCTTGCGGTCGTCAAGCGGGCGGTTGCCGGCCTGGGGCTTCGCGGGGTGCGCCTGACGCGACACGCGGTCGTGCGTGGCGCGGTCCGGGCGACCAAGATCGACGTCGCAATCTCGGGGCAGAGGCACGACGACCATCATGTCCACACGCGGCGCGGGCGGGACGGCCACGGCCGCACACTGAGAGACATTCGCAAGATCGTCGCCGCCTCCCGGATCGAGTCCGCCGTCAGGGACCGCGCCCTCGTCGTCTTTAGGCGTCTCGTCGAAGCCGAAGGCGAGGCGCACGGCCTCGCGGTGGGAAGCGTGCACCTTCACGAGGCGGGAGCCGCCGACGCCATAGCGGACGTGGTCGGCGTGTGCGCGGCGCTTCACGCGATCGGACCCGATCGCATCGTCGTCTCGCCGCTCACGACCGGCTCGGGCACGGTGGCGTGCGCCCATGGGCTGTACCCCGTGCCCGGCCCGGCGACGAGCCTGCTCCTGCGCGGCGCGCCGTTGACCGGGATTGATGCCGCGGGAGAGCGCTTGACGCCGACAGGCGCGGCGATCCTGACCTCGATCGCCCACGAATACGGCGGACCGCCCGGGATGACGCT
>CAZUGP010000073.1:0-4774 GCA_964619965.1 uncultured Acidobacteriota bacterium
GTTCCCCTTCGCGAAATCTGGGCGTACATACTCGGGGTTGTCCCATCCGTTTTCCTCGCCCAGGTTCCAGGTGATCGCCAGGTGATAACCGAACCGGGCGATCATCTCGCGATAGTAGATCTTTCGGCTCGGAGCGAATCCGCCGGTGGTGCCTAACTCCTGGACCTCGAAGTAGGACTCGTTTTCCGTTTCGGTCAGCACGACGTGGAGCATCATCCCCATCACGTCCATGTGTGAGAAGACGACGTCCCACTGGTCGAGCTTGGAGCAGTCGTAGTTGGTGTAGTCGTCGACGCCGGTCCAGGGCCAGGCCTGATTGCCGTCGCCGTGGCTGTTCATCGTCATGAAGAACATGGAATTGACGCCGAGTCCCGACAAGTAGTTGATCGCGCCGATGATTCCCTTTCCCTTGCCGCTCCTCCAGGTTGGGTCACCGCTGCGCCAATCGGCAACATGGGTTGAGTAGTCGAGGTTCGGCGGCGTATTGTCAAAATCGTCGTATTCGAGGAATCTCTCCGGAATGTTTGAGCCGGACTTGATGAAATAGCGGCCGTTTCGGAACCGGAGGTAATGGTCGTCGACATACTCCAACTTCCCTTTCCCCCTCAGATCGACTCCGTCGGCCGGCTTGTCCGTCGCTTCGACGTCGAAGCTACCCGTGTCCCCATCGAAGTAGCCCGCGCCCGTGCCGCCGGTGAGCTGCGCCGCTATATTCGGTCCTTCAACGAACGACGCCTGGTACTGCCATGAGCCCGCTGCGTCCGGGCAGAACCTCACCCGCCATTTGTTCCCGGAAGTCGCGCCGGACTCAACCGCGTCTCCATCGGCGGCGTAGTAACCGGGAACCTTGTAGATCTGCCCCGAAGGACCGGTGAAGACAACATCCAGCCGAAAATCGGTGAACGGATTCGGCGTTGCGGCTTCCGCGGACTGCGGGCCGTCGAAGGTCACCGTGACCGCGTGCCATTCCTTCAATTCGCCGGAAACCTCGCCGGCCGTGACGAGCGCAAAGCGGTCATGCGACTTCCCCACGCTCCCGCCCGATGCGACGATGGGTATGCCCACCGGCGTGAGAAGAGCAAGGCAAAAAACCGAAAGACATCGGTTCATCGGCACGGCCCTCAGGGCAACCTGCCCATGTCGGTGATGCTGTCAGGCGATCTGACCCCCCGCCCTGGGGCAAAACCCTACCGCGTGGTCCGGTGGCATGTCAACGAGGGACCGATCGGCGTCGTTCCTGATGTAGGATCTCGTAGCGGGGTCGTGACCGATGGCGCAACATGTGAGGGCGATCGAAAGCATCGAGATGTCGTGACGATTCCCGAAAAGCTCGTCGCCGCGCTCGCCGGTCGCTATCGGCCGGTGCGCGCGATCGGGACGGGAGGGATGGCCAGTGTCTACCTGGCCGAGGACCTGCGGCACGGCAGGGACGTCGCGATCAAGGTTTTGAAGCCGGAGATCGCCGCGCGGATCGGCCCGGAGCGGTTCTTGAGCGAGATCCGCACCACCGCGCGCCTGCAGCACCCGTCGATCCTTCCGCTGTTCGACAGTGGCGAGGCGGACGGCCTGATCTTCTACGTGATGCCGTACGTGCCCGGCGGGACCTTGCGCAGCCGGCTGAATTCCGGGCCAGCGTTCTCGATCGAGATCGCGGTGCAATTGGTCGTGGAGCTGGCCGACGCGCTGGAGTACGCGCACCGGCATGACATCGTCCATCGCGACGTGAAGCCGGAGAACATCCTGCTGCACGAGGAGCGCCCGCTCCTCGGCGATTTCGGAATCGCCCTCAGCAAGACCACGGCCGACGTCACGCGACTGACCGAGGCCGGCGCCGCGATCGGCACGCGCGGCTACATGAGCCCCGAGCAGATCTCGGGCGCCTCCGTGATCGACGGCCGTACCGATCAGTACAGCCTCGCCTGCGTTCTCTCGGAGATGCTGACTACGGTCGGAATCGGGTCGCGTGAGGAGTCGGAGGAAACCGTCACCGGCATGCGGGCGGGACGAGTCGATCCACAGCTCGAAGAGGTGATCCGACGAGCGACGTCGCACGACGCGCGGCACCGCTTCGGGTCGATGGCGGCGCTGGCCAAGGCACTGCGCGCAATCGGCTCCGCGAACGTCGCCGATGCGACTCCATCGATTGCCGTGCTCGCATTCGAGAACAGGAGCGGCGAGCGCGAGAACGACTACTTCGCCGAAGGGATGTCGGAGGAGATCATCCACCTGCTCGCGAGAATACCCGGCCTGCACGTCGTGGCGCGCACCTCGTCGTTCGCATTCAAAGGAGTGCGCGAAGACCTCCGGACGATCGGCGAGCGCCTGGGCGTCAGGCACTTGCTCGACGGCAGCGTGCGCAAGTCGGGGAACAGGTTGCGCATCTCGGTCGAGTTGGTCGATACCGACAGCGGCTACCAAGTCTGGTCCGAACGGTACGATCGGACGATCGAAGACGTCTTCGCCATTCAGGATGAGATCGCCGCGACCATCGCCTCTAAGCTGGAGCTGACACTCAGGGAAGCTCCCGGCGGCAGCCGAAGCGAGCAACGCACGCGCAACCTCGACGCCTACGACGCGTATCTCAAGGGAACGGCCCAGATGCATCGACGCGGCGCGGGCACGCTCGAAGCGATCGACTCGTTCCGGCGAGCGATCGCGCTCGACCCGCAATTTGCAGGAGCGCAGGCGGGCCTGTCCCACGCCCTCGTGCTTGCCAGTTTCTGGGGAATGTCCGATCCGCGGCAGACCGGCGCCGCGGCGATCGAAGCCGCGCGCCGTGCGCGTGAGGCGGATTCGACCTCGGCCGATGCGGCGGTGTCGAGCGCCTTGGTCGCCCTGGTCGTCGAATTCGATCGAACGGCCGCGTCGGCGGCGTGGGAGCGGGCGATCGCCTTGGCACCCGCTGATGGCAACGTGCGTGCCATGTGCGCGGTCTTCCACCACTGCTACGTCATGGGCGACATCGACACCGCGGTGCACGAGCTGCGCGTAGCACTCGATCGCGACCCGTTGAGCCACATCCTGCACGCTCACCTCGGGCTCGTGCTCACGTTCGACGGCCGCGCGGAGGAGGCGGCGATCGAAGCGCAGAAGGCGATCCGGCTCGACCCGCAGGCCTTGTACGGCTACTGGATCATGGTGATGGCTCGGTTGACCGGACGGGAGTACGCCGGCGCGATCGAGGACGCCCAGAGGGCCATTCCCCGGTTCGGCCGGCACGCGTGGCTTCTGATGGGGCTCGTGATCGCGCACGCGAAGCTTGGCCATCTCGAGCCCGCGCAGGCGATCTTCGACGAGCTCGTGGCACGCTCGCGCACCGAGTACGTCCAAGGCGCGGTGCTGGCGGTGGCGGCGATGGCGATCGGCCGCCGCGACGAAGCGGTCTCCCGCTGGCTCCGCGCCGCCGACGATCGCGACCCCATGGTGGTCCCGCTGCTGCAACGAGGGATTCTCTCCGAAGAGTTGCGCGTGCAGCCCGAGCATCGGGCCTTGCTGCAGCGGCTCGGGTGGGACCGGCCGGTACGCGAATAGCGTCTCTGGCGCCCGACACGACCGACGGTTTTGTGGGTCCTCGTTGGGGTGAGCCACTGGAAGAACATATACTATAATTGATGGTCAAGCAGATCCTCGTTGAACTCGACCCCGAGACCGCCGCTCGCCTCGAACGCGCTGCACCGGCGCGCTCGCGCCGCCGCTCGGAATTCATCCGTGGGGCCATCCGTCGTGCACTGTGGGAGTTGGAGGAACGGGAAACCCGAGCAGCATATCTCCGCGACCCCGACAAGGCGGATGGGGCCTGGCCGGAACCGCCGTGGGAACCCTGGACGATTGCGGAGCCAAAACGGCGGGCGAAGAAACGGTGAGACAGTTCGAGCTACGGTGGGCCGACCTCCCACGACCGGCGGGCCGCAGACCGGTCCTTCTGCTCTCCCGCACTCCCGCCTACGAGTACCTGCAGAGGGTGCTCGTTGCGGAGGTTACGACTCACGTGCGCGGAATTCCCCAGGAGATCCCCCTGGGGAAACGCGAGGGTCTTCCTCGCGCCTGCGTCGCGAATCTCGACACGCTGCGCCCGATCGAGCGAGGCCTCATCGGCGATCGTCTCGGACTCCTCGCCCCGTCCCGACATCGTGAGGTGAAGCGAGCGCTGGGATACGCGCTCGATTGGGCGGAGCTCAAGACTCTGATTTGAGCACGCCTCGATTCCGTGACTGGAACATCGCCCGCGCAGAGACCGTCGCCGTCAAAGTCGCCGGTCGCGACTCGCGTTCCCTCGAGTCCCTCGATGGCCAAGACAGGGGAAAGAGAGAATCCGGCGTGCCCGTCCCCGGACAAGATCCGGACCCCGGCTTCGAGGCCCACCGCAATATCGACGACGCCGTCCGCGTTGAAATCGCCGACGGCGCAGGAAACCGGGGACGACCCGACCAAGACGTCCGTTCCGGGCTCGAAACCGCCGACGCGATCTGCGAGGACGAGGCGGACACGAGCGGACGCGGCGGCGGCGACGGCCAGATCCGGGATCCCATTTCCGTCGAAGTCACCGACGGCGATCGCGTAGGTCGCACCTGTAGGAACCGAGATCGGTCCGAGGCCGAGGAGCTCGACGGCGAGAGCGGGGAGCGCAGCTAGGCCTTGATCAAGCGTGATCCGAGAGGAATCGTGAAGGAATAACACTCGAAACGCCCGCCAGTCGTGGCAAAGTTCAGTTGCGAAAAAGAACGCGTCACGACACGCGGAGGGCATTTCGAGTGAGCCAAAGTAGACGACGACT